>CARSRA010000001.1:0-47002 GCA_949063825.1 uncultured Candidatus Saccharibacteria bacterium
GTCATTATGAATCTCAGTTGCGTCTTTCACACTTCCAAAAGAGCTAGGGGGGATGTACATACGTATCCGCTGCGAAGAGTCAGACTATGAGCTCGAGCCCATCAAGAAAAGAGGGCGTTTTACCAAGGATAATTTCAGGACAATAATTCACATCCTTCTGATTAACTCCATAGTAATGATGGTATATTTGGTCGACAGAGCCGTAGTGTGCTTCATTCATCGAGAAACCTAATTGCTCAGCTACTTTATTCACAATTTCACTATTACTCCCTTCGATTTCCGTATATGCCGGGAGTGCAGGCCAGGTGTCGATCGTAATTTCGGCGCCGTCTAATTCCCATTCTTCGCGCAAAGTTTCTTGGCGCGATTTCAATCTCAGCCCAGCCGCTTCCAATAGTGCCACTGCGCCACTGTAGCTATCTACCTCAAGATTTATCTCGTCAACTCCAGTCAGAGATTGCTCCTTAATATTTTTATAAGTTATCACAATTCGTCGCCCCTCGTCGCGTACACGCAAGAAGGAGTGTGGACCAGTATCAAATACACTGCGACGCATCAAAGTTTCCGCTTGAATAAGTTTTGCACCTGCCTGTTTGAGGGTCGTTCGATATTCATCCTTGTCGATATTTAGGAAGGTTGCCTCGATTTCTTTATTCATGTCTAAATTATAACATTTGGCGACTTCGTCATACAGAATTTCTCCAGATAACATTTGAGGAAGTGTTGAAATTCATTCGCAAACGAGACTATCTTGTTGTAAAAAATACAACAATAAGCCAGCGAATGATCTAAAAATCTAGATTTTCCATTGACTTTTATACTTAAGCGTGATATAATAGAAATAGATATGTTTGTTTGGGATTATTTTATGCGCAGAAAGTGGCTTCTTTTGACCGTTTTGGCGATCTTTATGCTGAGCGGTACGATTAGCGGTTACTTCCTCCAGCATTCCGATACTTATACTGTCAATAGCACGGTTTTAGATCGTCCGGAGGAAACTCCTGACGAGGGTACGATTGCTCGGGTGCAAGTGCCGATTTTATCGGAAGAAGAAGCAAATGCAATTGCTGTAGCTGAATCATCTGAACGTCAGTCTCTTGATTCGCCCAGTGCGCCGGAGGTGGCTGCGAATGATGCGACGGAGAATGCTGGCAGCATTGTTGATGCGCCCGCCACTGTGGGTGCCTCGCTTGAAGAGCCGACATCTAAACCTGATGACATAGAAGTACCTTTGACTAATCAAGGGGCGCAGGCTGATCTTAACAAAGCTTGGCTTACGCTTTTTAGTGCTTGGCAACAGGCGACGTGGGGGATTCTCGGGGCAATTGCCGTTGCTCTGATTGCTGTATTGTTTGCGCGTTGGCTCTTCTTGCGTAAGCTAAGCTAGTAATCTACTGTCAAACTAATCTAGTTTGGTGATTTTATTAAAGTAGAAGTTCTCGCCAGATTTATGGAACTGATATTGATAGCGATTGAGCTGATCTTTGTATCGATCGAAGTCTTCCTGTTTGGCATCTTTTGCTACTGGGCGGAATAAGTCGTTAAAATTGTAGTAGCTTTTTTCATCTTTATCATAGATACCAGCATGCGAGATGACATACATCACTTCACCCTCCTGGTAGATGCGATCGATTTTTTCGATGATTTCACGATGTTGATTGAGTACGCAGGTTTGATTTTGTGCCTCAAAGGTATCATTACTGCGTTGATAGGTGAAATTTAGACAACCTGCGTTAAAATTGGACGTATAAAATTTTACATTGTCACCAAAGAGCTTTGTAAATTCAGCTTTTAGAGTGCCAGTAGGCAGGGTTACAACACCATTCTCGACGCTCATTGTGGCACCATTTGACGATCCGGTGTCAGCAAGCTCGGCGGAATTTGCTTGTTCGCGTGCGACCTGACGATAAGCCATATTGAGCAAATACTCTGGCTTGATGTCGCGCAGGGTGTGGTTGTCACTATAGAGATAATACGCAGAAACATTATCGGCGCTAAGGTCAATTTTTACTTGGTCGAGTAGATAGCTGTAATTCGCAAGATACCAGGCGTCATCTTTGACTGGCTCGTTGGACACAGTTGATTCATTGGTTGGATGTGCTGTTTCGGTGTTGATGATTTCGGTACCTTCGATACGATAGCCAAGGTTATAAAGCAAATGAGCTGCATATCCTAGACCCAAAACGAGGATGACGATAATCAGATCGCGTAAAATATTATTCCAGCGACGTCGGCGATCGGCACGCTTTAGCTGAGTATTCATAGTGGTCTGGAAAGTTGCACTGATACTATCAAGCAATTCTTTCTGATTTGCAGCAATTTGATCCTGTAAGGTCATGAAAGTATCTAGATCAACGGCTTTTTTGCGCGTAGACTTGTTCTTTTTTGGCTTCTGTTCCGCATCATCCACCTGCGCATCAGCGGCAGCTGATTTTGCGGTGTTCATTTTTTTTGTTGACACATTCTTTTTGCGATTTTTGGGCTTTTGGTTCGCCTTAGACTTCGCGGCGTCTTTCTTTATGTCGCTTGGATCGTTGGATACGTCTTCCAAGTTAGTTTTTTTGACTGATTTTTCGGACCCCACCGTCGGTACTGTAGCTTCTGACATATATTACCTCTCTTTTACGCCCCCATTATAACATAAGGCTTACGTTTCTAGTTAAAAATGCTTGCGATTTTTTAATCCATACTTTATTGACACCTTATTCAAAAACGCTTATACTTAGCTTAGATAAATTCCAAAGGAGTAAAAATGGCTACTAAATCAACAAAAACTACGAAAGCATCAACAAAGACTAATACTAAAACTACACGTTCAGCTGCAGCTCGCAAGACTACTACAGCTAAGGCTCCGGCTCGCAAAACTACTACAGCTAAGGCTCCGGCTCGCAAAACTACTGCTACACGTGCGGCTTCCGTCGCCCCAGTTGAGTCACGGATTCCTGACGGGGAATATCGACCGATTTCGATGTGGGGGTATTTTGGTTGGGAGATCGTTTATGCAATCCCGCTCATTGGTTGGATCATTTGTGTCGGGCAAGCTTTTTGTGCTAATAATCGTAATTTACGCAATTTTGCCCGTTCGCAGTTTTGCTGGTTAATCCTATGGCTAATTAGCGTTTGTGTATTGGCTGGTCTCGGCGTATTTACAAGTATGCTGGAGACGCTTGGCTGGATTTAACCTGAGCTAGACAAAACCCCCTAGTTTGATATAATATATTCAATAATCTGAGGAGAAAACATGTCAATTGCGTGGATTATCGTTTCAGCTGTTGCAGTAATTTTGATCGCGGCGGTTTGGGCGACCTATAATAGTTTAGTGAAGCTTGATGAGCGTGTGAATGAAGCTTGGTCGGATATTACCGTACAGCTCAAACGTCGTTCGGATCTGATTCCGAATCTTGTTGAGACGGTAAAAGGTTATACGAAACATGAGACCGAAGCAATCAAAGCGGTTTCGGACGCGCGTGCCAAGATGATGGGTGCACGTTCGGTAGCTGATACTGCGGAAGCGGATGGTTCGTTTGTGGGCGCACTGTCACGGTTGATGGCGGTGACCGAGTCTTACCCGGAGCTTAAAGCTGACAAAAATTTCCAACAGCTCAGTAGCGAATTGACTGACACCGAGGACAAAATTCAAGCGGCACGTCGTTTTTATAATGCTGGCGCCAAAGAGCTCAATACTAAGATTAAGCTTTTCCCATCTAATATTATTAATAATCTGATTGGGCATTTTAAGACGCGCGATTATTATGAAGTTTCCGAAGACGAGAAGCAGAAAATTGCCAATGCTCCGGAGGTAAAATTCTAAATATCTTAAGGCGCAGGTGAGACCATCTGCGCCAGGGTCTAGATCTATGTATAAACAAATTGCCGCAAATAAACGAAATACCATATTTATTATGGGTTTTTTCGTGTTGATTGTTGGAGCGATTGGCTGGGTGGTTGCTTATTTTACTGAGGACTGGGCTGTACTAACATGGGTATTTATTGTGGCGCTTGTCTATGCGATCGTTCAGTATTTCGCTTCGGCTAGTATTGCAGTCGCGATGACGGGTGCAAAGCAAATCCAAAAAAAGGATAATCCGCGTTTTTATAATACAGTCGAAAATCTTTCGATCGCAACCGGCTTGCCAATGCCCAAGGTTTATATTATTGATGATCCAGCCCCGAATGCCTTTGCTTCTGGCCGTGATCCGAAGCACGCCGTAGTTGCCGCGACTACTGGTTTACTCGACATCATGGACAACAAAGAATTGAATGCCGTGATGGCGCACGAAATGTCGCATGTTAAGAATTATGATATCCGAGTGTCCATGATTACGTTTGGCCTAGTTTGTCTAGTCGGTTATATTGCAGATTTAGGCCTCAGGATGATGCTTTATACTAGCCATCATGACGATGATGATAGTAGTCCGATCGGCCTAATTGTGATGCTATTAGTTTCGATCGTCGCTCCGATTGCAGCTAGCCTGGCTCAGCTTGCAGTTTCGCGGGAGCGTGAATATCTCGCCGACGCTTCGGCGGCACACATCACGCGCTATCCGGAGGGGATGATTTCCGCACTAAAGAAATTAGAAGTCCATGGTCGACCGATGCATCGTCAGAATCCGGCTACCGAGGCGATGTTTATTAATAGCCCGCTCAAAAAAGGTGCAATCAAAAATCTTTTTAGCACCCACCCATCGATCGAAAAGCGCATCGAAAGGCTCGAACATGGCAAAAGCAAATTCTAAATCGAGTCCAAAAAATCATCCACATAAAAAGCCTCGTCAGGGTTCTGTTTTTGCGAACGTCAAGCAGTTTTTTAAAAGAATTCATATAAAGATTAGAAAAACGCGTAGCCAACATTATCATCCGCATAAAAGTTTTCGTCGTTCATATCGCGAAGATTATTTACGTGTTACCAAAGCGCCTGGGATTATGGAACAGATTATGGCGACTTTCCGGATGATTTTTCGTCACTTTAAGACTTTTTTACCGTTTGTTCTGTTGATGGTTGTGAGTTATATCGTATTGGTCGGGTTGATGAGCGAGGAGTTTTATAGAGAATATCAAGATGCTATTAGCGAAGCTGAGGCATCTGAAGGTGCTGCTAAATTCGGTGTTTTTGCGCGAGCAGCACTATTGCTTTCATCTACCGTAGCGACTGGCGGGCTTGATTCTGGTACTGATGAGGTTGGTCGCAGTTTTATGTTTATTCTTTTCCTAGTGATGTGGCTAGTTACAGTTTACCTTGTGCGCCATTTTATGGCTGGCCACAAGTTGAAACTTCGTGATGCGCTTTATAACGCGCTTGCTCCGCTGATCTCGACTTTGATAGTGTTGATAGTTGTACTCATTCAGGCTATTCCGCTAATGCTTGTTTTAATTACTTACTCAGCAGCCGTAGCGACTGGTTTTTTGGCAACTCCATTTTATGCGTTAGTCTACTTTATTTTTGCGCTTACGATGTTACTGATTTCGGTTTACTGTTTCTCAAGCTCGCTCATTGCACTAGCAGCGGTGACGGCTCCAGGCGTCTATCCTTTGGCTGCGCTTAGTTCGGCATCCGATTTGATGATGGGACGGAGGATTCATTTTATCGCACGTCTGATCGCGCTTTTACTTACGGCTGTATTAGTATATATTATAGTCATGATGCCAGTAATCTTAATTGATTTTTGGCTTAAGGCTAGTTTTGATTGGCTAGCTAATGTACCGATTGTGCCATTTATGCTGTTGACTTGTACCTGCTTCATGTTTGTTTACATTGCAACTTTTATTTATCAATATTATCGAGCATTACTGGATTACCAGGAAAAATAATAATACTGATCTCGGAGGCTAGATGACGAAAATAGAAGCTGAACAACGGATTTTGAAGTTACGCAAATTAATCGATGAATATCGCTATCATTATCATGTGCTTGATGAATCAATTATGTCGGAGGCGGCGGCCGATTCGCTGAAACATGAGTTATCTGAGCTTGAAAAGCAATACCCAGAATTGATTACTCCGGATTCGCCGACTCAACGCGTGGCGGGGCGACCACTGGATAAATTCGAAAAAGTAAAGCATAAAGAGCGGATGATTTCACTCTCAGATGTTTTTTTTGAAGATGAGCTATGTGAATGGGACAATTCTAATACTAAATTAGTCGGTCCAGTACAGGAATACTTCACTGATATTAAGATGGATGGTTTGGCCTGTGCGCTGCATTACGAAGGCGGCTCGCTTGAAAAGGCGGTCACACGTGGCGACGGTATGATCGGAGAGGATGTGACCATGAATGTACGCACGATCGAAAATGTACCGCTCAAAATTGACGCCCCGGGACACGTTGAAGTGCGAGGTGAGATCGTAATTTTTAAACGTGATTTTGAGGAGCTGAATCAAAAACAGCAAAAACGTGGCGAAAAGCCATTTGCTAACCCGCGCAACTTAGCTGCCGGTAGTATCCGCCAGCTCGATCCGCGGATTGCCGCTTCGCGTAGACTGAGATTTATGGCCTATGATTTGGTTGAGCCGAATCTTGCAAAGCATTCGGAAGCTTACGCATGGCTAAAGCAAATGGGTTTCCGGACTTCCGGCGAAGATCGTGTCTTTAAGAGTTTGGGCGATGTGATTCAAGAAATCCAGCGACTTGAGACTAGTCGCCAGGATTTACCCTTTAATACTGATGGTATGGTGATCAAGATTAACGACCGTGCTGTTTATCAGAAATTGGGGATCGTAGGCAAGACTCCACGCGGCGCAGTAGCTTATAAATATCCTGCCGAAGAGAGTAGTACTAGAGTGCGCGACATAGTGATCTCGATTGGTCGGACTGGTGCAGCTACGCCAGTAGCAATCCTTGATCCGGTGGTAGTAGCCGGCAGTACTGTCCGCCACGCCAGCCTCCATAATGCTGACGAGATTGCGCGACTAGATGTGCGAATTGGTGACACGGTAATTATCTATAAGGCTGGCGACATTATTCCGCAAATTAAAGAAGTTCTTGTTAGTTTGCGTCCAGAAAATGCCAAAGCATTTGATTACGAGGAAGCTTTAAGATCTCAATATCCCGAGCTCGAATTCGAGCGGCCGACGGGTGAGGTGGTTTATCGTGTGAAAGGGGAAGATTCAAAGTTGATTCTGAAACGGGCGATTGAGTATTATGCTTCGAAGCCTGCTTTAAATATTGAGGGTTTAGGTGAAAAAAACGTGGCAGCGCTGATCGATGCTGGATTGGTGCGAAGTATTGCCGACCTTTATCGCTTGCGCCCGGAAAAAATTGCAATGTTAGGGCGTTTTGCAAAGCTCAGTGCCAGGAAAATAGTTCAGGCCATCGAAGAGTCGAAACATCCGCCGCTTGCGAAATTTATTGCAGCACTTGGGATTCGCCATGTCGGTACTCAGACTGCGGCGACTCTAGCACAAGGCTTTACTAGCATTGAAAAACTGCAAGAAGCGAGCGAAGATGAATTGTTAAAACTCCCCGATATTGGCCAGATTGTGGCTGAGTCGATTTTGGCTTGGTTTGCCGATGAGGATAATGCAAAGTTGCTACGCGAATTAAAAGAGCTTGGCGTAGAGCCGCAGTTTATCGATCAGGCAACTTTGCCGCTTGCAGGACAAAGTTATATTATTAGTGGCACACTAGATAATATGGGGCGCGAAGAAGCCGAAGAGCGCCTGCGTGCGCTTGGTGCGACGGTCACAAGCAGTGTGACAAAAACTACTACGGCGTTGATCGTTGGTTTGAAGCCCGGTAAAAGTAAACTAGAGAAAGCTGCGAAACTTGGTATTCCACTTCTAGACGAATCGGGATTCCAGAATCTCCTCAAGTCATAATTGTTGTAAAAATTACAACAATAGCCCTAAAGTGTATCGCAGTACTGGGTGGTGACGTCATCCTATTGATTTTTGGGATAAAGTGTGCTATAATAGAAAGATAATATGTGGGTGGGCACAAAAGTACTTTAATTTTGAGTTTTTGATGCCTACTCCAAGAAAGGGGGATCGATCATATGATTGATCAGGAGAAATTTAGTAAGAAATTGGCGAGTGAGCAAGAGGCAAAGAGTATGCTTAGGACAGTTGTCTGCTGCGGGCTGGCAATATTCGTTACCGGCATAGTGATTACCGTTTTGAGTATGTTCTATATTTGGCCTCGGGAGTCTCGTGATGCCCCAAAGGCGTTAGCCGGATCATGGTACAATGGCAAGCAGATTATTCCGAGTGAAGAGCTAATATCGAACTCGGATTGGTCGGTGGTTTTCGCTGGCGAGTCGGTCGACGAGCTGGCTCCGAAATCAATGAAACTGAAAAATAATTCGGTGGACTCTGTTCTCGCACAGTCGCTCTCGGCTACCGTATACCTCGATCAGGGCAAGGAGCGCCCATTGACACTTGATTACCTGAAGGTGCCAACTGAAATGTCGGCCGATGAGATGTATGTTATTGAGTTTAACTGTATAGCGTACAATCATATGCAGCCGATCGACCGTTCTACGACGCGGTATTATGTTGCTCCGTTGCGGCTTACGCGTGGGGAGGATAGCGCGATTACGTTTGCCTTGTTTGATCCAGATGAGCAGTGTTTTCACCAGATCTGTATACCGTTTCGGGCGGCAGAGAATATTGAATTGCGATATGCATTCGATATGGAATTCGAGGAGCAGACGTACGGACAGGTCTACCGCCTGTTCGTGGAGGTGGAGAAACCGGCGGAGGGCCAAAAGAGAGGTAAAGGTGCCTCCGGCTACAGCGGTCCGATTGTTGCGCAAGCAGCAGAGTAAGATACTCCATCTTTTTTGTGGCATCAAAAGCTTAACCCGGCGCATTTGCGTCGGGTCTTTGCAATTCAAAATTTATCTCTAGGCTGGTAAGCTTTAGCTCGCCAGCTCGTTAGGTCACCGGCAGATGATAATATATAGATTAGCGGGAAAGCTCCCAAAGCGCGATTGCGCTAGCAATTGAAACGTTAAATGATTCTTTTTGTCCGTGCATCGGGATTTCGAGGAAATAATCACATTTTTGACGAATTTCGGCCGGAATACCAGCGACTTCTTCGCCCAAAATCAGGACTAAGCCATTCTTAGCTAGTGCAGAAATGTCGTTTTTGCGGTCTCCAAGTAAGATCTGTCGCTTTTTTTCGGAATCGTCCAAATTATTTTCTAGTCCAAAAATCGCTACGCCTTCGAACCTCTTTATCGCGAGCCAATTCGCCAAATCGTCAGTTGCTGTCTGCGGCACTAGTTTTTCGGCACCAATAGCGGATTTGGCGATTTGATGATTTAGTTTTTCACGGAGATGTGGCAGTAGGTTATTGTCGTTGTAACGTGGTGTATAGCCTGAATAAACTATCTGATCAATCCCTAGGCCTTCGGCGGTACGCAAAATCGCCCCTACATTGTAAGTCGAACGAATATTATGTAAAACTAGCGTAATCTGCATAGAAATATTATAACATATAATATATCCCCCTTTGCGAACGAAGGGGGATGGTAAATAAATGACTGCTTGGCTACGATTTTATGCTGGCAATGGCGCGCCATAACGTCAGGTTTGCGTCCAGGTCGCCAGCCTCGAGCATCTCCCGCGCGATATCGCGTCTATTTTTCGACAGGGTCTCGATTATCGGTGCATAGCTTGCGTCTACCAACAGAATATTCAGCTCGTGGCTCGTCCATATCGCCTCCGACATAACGACCCCGATAGGGGCTGGGAATTGCGGGTCGAGCCCAAAAAACTGAATGGGGTCAAAATCTTCGCAATCACGACACTTGACACCGTCGCAACCGTGACTTAACTCATGATAGATTTTGTCACGCAACTCCCTCTGATCGTTTCGGTATTGTCTGCTCCTTTCGCAGAGCATTTCGTATTGGTGTGATATCTTGGACTTTTGATCTTTCACAAATTCAGGATCAAGCAGCGTGGGTGTGCCTTGCTTTGCGAACGCCTGAATGCAATCGGATAACTCGGAATACCGGGAGGTCAATTGCTCATATTCGGCCAATTTATCGGCGTGGTCGCGAAATTTACGGAGTAATATTACCACGAGAGTGGCATGATACCATCGCCCCAGCTCAATGTTTCCTTCATATTTCTTTGCATAATTTAGAAGCATAATGTGGCGACGAGCCTTTGCGGTAAGCTCGTCACTCTTCGGCATTGAATCAAGGAGATGATCGATCAGCTCGATCGCAGCCAGAGTACCTTTCTCGCCCTGTAACCCGCCATAATCAAGGCTGTCAGCTACTACAAATAGCGCATCCAAGAACCGGACTACTGTTGGTTGCTTGTCGTTATTTACTGTTAAAATACTATTTGTCATTTTGTTACCCCCCTTTTTTTTTGATGCCTGGCAAAACGGCACCGACATTAAAGATGTCATTCAATAGTTTTGACACCTCATCCCTTCATTATATCACACATTGTCAAAAAAGTCAATATATGTTTGCTAGAATTCGCCACGAAATATAATAATATGATCGAGATGGAATGAGGGCTATGGTGTTTCTGAGATTTTTTCGGCTTGGTGTATAAAATATGCTATAATAAAAGTGCGAAATCAAACAGTTTAATTCAGCCAATTATGGTTATTATGCGGCTATTTACGCAGTTTTCCGTAATTGGTGAGCTGTTTGGTTTCGCGACTAGTAAATAGTCGCATTTTTTATGCGTTAGAAATCAAAGGAGGTATGTATGGTTCAATCCGCAAAATCAACGCTCATTGTTATTAAAAAAGTGACTGGTCGTGCTCCGGGCGGACTAAAAACGTCGGAGTCTATCAAGATCGAATTTTATAATCTGCATAAAGGAGGGATGTACTGCGCCGACGTAAAGGTGCAGCTGGAAGCTGGAAAAATGTCTGGAAGTTATGAAGTTTCTGCAAATTTAATTTTTAGAATCAACGAAATAACCGATGATAGTATGGAGATCCATGTGATGTGGCCAGTGCACACGAAGAATGGGGGTAACGAGGAGGTACTTGATGTTGTTTCAGATACGTTCACGTTGCAAAAGGGTGAAATGGTTGATAAGAAAGCTCCAACAACTAGCTTCGACTATTTCGAAAGCTTCATGTTTGAGCTTAGGTGATATCTCGGATGGAAGATTTTGGGAACAGCGAGCGGACCCCAATGAGCGAAGCTTCTGACTGGGAATCCCTAAAGGAAGTAGCTTTT
Organism: uncultured Candidatus Saccharibacteria bacterium; assembly: GCA_949063825.1. Taxonomy (GTDB): domain Bacteria; phylum Patescibacteriota; class Saccharimonadia; order Saccharimonadales; family Saccharimonadaceae; genus Nanosyncoccus. Next base: position 11,158 of record CARSRA010000001.1, read on the forward strand.
GCTGGTGATTTGTCGGAAAATAAGGTAGAGAACAATTCGCTGGCCAAGAATTTAAAGCAGAAAATCGAGCGTGCAAGGCGCGGGGAGAACGTAGTTTTAACTTTGGAAGACGTGTCCGGTGAGTTGCAACATAGCGGCGAACCTATTGCCGGTATCGAGGATCTAATCGCTGTACACAAGACAAATTATATGCCGCACGGCAGGATCGCAACTGCAAAAGAATGCGGAGAGTCGGTTCAAGCTACTGAAGAGCTTGAACTAGCTAACGGTGAGAAGCGGGAGCTAAATTTCGAGTATTATCAAACCAGAAATACGGTCCACTTCTGCCTAAACAGTCAAGTCGAGAGTCATGCCTATGGTAATTGGGATGATGCTAAATATGCTGTTTACGTACCGCTTGCCACAAATAAAGCGCCTTTTGTTGCTGGAACAGAGTGTGATATTTTTACTGAAGGCGGCGTTACGCTCGGTTCTGATGCGACAATTTTATGCCCAGCTAGCGAGATTGATGACGTTCGGGTGCAGAATCCCGGTGTTTGCGTTATTGGCTATGATCATTCAGAAGAGAGTGACCCTACTGCTTTGCCATTTGCGAACCATGTCGTAGAGGCTCTTGGCTATAAATATCAAGAGCCGACCATTCAGAGTCGTTTTTGGAATGGCGGGCAGGCAAATCTTGATCAAGGAAGTCTTGATTTCGATGATTTGAATAATCATGAAAAAGCTATGGCGATCTTCGAACGGGAGGGGTGGAAATATTGTCAACACAATGGCTCTGAATGGTCGCGGAAAGAAAATCGAGAGTGCTTCATGGTGAAACTTGAACAAGCCATGCAGCAGCTTAGAGTACCTAACTTGGCTGGGGATTGGAATCAAGAAAAAGTTATTCAAGATTATTTGGCTGGGCTATTTAATTCTGGTAATATTTTTGATGGTTATAGTTTCATTGGGGATATTGTGCAAGATCAGAAGCATTGGGATAATTTTCAGACGGAAATTGCATCAAAAATTGGCGTTATGCCTTATGCTGGGAAAGAGAAGCCTAATCACTGGGAATACAAAGAAATTGGCGGAGCTTATGCTCGGGCTTTACGCAATTTTGTGACGACCGAGCAATATCAAAATGGTAAAACTGATTTCAAAGGACTGACAGAGTGGTTTGTCCAAGTAGATTGTAAGAATCATGAGAATTGGGATAATTTTCTTCAGAAAAATGAACTTACCGAGGAGCAAATTGCACGGTTTGAAAAGATGAGACAAATGCCATTCGAAGGAATGAGTGACGATGATCTCGAGTTCGGAGAAAAGATGCTCAATCTTAAGCTAGAATATTTCAATAGAACTAATCCTCCGCTCCCAAAGCGCGCTTATCTTTTTCGTTATCATTCATATAATGACGTTTATAATGGGGAAAATCAGCACCCGAGTGATATATCGCCCGCTTGTAAAAAAAGTTATGCCATTAAGCTAAATGACAGTCAAATAGCGCAATTGTTTGGCATAGATGAAAAGGAATGGAAAGTTCTGGACGACAGGGATAATCTCGAAAGCGGTGAAGATTATGACCGGGCCGAAAAGAGAGTGTCTGAGCTATGTCCGAGCATCCTAGTATCTTATGGTCTTCATTCAAATTCGTGGAGTCACGTAGAGGATGATGATCTTAAAGAATGTCAAACCCTCGACGAGCTCTACTCTTCCATTAATGAATCTGCGCAAGCGATCATCGACGAATACCGAATCAGCTGAGTACTAATAACGTGAAAAATAGTTCAGCGGGATTAGTAGCGGTTTAGTCGCTTTAGATTTTGTCGTAAGCTTATCTTTTCATTATATCACACATTGTCAAAAAAGTCGATATAAAGTATAATTATCTCTATGGATAGATATGACCCGCTGAAAATCGAACAAAAATGGCAAAAAATTTGGGATGAGACCGAGGCCTTTAAAGCTGGTCCAATTGATGAACAAAGACCAAAGATGTATCTTGCAGAGATGTTTCCATACCCTTCGGGAGCAGGTCTACATGTTGGCCATGTGCGTAATTTTACGATCGTCGATGTGTTGGCGCGGTTTTATCGGCAGCAAGAGATGAATGTTTTGCGTCCTTTTGGCTACGATACGTTTGGTTTGCCGGCCGAGAATTATGCCATTAAAACTGGAATTTCTCCACAGGAAGCCACCGAGACCAATATCGCAGCTTTCCGTAACCAAGCCAAGAAACTTGGCTATGCGATTGACTGGGGACGAGAAATCAATACTAGTGATCCAGAATATTATAAGTGGACTCAGTGGTGTTTTTTGCAACTTTATAAAGCTGGTTTAGCTTATCAAAAAGAGTCATACCAGTGGTGGTGTCCAGTTGACAAGACAGTGCTGGCAAATGAGCAAGTCGAAAATGGCAAATGTTGGCGCTGTGGACACGAAGTTGAAAAGAAAAAGATGAAACAGTGGTTTTTCAAGATCACGGATTATGCTGATGAATTACTTGAGGGGATTGATGCTCTAGAATGGCCGGAAAAGATCAAAACTATGCAGAAAAATTGGATTGGCCGTAGTGAGGGGGCGGAGATTGACTTTGCAGTCTCGGGTTATCATGGTGGAGACGAAGACTCGTCTGCGAAACATCTAGCGACAACGGGAGCGTCTTTGACGACGAGCCCCACGACGGTGGGCGAGAGGAAGTCAAGTTTCGAGGAGGAGTCCGTCGTCTCCACCGGAATGATCCGTGTTTTTACGACTCGTCCGGATACGATCTTTGGCGTGACTTTTCTGGTTCTTGCTCCTGAGCATCCACTCGTTAAATTACTGGTTAACTCCGATACTAAAGAAAAAGTTGAGCAATATTGCCGTGATGCACTAAAAAAATCCGAGATTGAACGGCAAGAAAATAAAGAAAAAACCGGTATTTTCACCGGTAGCTATGCGATAAATCCTGCCACTGGTGAAAAAATCCCAATTTGGGTGGCGGATTATGTCTTAATGGGTTATGGTACAGGGGCGATTATGGCGGTACCGGCGCATGATGAGCGTGATTTTGAATTTGCCGAAAAATTTGATCTGCCAGTCAAAGAAGTGATCGAAAAACCCGAGAACAGTGATGATAGTGGTCGTTGTTATCATGGCGAAGGCGAGCTAGTGAATTCAGCGCAATTTAATGGTGCACGAAGTGAGGATGCGCGCGAACAAGTTGTGGCATGGCTGGAAGGCCAGGGGCTCGGACACCAAAAGGTCACTTATCGGATGCGCGATTGGCTGATTTCGCGTCAACGTTATTGGGGCTGTCCGATTCCGATTGCTTATGATAAAGATGGGGAGGCTCATCCGATTCCTGAGGATCAACTCCCGGTCATGCATCCGGAAGTAAAGGATTATCAACCGGACGATTCGGGACGTTCGCCGCTCGCAAAGGCTGAAGATTGGCTAAAGGTTACTTTGAAAGACGAAAACGGCAATGATATCGAATGCATTCGTGAGACTGATACCCTAGACGGCTATGCCTGTTCGAGCTGGTATCTATGGCGTTATGTTAGTCCGCATGACAAGGAGGCAGCTTGGGATCCACAGGCGGTCCAATACTGGGCTCCGACCGATATTTATTGCGGTGGCGATCATGCCGTGGCACATCTGCTCTATGTGCGATTTTGGTGTAAGTTTTTTGCCGATCAGGGTTATTTGCCTTTTCGTGAGCCGGTGAAAAAACTACTTTACAACGGCTATATCAACGCGCCCGATGGTAAGAAGATGAGCAAGAGCAAAGGGAATGTGATCGATCCTCTGGAGGTGATCGAGAGTGGTTACGGTGCGGATACGCTCAGAACATACGAGATGTTTATCGGTCCGTATGATCAGGATGCCGCTTGGGATACGAAAGCGATTGGCGGCGTCTATCGTTTCCTGAACCGTTGCTGGACGCTCTGTTTCGCGCATGAAGTGCGTGATGATAATGAGAGCGGTCTTACGGTTCGGCATAAGACTATCAAAAAAGTGACGACTGATCTCCATCGACAGAGTTTCAATACCGCAGTAGCTGCATTAATGGAATACGTGAACGAACTATATAAGATGCCTCTGATTAGTGTTGATGACATAGTGACTCTCGCGAAGCTCCTGAAACCTTTTGCGCCACATCTTGCTAGTGAAATGCTTGAGCATCTAGGTGTAGATGATGTTTGGCCGACATGGGACGAGAAATATCTCGTATCGGACGAGCTTGAGATCGTAGTGCAGGTGAACGGTAAATTACGCGCGAGACTCAAAGTGTCTGTGGACGATGCTAATGATGCCGAAAAGTTACGGAAGTTGGCTCTCGAGGATGGGAACGTCCAAAAATTCGTGGCTGATCGGGAAATTCGCAAGATAATCATTCCAAAGGGTTCGAAGCTGATTAATATCGTAGTGTAGTTTTAGCTATCGAAAGATAAACCGTATCTTTCTATTATATCACAGATTGTATAAAAAATCAATAGAGGGCACAATGGAGGTAGTATGGAAAAGTTCCCACACGAAATAGATCAGGGATCAGAGGTAGAAGTTGCGAACTCGGCTACCGAGTCTCTCCTAGACCCAGGAGAGACTGAGGGGTTATTATCTGATCCTGAGATAGATGATGCAATTATGACTAGAGCCCAGCACCGAGAGTTGGGGGATAAAATCCTAAATCTGCAAGATAATGAAGGCTGGAAGCGCCAAAGCACGTTCGTTGAGGCGCAAAATGAACCGGATTATAACACCGAAGTGACTGCCGAGCAATTATTAGAGCATCCTGAGCGGCGTTTCGACGTGAACCCGGATCGTTTCCCGATTTTACGCGATCAGGCGATTGATAACCAGCGCGTCAATATCAACGAAACTCTGGGCCTGCTAGTTCAAGATACTGCCGACACGATTGCCAGGATTACTGGCGAGACTGATCCCCCAACACGGCGATCAGATGCGGTGATTTATCTAGACAAGTCGGCTCGCCCAGTGAGCTGGCTAGTTAATGAACTTTGGGAAGATTTTACACAGGAACCGCGTCCTGATATAGAGGAATTCATGGGGATCGATCGAGTTAACTGGTTTCGTGCGGCTGGGCTCGATGTGGATGGTAATGGCAATTTGAATGAGGATTACGGCACGAGTCGCAAAAATCGGCGTGCAACCTATAAAGACTTCAAACAAGCTGTCGAAAATCACCCAATCCCACGTAGTGATATTGCTCGGGCGCGATTACTCTTGATTCCGGACGGTTTGCGGAAGCTGCGTGATTCAATGACTGAAACTGAGCAGACTGAATTTGATAGCTATAATCCGTTAGCCTTCGAGTCAACTAAACAGGATGATAGTTTTAGCGCCCCAAAGCTACCGGATTGGCTTGTTGAAAAGATTTTTGCTTTGCCGACTGGTCTTGAAGGTAAAAAGGTGACGATTGTTGATGAGGTGCAGAGTTCTGGTGCAACCTTGGAAATTGCGCGCGATATTGTATCTAAAGCTATAAATGATCCAAAAACGGAAATTATAATGCATACCTTTTGGCGTGCTGATACTAGGCAGACTAGTGATGGGGAGGCTCAAATGCTCTCGACGCCAGTTTGGTATGATCATGATGTTAATCCGGAATTAGGCAAGGGGATTGGCGATGTTGATTTTGGCCGGGCTCGTGAAGAGTTTGCAAATCATCCTGATCTTGAGAACTTACGTGCGCTATACATTGCGCCGTTTAGGGGTCGCAAGCTTGATTTAGCAGGAGCGGAAGGCGAAAGCTCAGTTGAATTGATGCAGGAATTTCAGCGTCTAGCTCAGATTTATCGAGAGGGGCGTGTTTTGATGACGCATCCTAAATATTACGATGAGGAAAAATGGATCGAGTACCATGAAGATTTAGGGGTAGAATTCGTGCCTGATCTGAAACGCAAAAATTCCTATGTTGCAATTGGAGATAGTTTTAAAAATCAATAGCTTTAAGAAAAGCTAAAAAGTTTGGAAAGTAAAATCCCCCGAAGCAGAATTAATCTTCGGGGGTCGCAGACATGCTGCGGCGGAACTGCCTAAATGCAGCATCTAAATCGGGCGCTGGTGCGCCAAAGTTTGCTATTGGTAGGCATGCGGTGATTTTTGCTTCCGTTCTTGATGGATCGGAGCGATTGATCGAGATCCTTACCGTGTACCATTTGTCGTGATTTTTGTCGCAGCAGTTACATTTCAATAGAATGAACTTTGCCGCTTTTCGCAGATCGGATATTTGCGCATTTAACACAGTGCCGTGTTGCAATATGTACGGATTGATGCCAGTATCAACTGCTACTGGCGAAAGTTCTGGATTTTGCAGCTTAATCGTGATCATATCGTGGTCGCAAAGCGACTCACAAAAAGCTACAAGATCCAAAGTGTTTTCGTTCGGAGAGCTGGTGGAATTATTTTTTAGTAAAATTCCGTTACCAGCATCAATCCAGGAATGTTCAAGGCTCATTTGACCACCCCTTTCTAAAAAGAGCCTATCTTTTCATTATAGCACACGTCGTTATAAAAGTCAAGCTTTTTGGATATTTTAGGTATAAATTCGTAAAACAGTTAGAAATAAGTTAGAAATAGGCTATAATCTGCGCCGAGTGATAAAAACTACCTTGTAAGATCGGAAAAAATGTGATAATCTAGAAAAAGAATTTCATATTAAATTAAGGAGCATTATGCCTGAACCTAAAAAACAGAGTAGCCCGCGTAAAACTGGCCTACGTCGCAGTCATCTCCGCTTGAAGCTAGCGCGAGCCGTGAATAGTACTTCTCCGGTCAAAGTTTTCGAGACCAAAAAGCGGACCCCGAATTTGAAAGTAAAAACTGTTAAAAGCGCTCGCGATTTGAGCGTTAAAGCCGCTAAAAAAGCTGCTAAGGATCAAAAAACGTCAAATTCTAAAACTACGAAGACTACTACAAAAGTCACTAAAAAAACTAAATAAAAGGGAAGGTATATGGCTAGTAACCGGCACTTGGGCAGAATTATTGTTTTACAGAGTTTGTATGAATACGAATTCCGGACGAAAGCCGGTGACAAGACGGCCGAGATCGATACGATCGTCGCTAAAGATATAGAGCCATACGAAAAGGCGCTCGGTGATACTGAGTTCGTCTATGGTTTGGCACGAGCTGTGTCTGGGCAATTTCAGGAGTTGGATGCGATATTGCAGCCAATGGCTCCTGAATGGCCTCTTGATACGATTGCTGCGATTGACCGTAATGTTCTCCGAATTGGGCTATACGAGCTTCGCAACTCTGCTGAGGCGGTGCCGCCGAAGGTTGCAATCAATGAGGCTGTTGAGCTAGCCAAGGCGTTTGGCGCGGAGAATTCTTCTAAATTCGTTAACGGTGTACTTGGAACTGCGTATCGTCAGATTTATGAGCCAGAAACCCCGGATCAAGCACCGAGCAAGGAGCAAAATGAGCAGAAAAAAGTCAAAAATGACGAGCAAAGTTCAGATACAATCGACGAAACGATCGTCACAAAAGGCAACGGAGAAACGAGCCCAGAAAACCCATCAGGATCTGACGCCTCCGTCGTCGCAGCAGGCGCAGAAGCCGGAGCCGCAGAGCCGATCAACTGAGCCCAGTAAGATTCCCGAAGCTTTGCCGTTAAAATCGGAGAAAATCTCAGGTATGAAGCGGTTTACTTCGCGGATTCTCAAAAAGCCGCCTATTCAAGAGGTGGTGCGTGAGCCGACCGCAGGGGGAATTGTCTTTAGGAATTCGGCTGACGGAAAAGACATTGAGATTTTATTGATCCAGGATTCTAAAGGTCGCTGGACGATTCCAAAGGGGCATATTGAGCCGGGCGAGACTGCACGTCAGACCGCGATTCGTGAAATTGGCGAAGAGGCTGGACTATTCCACATCGAAGTTGTCACTTGGCTCGGGAAAATCCATTTTCAATATCGACGAGTCAATAAGCTAGTATTAATGATGACGCAAATTTACCTTGTGCGTGCGCTTGATCTCAGTGAGACGCCTCATAAGGAGCAATGGATGAAAGGGATTAAATGGTTCCGTTTCAATGATGCTCTAGACGCGATTGAGTATGAAGATATTGAGAAATTGATGTTGGTAGCGCGTAATAAGATCCGTCAGGGTGCCAAAAAGGGATAAGGAGGGCAAAATGGATAAACACGAAATTAGTAAATATCAAGAATTCGCTAAGGAAAAACTGGGTTTTGGGTTTCATGACCCGATGTTACTAGTGACTGCGCTCACCCACCGTAGTTACGTGAATGAGCATAAAAAGAGTTGCACGGCACATAATGAGCGACTAGAATTTCTCGGCGATGCTGTATTAGAATTAGTTTCTTCAGACTTTTTATATCGTAATTATGAAGAGCCTGAGGGAATTATGACGGCGTGGCGCTCAGCTTTAGTGCGTACTGAAAGTATTGGCGAATCCGGCGAACAACTTGGTTATGCCCCATTAGTGCGTTTGTCAAAAGGCGAGAAACATGGTACGGCGCGAGCTCATGCCTCAATTTTAGCGGATTGTTTTGAAGCAGTGATTGGGGCAATTTACCTTGACCAAGGCTATGACACTGCAAAACAATTTATTGAGAAATGGATTTTGGTAAAACTTGATCGTATTCTTGAGGATGGTAGTTGGCGCGATCCAAAAACTTATCTTCAAGAGTTAGCACAACATCATGATGGTGCGACGCCAGTTTATCGCGTCCTTGGTGAAGATGGACCAGATCATGATAAAGTTTTCACAGTTGGTGTGTATGTTGACGGGCGACTCAAAGCCAAAGGCGAAGGTCATTCAAAACAGGTTGCCGAAGGAGCAGCAGCATCCGAAGCGGTGAAGGGATACCTGAAGAACGGACAGAAGTAGACTGTCTGGCAGATATGTATATTACTCCCCCCCCTTAGCTCTTTTGGAAGTGTGAAAGACGCAACTGAGATTCATAATGACTTTGTTGTAGCTTTCTTCAGCGTCACTTCCAAAAGAGCTAAGGGGGGGAGTAATATGCTGGTTTGATGTTGTTCGTAAGGCTTCATTAGATCATTAAGAATCTCATATACCGACGCGAAAAATATTTTTCTCCTGCAGAGTCCTATCTACCCTACTTCGCGGTGCAGCGTAGGGAGCGACCGGCGCCACGAAAGCCGTTACCCTGCGGACCGACACTGCTGCTACCGAAGTACAGGTCGTAGGCAGACGATGAAGCGTACGCAGTACGAGACCAGAAGTTCCCGTACGTAGTCTCATTGCCCAACGAGCCCGAAGTACTGTAGTAGCCAGTGTAGGTAAAGTCGAGGGGAGAACTTCGGAGCTTGGTAGAGCCGGCACTACTACTTGTAATACCATAAGTAGTAGTGATGAGATTAACGAAGTTGTCTTTGGTGGGGAGGGTCCAGCCTTTGGGGCAGACGGAGCCGGTGGCGTTACCGCTGGTGGTAGAGGAAGAGTATAAATAAAACCGCCTACTAAAGAGCTTGACTTTTTTGGTAATCTGTGCTACAATAGACATATGTGTAGGAAAAATACCGTACACCGGTTTTTGATGAGCCTAATTTCGGTTCGCTCCATAGTCCATACTAAGAATTATTATGGCTATGTTTGGCATGCTACGCAAAAACTATGTGCGGGAATTATTCCTTGATTACTTGAATTGATAATTCGAATTTGGAAAAGACCCGAAGAGCTTTCGGGTCTTTTCTAGCCGCATATAACGGCTACCTTGGTCAGAGGTAAACTGACAGCAACTATGTACCTTAACAAACTCTCTACAGAAAGGGGAATGAAAAATGAATTTCAAATTGCATCAGATTCAAAGAAAGGACAAAAGTGCTAAAGCTGGAGATCCTACCGCAACTCGTAGTCTTAATTTAACAATTTTTGAGTCAGCTATTACGGCGGGGCTAATTTCAATGTCAATTATGACACCATTTTATTATTCGATTGGCTTAGACAATGCCGAGATTGCTTGCGCTCAAGCACTTTTTACTGCCGTGGTTTTAATGTTGAATTTGCCGATGGGTTGGTTAGCAGATCGACTTAGTCGTAAATGGGCTAATGTGATCGGGGACTTTGGCCAAACTATCGGTTTCCTGATTTATGCTATGGCGGACAGTTTTACCGATGTCGTACTGTGTGAATGTCTGCTCGGTGTGTCTATTTCAATTAGCCAAGGTGTGGATTTTGCACTTTTGCGACACTTTTCCAAACGAATTAGCCCCCACGAAGATTTCTTTCGCAAACAAAGCTCGAAGTTGGCTTTTTGGCAAAATTTTTGTGCACTTGGGTTGGTAATGCTAGGCGGTCCGCTAGGTGTTATAGATTTTCGCTTGGCGATTGCCTTATCGGGAGTGCCAAGTTTTCTCGGCGGAGTGGCGAGTATATTCGTTGTGGATGATAGCACGAAACTTAAACAAATCGCTGAAAATCCACTAAAAGACATGTGTGGAATCGTTAAGCTGGCTTTTACGAAGCCAAGCCTACGTAATCGTTTATTTGTTTATGCAATAGGACGGGAAATGACACATAGTGTCATCTGGGTCTTAACGCCGATGCTTTTATCGGTTGGGGTTCCATTGATAATTGTGTCATTAGTGTGGGTGATTGACTGTTTGATGCGCATTATTGGTACGCAATTAGCTCTGCGATATGCAGGGGGAATGAGCGCGAGTCGTATCTTTGGTACCCCCTTGTTGCTTATGACCGTGAGTATGTCGATCTTAACGATTCGATTAAACATTTGGACGATTGGTTTCTATTTATTGATGGGGATAACTTGCGGGTGGACTGGTGCAACCTTGATGCCACTAGTCCAAGAGGAAACGCCGCCAGACAAGCAAACCACGGTGGCTTCGTTAGCCAAAGTGATGGGTCAGATGCTTTATATTCCGGTTGCACTTTTGACCGGCTGGGCGGCAGATTTTCACTTACGTTATGCCACTCTAGTGACACTTGTCGTTTTTGTGCCTCTCGGCCTTGTTGTTCTAGGCAGGATAAAAAGAGAGTAAAATGGGTGCGTATGTCACCCAAATAATAAGCGATCCCTGGTAGTAATACCGGGGATTTTTCGTGTATTAGGGATAGCCAAGTTGTATTTTTTATCTGCATGTTTTACAATTAAAGTAGTAAAATTAGAGAGGATAAATGTTAGAGCTTAAAAACATTAAAAAGGTCTATCAGACTAATGGGCTGAAACAGACTGCACTAAAAGGCGTTTCGATTACTTTTCGGGATAAAGAGTTTGTTTCGATCTTGGGGCCAAGCGGCTCCGGGAAGACTACCTTGCTTAATATTATCGGCGGACTAGACCAATATACCTCCGGCGACCTACTAATTAATAGTGTCAGTACTAAAGAGTATGCTGATCGTGATTGGGATAATTATCGTAATCACTCGGTAGGTTTCGTGTTTCAGAGTTATAATCTGATTGGCCACCAGAGCGTATTAAGAAATGTTGAGCTAGCGCTAACTCTTTCGGGTGTTGATCGTAAAGAACGCACTAAGCGTGCCAAGAAAGCGTTGAAGGATGTAGGGCTCTCGCAACATATCAATAAACGTCCGAGTCAGCTCTCCGGTGGGCAGATGCAGCGCGTAGCGATTGCGCGAGCGTTAGTGAATGATCCTGAAATTTTATTAGCTGATGAGCCGACCGGTGCACTAGATTCTGAGACTAGTAAACAAATTATGGATTTGTTGGAGGAAGTCGCGAAAGAGCGTCTGGTGATTATGGTGACGCATAATCCAGAACTTGCAAAAGAATATTCGACGCGGATTATTACTATTCAGGATGGTAAAATCTTGAAAGACTCGCATTCCTACCAGCCAAAGACTCAAAAAACTACCAAGGTTGAATTAGAATCTAAAACACCTAAGACCTCTATGAGTTTTTGGACGGCATTTGGCCTTTCGCTAAATAATCTCATGACCAAGAAAGGGCGTACGTTCTTGACAGCGATTGCGGGGTCAGTCGGGATTATCGGGATTGCCTTGATTTTGAGTCTGAGTAATGGCATCCATGAATATATTGATCGTACCGAGAAAGAAGCCTTGAGCGAGTATCCGATTCAGCTCCAAAAGGATGCGGTGGATATTTCGGCCTTCGCTACAGCATTCACTGGTGGTAAAGAAGGCGAAACTCATGATGATGGCAAGATTTATTCGCGCAATATCATGGGCGATGTACTGGTGCAGGTTAGCTCGAACACCGCTAATAATTTAAAAGATTTTAAGAGCTATATTGAAAGTGACGCTGGTCAGGGGCTTAGGGACTGTACTAGTGAAATCTCTTATGGTTGGAATTTGCCGTTTAGAGTATATAAGAATAGTACCAAAGAGATTACGCAAGTATATCCTTCGACGGCGATGGATGCTGTCGGTATGGGGATGGATGGTATGAGCTCGATGATGATGAATATGGAAATTTTTGCTCATATGAGTGGCAGCCATGAGCTATTGGATCAGATGTATGAGTTTGTGGATGGACGCTGGCCTGAAAAATATGACGAATTGGTACTTTCGATTGGCGAGAATGGCGAAATTTCTGATTATACTCTGTATACGCTTGGAATTTTACCTCAGAGCGACCTTAAAAAGGCAGTTAATAAAATCATTGCCGGTGAGGAAGTCAGCTTTGATACAACTTCTTATAGCGTAGACGAATTAATGAAACTGAAGTTTAAGCTGGTATTGCCGACTGATTACTACAAGAAACAGGGTAATATTTGGGTGGACATGAGTGGTGATGAAGAGTATATGAAGGAGGTGCTGGAAAAAGCACCTGAACTAAAGATTGTCGGTGTGGTGAAACCGAATGGTGATTCTGCATTGACTAGCAGTTTTCCGGGGTATATCGGCTATGATCAAAGTCTCGAAGAGTACGTAATCAATAAGGTTAATGAGTCCGAAATTGCTAAGGCTCAGAAGAAAGATAAAAATGTAAATGTACTGACTGGGAAGAAATTTGGCGTTGACGAAAAATTCACTGCTGAAAATCTTACACCTGAGCAGCAAGCTTATTTGGCGACGCTTGATGCGGCAGCTCTAGCTGAGGTGGTGACTTCGTATCAGGAAAATGCCAATGCCAACTACGAGAGCAATCTTCAAAAATTAGGAATTGCGAATCTCGATGATCCTGATACAATTTCGCTTTTCCCGATTAATTTTGATGCGAAGACTGAGATTGAACAGATCATCCAGCAATACAATGAGGGCAAAGATGAGGAGGATCAGATCACTTATACCGATATGATGGGGACGATGATTGCTTCGGTTTCGTTAATTGTTGATGTGATTAGTACGGTCTTGATTGCCTTTGTGGCGATTAGTCTGATTGTATCGAGCATTATGATAGCGATTATTACCTATATCAGCGTGCTTGAGCGCACCAAAGAGATCGGCGTCTTGCGGGCAATTGGCGCTAGCAAGCGCGACGTGTCTAGGGTCTTTAACGCTGAGACTTTGATCGAAGGGTTAGCGGCTGGGTTGCTCGGTATTGGCATAACGTTGCTGCTTGATATTCCGATCAATATCGTGGTTAATCAGCTATTAAATGTGGAGAATATTGCAGTATTGCCGTTCACCGGTGCAGTAGTCTTAATTATTCTTAGTGTATTACTGACTGTGCTGGCTGGATTGATCCCGTCGCGGATGGCAAGTAAGAAAGATCCAGTCGAAGCCTTGAGAACGGAGTAAAGGGGTGTCTGAAGATAGTAACCTTGCCGTAACAAGGGTGAAAAGTACCAGAGAAGAAAATCACCCTAGTTCTGCAAAGCTTACCATAAAAGGGGTGAAAAGTGCTGAAGCAAAAATAGTGGATTCGGAAACTCGAGCCAAGCTTTTAGTGAAACTCAAGACTTTACCGGCGGCGCCAGGAGTCTATTTTCATAAAGATCTTGACGGAAATGTGATCTATGTCGGTAAGGCGGCGGTGCTCAAGAACCGTGTGCGTCAGTATTTTCATAATACAAATAAGGACCCCAAGACCGAGGCCTTAGTGCGTGAAATCGCAGATACTGATTGGGTTGTAGTGGATACTGAGATGGACGCGTTATTTTTGGAGTCGGAAATGATCAAACGCTATAAGCCGAAGTGGAATATTCTTCTGCGCGACGACAAAAATGTTAATTATGTGCGAATAGATATGAAGTCTGAGGTGCCTTTTGTTGGTTTTACGCGTACGCCACAAGATGATAAGGCGGACTATATCGGCCCATTTTATAGTAAAGTGCCACTGGAAAAAGCCTTGAGAATCCTTAGAAAAGTTTTTCCATACTACGATAAACCTTATGATGGTAAAAAGACTTTAAATACGGATTTAGGACTAACACCAGGGATTGAGGTTGGTAAAAGTTCCCCACAGGAATATAAGAAAAATTTGCGCAAATTAAAACTTTATCTACAGGGCGGACGCCATAAGCTCCTGAAGGATTTAGAAAAGCAGATGAATCAGGCAGCGCGCGCAGAACGTTTTGAGGAAGCTGCTGAGGCGAGAAGCCAACTTTTTGCGTTGCGTGAGTTGCAGAAGAAAATTGTTTTTTCTGATCGAGAGTTTTTGGATATTTCTTCGGATCAAGCTTTGTTAGAGTTGCAACGGATTTTGGATCTATCAAGCCCGCCACGACGGATTGAAGGTTATGATATTTCTCACCAGTCTGGTACCAATGTGGTTGGCTCAATGGTTGTATTTGTAAACGGGGTGAGCGATCGCGCTGAATATCGCAAATTTAAATTGCGCCGTCAGCAGAATAACGATTTCGCTAATCTACATGAAGTCTTGGAACGTCGTCTGAAACATGATGAGTGGGGGCGACCAGATTTGATTTTGCTTGATGGCGGTGAACCCCAGCTTGAAGCGGTAAAAGATCTGCTAGGACCGGCTGGTATTAAATATATTGGACGTGATAAAGACGGCAGTCATGCTCGCAATGCGCGAGTTGAAATTGTAGTACCGCGCAATATTGGCTACGAGCATGTTTTGCTGGATTCAGGCAGTCATCTAGCGAAATTAATTGCGCGCATTGATGATGAGGCGCATCGTTTTGCAGTTACTTATCATACGTTGCTAAAACGCAAGGGTATGCTAAAGTAGGCTGGTCGTGTTGCCTAGCGTATTCATTCGGAGATCTTATTATCGCTATGCTGGACGGGATATTTGACCTAGAAACTTGTTTTTTTATGGGCAGTGCGATATAATAGTCATATGAACTTGGGAACACTATTACAGGGTCTGACTTTTGTCTCAGCGATTTTGTCGATTTTATTGATCTTATTGCAGCAGCGCGGAGCATCGCTAGGCGCAGGATTTGGCAGTTCAGGGGAGCTTTATACTGAGCGTCGTGGGCTCGAGCGCTCACTTTTTAATGCTACGATTGTATTGGTGGTGATTTTTGTCTTGTCGATTTTGGGGATGGTATTAATTCCGGTATAAGGATCAAAGATCGAGCAATGAACAAGCGAGCAAAAAAGCGTGGGCAAAAACTAGCGAAACGCTGGGAAGGTTTTTCGGCGCAGGCCAAGGAGGCTAGTCGGGAGCATATTCAAGAGAATCTCATCCAAAGATTGCCGAATGCTAAGCGAGTACGCCTTTTGATTTTGGAGTGGTGTCTTTTGATCGTTATTATTGTTTCGCTGGCTTTGACGCAGGCCTTTTGGTATACGCAGTCATATGCAACACAGGCTTATGTCGGCGGTGGGACTTATACCGAGGCTACGCTAGGCAAAGTGAACTCGCTGAATCCACTGTATGCTAAAACTAGCAGTGAAAAAACTTTATCAAAACTAATGTTTGCGACTTTGTCGACGATTGACTATTCTGGCCATGTCGGGCTAGGACTGGCGTCGTCGATCGTGCCTGATGAAACGAGTAAAGTATGGACGGTAAAATTGCGTGATGGTTTGAAATGGTCTGACGGAGAGCCTTTAACGCTGGATGATGTTGAATTTACTATGAATTTAATAAAAGATCCGACGGTTAATTCTAATTTCTCTTCAAACTTTGCTGGAATTAAAATTTCCCGTACAGATGATGCCTTAGTCTTTACTTTACCATCGGCCTATGTGGATTTTGATGCTACATTGAATGTGCCAATTTTACCAAAACATATTCTGGAAGATGTAAGTCCGAGCCAGTTACTTGAAAATAATTTTAGCGCCAAGCCAGTGACGTCGGGTGCATTTGCTTTCAATGCTATGCAGAGTGTGTCGGCTGCTGGTGAAAAAATTATCTATCTCGTAGCAAATAACAATTATTATAAAGGACGACCGATGCTAGAGAGTTTCGCGGTTCATACCTATGAGACGAACGACGAGATCGTTAAAGCTATGACCATGGGCGAGACGACGGCGACTGCAGAGTTATCGGCGACTTATCGTGACCAGTTGTCGACTGAATTAATTTACGAAAAACAGACAGCGCTCGCGAGCGGCGTATTTGCTTTCTTTAATACTAAGAGTGAAGTCCTTTCGCAGGCGACTACTCGCCAAGCAATCCGTCAAGGTATTGATATAAATCAAGTGCGTTCAGTACTAGGCTATGAATTCCCAATCGATTATCCAATTCTCGATACGCAAATTAGCCTAAAAGAATTCCCAGCATTGCCAGCTTATGATTTAAATGCATCTAAGGCTGCATTGACCAGTATGGCTGGTCAAAACCTACGTCTTGTCACGATTGATTCGGGATATTTTCCAGAGTTAGCGGAGGAGTTTAAAAAGCAGCTTGAAGATTTGGGATTTAAGGTAGAACTTACAATTTATGCGCCGAGTCAAGAATTTTTAGTCGAAGTTATACAGACGCGTAATTATGATATTTTGCTCTATGAAGTTGAATTGGGTGCTGATCCGGATTTGTTCGCTTATTATCATTCGAGTCAAACTTCGGCCAATGGACGGAACCTCTCTGAATATTCCAGCTATCTCGTGGATGATTTGATTATTGGTGCCCGTATTTCGACTAACCCAGATCTCAGAAGTGCAAAATATCAAACCTTTTTGGATCGGTGGGTGAAAGATGTGCCGGCGATCGGGATTTATCAAACTAGCTTAGTTTATTATTTCAATAAAAACGTGCGTAATTTCTCTGAGGATAATCGTTTAGTTTATGCTACGGATCGTTTCGTTGACGTGGAGTATTGGGCAGTAAATCGAGCTGAAAAAAATCGTACTCCGTAGTACCATTGCAGTTATTGTGGTATAATATAAAGATTATGAGAGATTTAGCGAAAGACTTATTGACAAAAATTGGCGAAACGGTGCAGGTTTCTGGTTGGGTGAATTCGCGACGCGACCACGGGGGACTTATTTTTATTGATTTGCGTGATCATACGGGTATTGTGCAACTTGTGATTACTCCAGACACGGAGAAAGCTTTTAAGGTTGCCGAGACTTTGCGTGATGAATTCGTAATTAGTGCTAGAGGCGAGGTACGTGAACGTGCGGAAGAGCTGAGAAACCCAAATTTGATGACGGGAGGGATTGAAGTTGTAGTGTCAGAACTTAAGCTGATTAATCAGTCGGAGCCTCTACCAGTCAATACTCATGACGAGGGTGACGCATCAAGCGAGGAATTACGTCTTAAATATCGCTATCTAGACCTTCGTCGACCAAGTATGCAAAAGATGCTTCAGCGACGGGCCGAATATTACCGTGTAATGCGTCAATATATGGATGAGCGAGGGTTTATCGAGGTGACAACTCCCGTGTTAGCAAATTCTTCACCTGAAGGTGCGCGCGATTTTTTGGTGCCTAGTCGTCTTCATCCGGGAGAATTTTATGCCTTACCGCAAGCCCCACAACAGTTCAAGCAGCTTTTGATGGTGGGCGGAGTGCCGCGCTATTATCAGATTGCGCCGTGCTTCCGCGATGAAGATCCGCGTGCCGACCGCTTGTATGGTGATTTTTATCAGCTAGACATTGAAATGGCTTTTGTGGATGATGGCGAAGTCGTCCGTCAGATCACGGAGCCTCTAATTAAAAAATTGGTGACCGAGTTTGCTCATAAAGAACTTACGACCGAGGATGTGCCGCGGATCAGCTACCGCGATGCAATGAATAGGTATGGCACCGATAAGCCGGACTTGAGGTATGGTTTAGAACTAGTAGATTTGACTGATGAACTAAAGGGTTGCGAATTTAAAGTTTTCCAGACGCCAGCAGTGAAGGCAATTCGAGTGCCGGGCGGTAGCGAATTTACGCGCAAGCAGATTGATGAGTTCACGGATCTAGCTCGTCAAAATGGCGCTGGTGGTTTGGCTTATATCGTATTTCAAGCTAATGAAGCTAAAGGCCCTGTGGCAAAATTTTTGAAGCCGAACGAGATTAATGCCATTAAACAAAAGACTGGCGCGTCCGATGGTGATGCGATCTTCTTCGGGGCGGATGGCTTACAAAAAGTTAATAAAGTTCTAGGCGTAATGCGGATAGCTTTTGCTGATGCGCTGGGATTAAAAGATTCGCAGAAGGTTTCGCTGTGTTGGATTGTAGATTTTCCGCTATACGAGTGTGATGAGGCGACGGGGAAAATCGATTTTTGCCACAATCCATTTTCGATGCCAAATGGTGGACTCAAAGCTCTGCGTGAAACTGATGATAAATTGGAAATTATTGCTGATCAATTTGACATGGTAATTAACGGTTTGGAGCTTTGCTCGGGCGCGGTACGGAACTATGATCCAGAAATCACCTTTGAGGCCTTTGGGATTCTTGGTTATACGCGCGAAGAAGTTGAACGGCGTTTTGGTGGCTTGTTGAATGCCTTTAAATTCGGTGCTCCTCCACATGCTGGATGCGCTTTTGGGATTGATCGGATGTTGATGGAGCTTTTGGATGCTGGTAGCATCCGTGATATTGTAGCTTTTCCTAAGAATGGTTCGGGTGTTGACCTAATGATGGATTCTCCATCAAAGGTGGACGAATTGCAATTAGATGAGCTTGGGATCATTATAAAAGAATCTGAATAATCAGGCGCTGTGCTATAATCATAGTATATGAAATGGCGAGCTAGAGTTTTACTGATTATGGTTATAGCGCTAGGCTGTGTATCTGCGCCTATCTTCGCTTCTACGGTAGCTGTGAGGGCTGAGGAGGGTGATCAGGATGACATTGATCCGCGTGTACTCGATAACGTCTCTCAAAATTGCAGTTCGATCAAGCAGGCTTTGCGTGACCTGCAACGAGCCGATTCACGGACGCGAGCATATCTCGGATCAGCTTATGAAACGGTGTCGCGAGATTTTATCACGCCTCTGAACTTACGTTTAGTCAAAAATAATCGAGTTGCAACCAAGTTATTTGAGATCCAGGGTGATTTTTCAAGTAAACAGAGCGATTTCCGTACGGAATATACAGCCTATATGCGCGAGCTGGAGAGTCTGATCGCGGCTAATTGCCAGGAGCATCCTAGGGATTTTTATCGCCAACTTCAAAAGACTCGTGAACATCGTGCAAAATTACATAACTTATCAGAAGACTTAAATAAGCTAGTTTCAGAGCAATATCAGGGCGTGAAGACTTTGCGAGAGGAAATATGATGGCCGAGGAAACAAAAGCAAATAATACGACAAAAGAAGTGATGGTGGTTGCCAAAAACACTACTAAAAAACCCGACCAAGGTGCACGTAATTTGACAATCTTGGGCATCAGTGCGATTTTACTAGCGATAGCTGCGACGGGTTTAGAATTATGGATTTATCACGAATCTGGTGATATTTATCTTGATCGCTCACGTCCGGGGTTTTTGCCGGATGCTGATGAGGCCGAGGAAGAAACTAGCGTCGCCTCGAATTATTCATATTCTGAGAACGGAGCGCTAGACGGCAAAGAACTGGATACCTATTTGCAAGAACTGAAAAAGATCGAAGATTTGCTCGGAAAGATTCAGAATCCTTATGGCGCGAACGCCTTGTCGGACGAGTCCTTAGGGATTAACGCTGAATAGAGTGCGGCCCGTCCGTGACGGCGGATACTTGATTGCCGGCGTAGACTAATTTTCTTAACCATTGATCCGCTGGACCAGCGGTCATAAATAAAATGAGATAGCCTTTACTGTGCCATTTTTTGAGGGCATCTTCAAGAGTGTTGTTTAGCTCAGCAGGCTCAGCGGTTTTTTTATTACTAAGATTTACAATAAACTCGTCGGGCGTAAGGATTTTACGCTTTGGATCCTCACGGGTAAGATAAGTTGGTAACCAATAGATTTTTTTCACACCCACAAAAGAATCAGCATAATCTGATACTAGTTCGGATTGACGGATATTTTGATGTGGCTCATAAATTGCCACTACGCCTTCGAGACCGCGACGCTCAGCCTCTTCGCGGGCAATTTCAACGGTGGCCGCGACTTCTTCCGGATGGTGGGCATAATCCGAGTAGTAACCTTCGGCAACTTGCTCGAAGCGTCTTCCTACGCCCGGAAAAGCATTGATCGCCTCTACAATATGCTTACGGGTGTTCTGGAAGCGCTTTAGGCCGCGACTAGGTGGCATCATACGGGCAAGAGCATCAATTGCGAGAGTAGCATCATAGCGTCGTGCTTCTCCGGCTAGAGTAACGTCAGCAGCGATTTCGTCGCCACGTATGATTTGTTCGCTCTGAGCCTCGAACTGACGAAAAGCATCCTGATATTCCTGTTTGGTTGGATAAATATCTGGATGATCATAGGTTACAACTGGGATTACCGCTAGCCAAGGATGAAAAGCGAGAAAGTTGCGGTCATACTCATCGGCTTCGTAGATAAAATATTCGGACTTAGGTTCGTAGTGCCCAGCTTCTGCGAATGGCAAAGTAGTACCAATTAAATACGAGACCGGTAAACCGAGCTGTTTTGCACCCCAAACAATCATCGCGGAGGTGGTAGTTTTACCATGAGTACCAGCAACAGCTACAAGTTTTAATTTTAGTTTCTTGATCAAAAAACTAATGAATTCGTCGCGTTTGGATATTTTAAGTTTTAATTTCTTGGCTGCAATAAGCTCGGGGTGATCCTCGGGCAGAGCGGAAGTATGAATGAACCAATCTATGCCTTCATTCTTGGCGCATGTTTTTAGGAAAGTACCATCCTGTTCACCGAGACAAAGATTGATCCCGGCGTTCACTAGTTCATTGGTAATAGCACCAGATGAGAGATCCGAGCCAAAGACCCTAATACCAGCATCTTTTGCCATCAAGGCCAGTGGACCCATACCTGTGCCAGAAATTCCTGAAATAAAAACCTTCATATGCTATAATTATAACAAATGGGTGGTAAAAAATCGAATCGGATTCGTGAACGTCTGTATAAATGGAAGTCTATACAGACTTGGCAATTATTTCTCTTGCTAATACCGTTAGTTTTTTTGGCGGCGACTTTGTTGCGATTTGATCACATTAAGATGTCGAAGCTTCGTCAGGCGGTGCTGGATGCGGATACTATTGGTAATCAGGATGAGATCAATGTTAGTTTGAAAGAATTGGAGAGTTTTGTTTTTTCGCATATCGTGATCAATGTGCTGGATGATAACGGTAACCAAAAGATCATTTTTGGTACTGGACCTTTTTATCTCGAGGGATCTTATATCCGTGCAGCTAATGCCGCAATCGAAAGCGCTGAAAATACCTTGGTTGATGATTCAAATCCGAATGGCAATATTTATGAGGCCGTGCGGCAGGTATGTCAGCCTCTGGCGCATCAAAATGGTTGGAACTCACATCAGCAGGAATATCTCGATTGCTGGACGAGTGAGCTTGCGAAATATCCTACAACTGAAAATCTAAATTCAGCAGTGATTTCAGCTAGCGTGCCGTCAACCGAGCTATACCGTTATGAATTTGCTTCACCGCTATTAGCACCCACTCCAACGGGCGTTGTAATCGTTATCTGCCTAATAGTTGTGCTATTCATCATGATCCGTATTATTATTTGGTTCATATTTAAGATTGCGCTAATGATTACGGAGTTTCGAGATGGAATTACAGCTAGATCTAAGCGTTAGTGTTGTAAAAAACACACATAGGGCTCACCCCTGTTAAACAGGGAAAAGCATAAGATTGTTACTAAAAAGCTCCAAAACCTCTTGACGCTCTAAATAAATCAGAATAAGATAGGGATATATTAACCTAAGGAGGGACCTAATGGCCTACGAACATACTAACAGTAAAGGCACTACTTACTACCTACGCAAATCTGAAGTTACTCTACGTGGCGGCAAACCACAGACGATTTATTTTTTCACGAAGTCAGCCGAGGGTGGTAAAGGCACTCCATGCGACTTACCAGAAGATCGTGTCGTGAATGAAAATCCGCGCAACGGTTTCTTGACGTTAAAGAAGAAAACAGCTTAATTGCACGCACGAAATTTAGGTACAAAAATCCGCCCCGTATATATTATGGGGCGGATTTTTAGGAGAATTTATATTATATATAATATAAATTCTGATCTATTCAACGTTTACGACCAAGGGTCTTTTTGACTTTTTTGGTCTCTTTTTTGGCCTGCGTCTGTAGTTTTGAAGCTTGTTTTGAGACATCTTTGCCTATTTTCTTAGCTTCTTTCTCAATTTTTGAACCAATTTTCTTGGCATCTTTTTCGATTTTTTTCTTCGTGCTAGCAAATGTCACGATGTTTTACTCCTTGCTTATGGTTGTACTGTTAATTATATAGCATTTTGGCGTTGCAATTTAATTTAAAACTACAATCATAATATTAAGGTAGTCGGCGAATGTAACCCAAATTAAGTAGGGAGTCAAAAGCCACATTATGGCGCGATAATTCTTTACGCCCCAAATTACAAGTACGAGAATCATCAACCAAAGTATTATGAGCCAAATAAACGCAAAAAAGCGCCAACCAAGATTAAAAAAGAAGATTGACCACATGAAATTGAAGATGAGCTGTAGGCCGTAGGTGGTAAAAAGATGACCTTCTCTTTGAGTATAATGTTTTTGCTGGCTGGGTGAATCCAGACCAAAAAACATGCTATACCCATTAATATGTAAAGAATAGTCCAGGCGACAGGAAAAAGCCAAGCTGGTGGTGCGAGCGGCGGTTGATTGAAATTATTGAAAGTCGACATGGCATCGCCCGATATTAACGCCGACAAGCCACCGACGCCAAGCGAAATTGCTAGTGAGGCGATTAAACGCCAAGTTCGCCCCCAAGTAGTTAATTTGTTTTGATCTTTAATTTTGGTTTTTGTTGCTGCCATTTTTACTCCTTATGGTTTTAGTATAACAAAAACTATACAGTAATACGCTCTTGAATTGTTGTAAAATTTTGGTACAATAAAGATACTATCATGTGCCCGTGGTGGAATTGGTAGACACGCTACCTTGAGGTGGTAGTGGCGATTTAAGCTGTGCTGGTTCAAGTCCAGTCGGGCACACCAAGTTTATAAGGAGCCGATTTTTGGTCATTTTGCCCCTATTGATTTGCGGTAAAAACCTCCCCAAGATCGTGTTCCATTTTTTGTGCTGATTTTTACTTTACTGATTATATAAAGTCTCACTATTGATGATAGTTGTGATGCTTCATACGCAACTATACAATGATATGTTTTCCTATGCAACTTTCTCCGAACGGGATATTATTTCTATGAGCGAGGCATGATCTATGACTTTAGGGTGAATGAAGAGCCCACCATCTACCCTACTTCGCGGTGCAGCGTAGGGGGTAACCGAAGCCACGGTAGCTGTAGACCTGGGGGAAAACACCGTTACTATTGAAGAACAGGTAGTAGGCACGCGACGAATCGTACGCAGTACGAGACCAAAAGAGTCCGCGCGTGGTCTCATTGACTAGCGAGCCGGTTTCGTAATCGTAGGAGCCAGTGTAGGCAAGGTCGAGGGGAGCTTCCTCTACTCCTCCCGCGTAACGCAGCGGATGGCATAACCATAGCCACGAGAGGCGTATCCTTGACTATAGACGTTTGTTTGGTTAGTGATCACCCCGCGTCCATTCTCGGCTGGACCTCTAGTATTGCCCCACCAGAAGCCTTCTCTAAGATAACCATAAGTATAGCCCTCGGAACGGGCGTAGTTACCCGTCCGGAGAAAGTTGAGAGCGTTGATTTAGGTTTAGACTTTTGCAATTTTCCTTACAGACGTTGTTTGAAGTTTACCTGTTGTCGCTTTTCGAACATAAAAAGTTTAGTTTTTATTTGTAAAAATAGGAAACTTTACAATTTCTCTAATCTTTGATATAATTTGAACAAATTTAACTTTAAGGAGAGAAAATGCTAGCGATTCGTATGCAGCGTAATGGCCGAGCACATTTACCAGTGTATCGGATAGTCGTCCAAGAATCCCAGCGCCACCCCTTGTCGGGTCGTGTTGTGGCTGAGGTCGGCAATTATGACCCAAGCACTAAAAGAACCGTCTTGGATAAGGAAAAGGTGGAATTCTACCTTAAAAATGGCGCACAGCCAAGTAGTCGCGTGGCGCGCGTGTTGACTTCTGAGGGCGTAAAGTTGCCGGATTGGTATAAAGCCCCAACTCAGAAACACGCAAAGGCGAAACACGCCGACAAGTTGCGTAAAAATCAACCAAAAGAAGAGCCAGCTGCGGACGAAGCTCCGGAAGAAAAGGCTGAGTAAAGTTCAAAAATCGTCTCCACTGGGGGGGGGGCGATTTTTAGTTGGTTCAGATATTATAATAGGTACGATAAGTCTTCCTCTACCCCTCCCGTGTAACGCAGCGGATGGCGAAGCCGTTACCGCGGTTACTGGTAGATTGAGGATCGGTAGTTGTCGTAAAGACATTCAGGTAGTAGCTAAAGTTATCTAGGGAACCAATGCCCGACCACCAGTATCGATTTTCGGTACGATGATTAGCGTAGCCATTATTATAATAATATAGTCCCGTCCGGAGAAAGTTGAGGAGTACTATCTACCCTACTTCGCAGCGCAGCGTAGGGAGCGACCGCTGCCACGAGTGAGGCTGTTCTGCGGATTGACAAAGCTGCTACTGAAGTCCAGGAGGTAGGCACCCGCTGAGGAGGACGCAGTACGCGACCAAAAGTTTCCGTCCGTAGTCTCATAGCTCAACGATCCCGAAGAGTAGCTGTAGTAGCCAGTGTAGGCAAAGTCGAGGGGAGAACTCCGGAGCTTGGTAGAACCAGCCGCATCACTTTTGATACCATAGGTAGTAGTGATGAGGGCGTTGTAAAATTTACCGATCAAAGCGTGTGCAATATTCAAAAAAAAATCGTCATGATACAATATTTTCATGCAGAAGGTTATAGAGGTGAAGAACCTATCAAAGGTTTATGGTCGACGCCGGGCGCGCTTTACGGCTCTGAAAAATCTTAACCTCACAATTTACAAAGGCGAATCAGTTGCTATAGTAGGCAAATCAGGATCAGGGAAATCGACCCTGATGCATTTGCTTGCTTTATTGGACAAACCGACTAGAGGTGCGATCAAAGTCGACGGTATGGATACGGCAAAACTACGTGCGAGCAAGATTAATCGTCTGCGTAACCGTAGCTTTGGTTTTGTCTTCCAGCAGTTCTTTATGAATTCTAGTGAATCGGTTTATGAGAATGTACTTTTGCCGCTAAAGATTGCACACGCAAGGTGCGGAAATCGCAAACGGCTCGCCCTGGATGCCTTAAAGAGTGTAGGGCTCAGGGAACGCGCCAAAGATAAAGCTGGTGAACTTTCGGGTGGACATAAACAGCGTGTTTGTATTGCGCGGGCAATTGTGAATAATCCGCAATTTATATTTGCCGATGAGCCGACAGGCAATCTCGATAGTGCGACTGGTGAAAAAATAATTAAGCTGCTCTTTGATTTTAATCAGCGTAAAGGTGTGACTTTAGTGATTGTCACCCATGACGAAGACTTGGCTGCCCGTTGTGATCGTCAAATTCATCTCAAAGATGGTGAGATTATTAAAATCACCAAAAGGAAGGGTACTAAATGACGATAGGTGTGTTTAAAACTGCAAATCGGCGTTTGTGGCGCAATAAAGCGCGTAGTTTTCTGACTATTATGGCAATTTTTGTTGGCAGTATGACGGTAATGTTGATTTTTGCTATCAATAATGGCGTTACGAGTTTTATTAATGAGCAGACGCAGAATCTTGGAGGAGAAGAATATATTATGATCACTCCCGGATCAAATGCCAGCTCGCTCACTAATTTGTTGACCGGTACTAATAGTTTAACTGAATATAGTGCGCAGAATAATTTCTTTACGCCAAATCAAGTACAGGAAATAAAAAATCTTCCTGGAATTGATGTTAAAAATTTTTATGCGCCCAAAACATTGCAAAATACCAGCGCCTATCTCACGAGTAATCAGACCAAAAAGAAGTTTAATTTTATTTACACGACATTATTATCTGAGGATTATGATATCGCAATGGGCTTTGGCCAGCTGCCCAGTCCAGAAACTGATGCCTATGAGATCGTCCTGCAATCAGGGATGGCTGAGCTGTTAGGATTTGCTTCTGATGAAGCAGCGATTGGTGAGCCGCTCAGGATCGTTTATCAGAATCCTTATTCTAGACACTATCGAACTTTCGTTGCGCGTATTGTAGGGGTGGCATCGGCGAATATCGCTACGATTAATCAACCAATTATCTCGACGGCGCTGGAAAGTGCTATCTATAATTTCTATACTGAATATGCACCAGAATCGGCTAAGGGTCAAATTTACTACATTAAAACACGAGTAGATTTATCTAAAACCACAATGAAGGAGCTACAACAGCTCTTGGCAGAGAAAGGCTATTACAGTACGACGGTAAATGACATGATGGGGGAGATGCGTGGATTTTTCGAAATAGTTGTGCGTCTACTCATGATACTTGGATGGATTACCTTGATCACTTCAGCAATCGGCGTAGTTAATACTTTATTTATCTCTGTAGAAGAGCGTACGCGCGAAATTGGCCTTGATAAAGCGCTGGGGATGTCATCGATGAAAATCTTTATTAATTTTTCAGCTGAGGCAGTTTCGTTAGGATTTTGGGGAGTAGTATTGGGAATTATTGCTTCGCTGATTTCTGGAAACATTATCAATGACATGGCGCATCAAGCTGGTGGTTTTCTAGAAATGTTCCCGACTTTTGAGCTGTGTCAATTCGCATTTAATGATATAGTATTGGTAGGACTAATCGTAATGGCGATCGCGTTCTCGGCTGGGACTGTACCAGCGACTAGAGCGGCGCGTAAAAATCCGATTGACGCCTTACGGTATGAATAAAGTGAATAGTTTATAAGAAAAATTAATAAAAAAGGCGATAAATGGCGAAGAAATCTGAAAAATATATCACAGAACGAATAAATATTCAAAAATTAATTCCGGGTGGACAGGCTTTGGGGCAACTTGCGGATGGTAAAAAGATTATGCTTTGGGGTGTGCTTCCGGGAGAGATTGCTACTAAAATACGTGTCACGCGCGAGAAATCAAATTATCTTGAGGGTGTTGTTGAGGAATTTGAGCAGGCTTCCGAGCATCGAATTGACGCGAAGGATGATTGCTATTTAGCGACTTCGCCTTGGCAAATTCTCGATTATGATTATGAATTAGCGCAGAAAAAATCACTTCTAGTAGAGATTCTGCGCCAGCAAAAAATTGATACAGATTGCGACGTTTCAGCGGTCGAGACTGATGGTCGGGAGTTCTTCTATCGCAACAAAATGGAATACGCGCTTTATTTTGCCTTTGAAGATCAAAAAATTCACTTAGCTTTTCATGAGCGCGGGAGTTTTCGTAAGCGAATTGTCGACCAGTCGAGTCTCGAAAAGCCGGAAATTTTCGCAAAAGCCACTCAGATTGTTGACGAATTAAATGCGAATCATGATGAGGCTCGTAAATATCAAATGATCTTAATGCGAGCCGATCAGACTGGACAAGTTTCTGGCGGGCTAGTCGCAAACTATCAGCCGCGCCCCGTTTTTGAAAATCTCACGGACGAGATTTTAGGATATAACTACAGCTATTCGCCGAATGGATTCTTCCAAATTAATCTGCCAGTGTACGAAATGGCGCTTCGCGAGATAAAAAAACATATTACAACCAATAAGGTGTTGGATCTGTACGCCGGAGTTGGTACGATTGGCCTGAGCGTGGCGCGGGATCATAATTTGACACTTGTTGAATCGAATGGAGCAGCTTATCAAGAAATGCAACGGAATTGTGAGGGCACTCATAGATTCTTGAAAAAATCTAAAATCCAGCCAGTGCTTGCGAAGTCGGAAGAAGCATTAGAATATATTGCTAATGATCAAACTGTGATTGTTGATCCTCCGCGTGCCGGGCTGGACTCCAAGGTCGTAGAGCGAATTTTAGAGGCTGAGCCAGCAGTCGTCATTTATCTTTCCTGTAATCCAATTACGCAGGCGCGTGATGTGAAAAATCTGTCAGAAAAGTACCAAGTCAGGCAGATTACGCCGTTTAATTTCTTCCCGCGTACACCACACCTAGAGAATCTAATCATCCTAGGGCGTCGATAGTGTCACTTCGCCTTAACGAAGAACAGCGTGCGGCAGTCGAATATTTGGGTGGTCCGCTATTAGTGTTGGCGGGACCGGGGACTGGCAAGACGCAATTGCTTTCGGCCAAGGTGGCTTATATTCTCGAGCATACTGATGCGAATCCTGAGAATATTCTTTGTCTTACCTTTACGGAGGCGGGTGCCGAGAACATGCGTGATCGCTTGCAGACAATGATGGGGCAGGCGGCGGTTGATGTGAATATCTACACTTATCATGCTTTTGGACGAAATCTACTTGAGCGCTACCAGAATTACGCTGAAAAAATAGATCGTAAGCTTGATTCTCCGGTTGATGCTACGATGCAGTATCGAATTATTACGGAAATCCAGCGGAATTTACCAATAGACGATATTCTTAAAAAAGCTGATCCAAAAGATATCCTTGAAACGATCGGTAACGCTAAGTCTGAACGCTTATCGAGTAAGGATTTGCAGCAGATTGCAGAACAAAATATCAGTGATAGTTTAGCTATCAGTAATGAGGTCTCGTCGTTTTTGCAACAACTCCCGCCGCGTGCCAAATTTGAAGTAGCTATGGAGACGACTTATGATCCAATCGGTGAAATTTTAGCAGGATATGTTCAGAATGCGCCAATTTGTAATGGGATTGAGCCACTCGGTAATGTTTTAGCGCGTGAACTTAAGGCCGCCATTGACGAGGTTTTGGATGATGAGAAACGTCGCATTAAACCACTTAGTGCTTGGAAAACGAGTTTTTTTGAGAAGACAGATAGTGGCGAATTCCGACTAAAGGACCATATTGCAAATAAAAAGCTCTTGTCGCTTGCTAATATCATGACGCTTTATGATGCCAAGTTAGCCAGTCATGGTTGGTTTGACTTTAACGATATGATCGAATCGACTATTCAATATCTGAAAGATGATGATGGTTTTAGACTAAGTCTTGCGGAACTTTTTCAATATATCCTACTTGATGAGTTTCAAGATACAAATGCTTCACAATTTGAGCTTATTCAGCTTTTGACCGATTATGATCAGCCAAATATTATGGCGGTAGGGGACGATGATCAGGCGATTTATGAATTTCAGGGCGCGAATGCCTCGAATTTAATGGAATTTAAGGAACATTATGGCGCTGATGTGATTACGCTGACTAAAAACTATCGAAGTTCAGACGAGATTTTAGGGCTTTCTCGCAAGATTGCTAATCAAATGACCGATAGCTTTGTCAAAAGTTACGATACAGTAGATAAAACTCTAATTGCTATGAAACAATTTCCAGCTGAAAGTGAATTAGAAATCACAAGACATGAATTTCCGTGTCTCGAGGCGGAATTTTACTTTGTGGCGCAAAAAATCCGTGGCTTAATCAATCGGGGAGTGAATCCCACAGAAATTGCCGTTTTGGCGCCAAAACACAAGAATCTAGTAGCGCTTTTACCGTTTTTAAAGCAGAGGGATATTCCTATCAGCTACGAAAAACGCGAAAATTTACTAGCAGATGAGCGCTTAAAAGAACTAATTGAACTCGCAAAGTTTATTATGCGACTAGCGAATCATGAGCAACCTTCCGAAAAGTTGTTAGAGATTCTTTCGTATGATTTTTGGAATTTGGATATGCTGGAAGTGATGCATATTTTCCCCGAGCGGTCTATGAGAATGCCGACTTTTGAGATTCTGGAGAAAGGCGGTGAAAAATATCCGAAGCTTGCTGAATTTACCAAGTTTTTGGTAAAATTGGTAGCTAAATCGCTCACTGCGCCTTTAGAAATATGGCTAAGTTATTTGATTGGCGAGTTGGAACTAGAAGGCTACACTTCGCCCTACCTAGCTTACTATCAAGAACATTTATCCAAATCGGAGCTCGTAGAGTTTTATGAGGCGCTTGCTACTTTTCGTCAAAATGTTTTTTCGCATATGCAAAATTTAGTTTCCGATGAGCGTCCGGAACCTAAATTAGCTGATTTTGTGGCCATGATTCAGGATTATGAGCTCGCCGGGACTGAAATTATGCGTATTAGTAAATTCCGCAGCAGTGATAATGCAGTTCAGGTAATGACCGCACACAAAAGTAAAGGATTGGAATTCGAATATGTGTTCTTGGTCTCGGTTGATGACCATAGTTGGGGTAAAAGCAAAGGGAACAATAATAAATTAACTCTGCCTAAAAATTTGGCCAAGATTCGTCATACTGGTATTACGGATGATGAAAAGCTACGCTTGCTTTTTGTCGCGATGACGCGCGCGAAAGCCGTATTGATCATGACCAATGCGAATGCGAACGCTGATGGAAAAACTTTGGCGCGACTAGCCTATTTGAGCGAAAGTAGTCGTGAAGTTGTAGAGCCGCTTTCTCCATATCTACCAGAATGTGGGCAAAAAATTATTTTGCATCAGGATGAACTCAGTGAAACGGAAAAGATCCAAACACTCACGACTAACTGGCTGGCAAAATATCAGCGCATGACTCCTGAGCTCGAGCAGCTAGCTCGGAGCCGAATCGAGAATTACCGTTTATCGGCTACTGACCTTACAAACTTTATCGATCTAATTTATGCCGGCCCACAGTCATTATATGAACGGTTGATTCTGCACGTCCCCAGTCCGTCTGCTACGAAAGACCAGGCCTATGGGATCGTGATGCATAGTATTTTTGAGATGGTGACGCGCGAAAAACTTAGCGATACAGCAGCACTAGAACGGCTTCAGGCGGAAGTTGCTAAAATTAGCCTCGAAGAAGTTGAAAAAGCTGAGCTCTTAGCGCAGGCTCAAGAAAGTCTAAAAAAGTCTCTTGCTGAATTTGGTGATATTTTGCGCTACGATAATGCCCGCGCAGAAGTGAATTTGTCTCCTGAACGATTAAATTTTAATGGTGTACCACTAACGGGCAAAATCGACCATATTGCCATAGATGAAGACGCTAAGACTATCGAAGTTTACGATTTTAAAACCGGTAAGTACCACCCCGAAAAGTGGAATAGTCACCCGACGCTTTATAAAATGCGTCTACAGTTAGGTTTCTATAAATTGCTATTGAATCTTTCGCCGACTTATCGGAATTATGAAGTGAAGGCTGGGCATATTTTATTCGTTACGCCCGATAAAAAAGATGATAAGGTCCGTGATAAAATTTATGATTATGATACTGAAGATGATAAGGAGCTTAAAGAACTAGTCCAAGCAGTTTATCGCGAAATTAGTAGTCTGAATTTCATACATAATGACGAGCTCTTTTTGTCGGCGGATAAAAGTCGTAGCATGAAGCAGGTGCGTGATTTTGTACAAAAACTGATCCAAAATACATTTTAGAGCTTTACAACCGAGCGGAAGTTTGCTATAGTAGCAATAGTTATGAGTAAAAAAGTTATACAACCAGAAGATTACCGTTTTGTGGTTTTCGCAGATGAGGCGGCAGATTTTTCTTTTTTGACGCGTTCGACTGCAAAGAGCGACGAGACTATCAAATGGGAAGATGGCAATGAGTACCCTTTGATCAAGGTACAGATTTCTTCGGCTTCGCATCCATTCTTTACTGGTGAGGAAAAGATTATCGATACTGAGGGTCGCGTAGACCGGTTTAAAGCTCGTGCTGAGCGTGCCGCTAAGCTTCGTGAGGCTTTGGGTAATAAAGCTAAGAAAGCCCAAAAAGAAGCTGATAAAAAGGCTGAAAAGAGCGAAACTGAGAAATAGGGAATCTTTTTCCGTAATGAATAACTGACCACCGGATCGAGCATCTGGTGGTTTTGGATTGGCATATAGAACTAATGAAAAACCGGGGCTAGACTAGCCCCGGTAATGCCATATTTATAAATATGGCGAGGAAATGTGCTTAGGTGTGCAGGATAGTGTCGTCAATGTCTGTCTTCAGGATGTTCCCGGTTCCACTGAGCCAACCGCTGATCGTGAGTGTTTTTGTATACTCCATAGGAATCCTCGCACTGATATGGCGTTTTCGATGTCCCGCTCATGAAAGCTGCGAACGGCGAAGTGCACGGTTCGCCATTTTGTCCTCTATACGTGTTTTTAAACACATTTTCCACCCCCTTTCAAAAAGAACTACTGATCGCTCGACCAGCGCA
The DNA here is from genome assembly GCA_949063825.1 of uncultured Candidatus Saccharibacteria bacterium. Lineage (GTDB taxonomy): Bacteria > Patescibacteriota > Saccharimonadia > Saccharimonadales > Saccharimonadaceae > Nanosyncoccus. Next base: position 43,637 of record CARSRA010000001.1, read on the forward strand.
GGATACGATTATTAGATAATCAAACATTTTCTATTGACTACAACTAGCAATCGTTTTTTAATTTTATATCATTCACACTGATAATGCAAGCATGAGCTCTATGTATTATTAAAATATAAATTTTAGTATGAACCGCAGTCCGTAAACTTAACGGCATGTCACCTTTCCTCAAACGCATAAGTCGCATTGGTTACTTGCCAAGATCTGAGTTCTGTGCTAAAATTGTAGAGTAATAATATTAATGAAACAGTTACGAGCAATTTCCTCGACTTCGTCGATTTCTCGTAGCGACGCGAAAGGAAAAATAAGAAATATTATGGCAGTATCTGTCGATATGAAAGCTCTACTTGAGTCTGGTGCTCATTTCGGGCATAAAACTAGCCGTTGGCATCCTAAGATGGCGCAATACATCCATAGCAAACGCCAAGGCGGTCATATTATCAATCTTGAGAAAACTGCTGAAGCACTTGAAGAAGCTTTGCCACAAATTACTAAGATCGTGGCTGGCGGCAAGAAAGTCCTCTTCGTAGGTACCAAAAAACAACTCAAAGATATCACGAAGGCAGCCGCCGAGTCGGTCAACATGCCTTACGTTACCGTACGCTGGGTTGGTGGTATCTTGACGAATGTTGATACCGTAAATCGCCAAATCAAGAAGCTGAAGGATTTGGAGCGTCGAATGACTTCTGGCGAGCTCGAAGCACGCTATTCAAAACTTGAGGTTCAGCGCTACCAGGAGGAAATCGATACTCTGAATGAGCGTTACGGTGGTGTAAAAGACATGAATGAACAGCCGGCTGCTGTGATCGTAGTTGATGCGGCGCACGACAAGAACGCTATTAAAGAGGCAAAAACGTTAGGGATTCCAGTTTTTGCAGTTTGTGATACAAATGTTGATCCGACCGAGATTGAGTATGTGATTCCAGCAAATGACGATGCGATTAAGTCGGTTCAGTTAATTTTGGACTATTTTGTTGCAGCCGTAAAAGAAGGCGAAGCAAAAAAGGAAAAATAAGGAGGCAAAATGAGCAAAGAATTAAACGAAAAAGCCGAAGAAGTTAAAGAGATCTCAATCGAGCTAATCAAGAAGCTTAAAGAGTTGTCGGGGGTCGGCTTGACGGATGCTAAGAACGCTCTAGTAGAGGCAAAGGGGAATTTCGACAAAGCGCTTGAGGAAATGCGTAAAAAAGGCATGACTAAAGCCGAAAAACGTGGTGATCGCGAAACTCGTGAAGGCATTATCGATAGCTATATCCATGATGGTCGCCTAGGTGCGATTGTTGAATTAAACTGCGAGACGAGTTTTGTCGCAAAAACTGATGAGTTTAAAGATTTGGCGCACAAAATTGCAATGCAGATTGCTTCTATGGCTCCGCTCTATGTCGATATGGAGAGTATTCCGGAGGATGTCGTAAAGACCAAAAAGAAGGAATTTGAAGCGAATTTCAAGGGTCCAGAGAATATGAAAGAACAGATTATCGCTGGCCAAGTGAAAAAAGCCTTCTCTGATCAGGTATTGATGGAGCAAAATTACATTTTTGACGACACGAAGACCGTGGCACAATTCATCAAAGAGGCAATTGCCAAAACCGGTGAAAATATCACCGTTAACCAGTTTAAGCGCCTCGAACTTGGCGTTACAGAATAGGATTAGATTAAGGCTATCCTTCTATTGTATCACAGATTGTGCAAAAAGTCAATAGTAAGTTCCTAGTCGTATCTAGTTTGAGTCATCTAAATTGCGTCTAGCCCTAGGCGCAATTTTTTGATATACTGAAGACAGCTAAAAGGAATTATTATGTTTGATAGTACGGAATATGAAAAACAGATGCAAAATGCGATTGAGCGTTTTGAGGCTGAGCTTAAGAAGGTGCGCACTGGTCGCGCACATCCAGATATGCTTGCAAGCGTAAAAGTAGAAGCATACGGCCAGTTTATGCCACTTTCGCAAGTTGCTAATGTGACCGTGAATGGTGGCACGATGTTACAGATTACTCCGTTTGACCCAGCGACTTTGCAGGCTATTGCCACGGCGATTCGAAACGACGCTTCGCTTGGTCTTAATCCGACCGATGATGGCCATGTAGTACGAGTACCGATTCCCCCGTTGACGGAGGAACGCCGCAAAGAAATTGTGAAGCAGACCGCTACAAAAGTAGAAGAGGCGAAAGTTGCTATCCGTGGAGCACGCGAATATGCTCGCAAAGAACTCAAAAATGCTGAATTACCCGAAGATGTCAAAAAGAAAGCTGAAAAATCAGTGGATGAATTGACAAAAAAATATACTGACCAGACTGACCAGCTCTTTAAAGCGAAGTCTGATGAAATTATGACAATTTAATCAAAATGGCGACTGAAAAACAATTACGGCACCTTGGTATTATCTGCGACGGTAATCGTCGCTGGGCTAAGGAGCGTGGATTACCTACTCTCGAGGGGCACTTGAGTGGCTTTGAGCGTGTCAAGTTACTAGTCGATGCGTTTTTGCCTACTGAGATTGAATTCATGAGTTTTTTCTTATTCTCGACTGAAAATTGGGGGCGCAGCGAGACGGAGGTTAATTATCTCATGCAGTTAGTGCGCACCAAGTTACCGTCACTAATCAAAAAATTAGAAAAGAATAATTTGCGTTTAGCCGTTATGGGGCGACCTGATCCAGTGGATCCAAAACTTTGGGCTAGTTTGATGGAGGCTGAGGAACGTACGGCTAAGAATACTGGAAAGACCGTGGCAATTTGTTTTAATTACGGTGGTCAGTGGGAAATCGTTGATGCTGCGAATCGTGCAATTGCTCGTGGCGAACCGATCCTCGATCCAGCGGATTTTGCTAAAAATCTATACCATCCTGAAATTCCAGCTTGCGATGTGATCGCGCGTACTTCTGGAGAGCAACGGATTTCGGGATTCCAGCTTTGGCGGGCAGCATATGCAGAGTTTATGTTTTTGGATAAGTTCTTTCCGGCTCTTGAAACCTCTGATTTAGATTCAATTTTGGATGAATTTCATGGTCGTCAGCGCCGATTTGGTAAGTAATAGGCGTTAGGATTTCACAAAATCGTGATATAATGACAATATGTATATTGTTTTTGGGGTAATCATCGGAATTTTAATTTTGATGCTGCTGGTGGTCGCGCATGAATTTGGTCATTTTATAATGGCTCGTAAGAATGGCGTCACGGTAAAAGAATTTGGGGTCGGTTTTCCACCTCGTATGATCGCCTGGGTGAAGAAGCCGGTTGAAGTAAATAAAGATGGTAAAAAAATCACTCAATCAAAATGGACAAAGATCCCAAAATCAGACTGGGATAAGCCCCAGAAGAGCCTTATTCTAAGTTTAAATTTTCTACCAATTGGAGGCTTTTGCTC
>CARSRA010000001.1:47012-79545 GCA_949063825.1 uncultured Candidatus Saccharibacteria bacterium
ATGGATGGCGAGTCGGATGCTGACACGCGCAAGGGGACGCTCGGCGCGGCAACATTTTGGCAGAAAACCAAGATTCTCTTTGGCGGCGTGCTGATGAACTGGCTAGTGGCGGCGATCCTTTTGACCGTGCTGGCTTTTACGGGGATGCCACAATTCCTGAAGGGGCAGTTTTATCTCAAAAATGACGCTGTCGTGAGTGGCAGCGGTGTGACGGTGGCTAAAGTAATGGAGGGCTCGCCAGCCGAGCGAGCTGGATTTAGATATGGTGATCAAATCATCTCCGTAGGTGATGTGGAGGTGATGACGCCAAACGACGTAACAGATTACAATGCGTTGCATCGTGGCGAAAGAGTCATATATCGCGTCCGGAGCAACGCACAGGAGGGTGATATGCAATGTACAGTGGCAGATTGCAAGATGGAGGATGGGACTTATTATGAACATGAGCTTGAAGCAGAGTTAAATCCGGTGGATGCGGAGTATTCGCTCGGGATACAGATGAGCTTTGGTCAGACTTTTGTGCGCTCGACTTGGTCGGCACCGATCGTGGGTGTAGGGACTACCTTACAATTGACCAGTGAGACTTTCAAGAGCTTAGGGCAATTAGTTTGGAATCTTGTTTCGGGTGCAGTGTCACAGTTCAGCTTTGATAGTTCAGTCCGAGAATCGGGACAGGTGGCAATTGGCTCAGCAGGGGATTCAGTGTCGGGCCCCGTCGGTATTATTGGAGTAATTTTTCCGGCCTTTGCGAGTTCGGGGTTGCGGAATCTAGCTTTTCTAACCGCGTTAATTTCGGTGTCACTCGCCTGTATGAATGTTTTGCCGATTCCAGCCTTAGATGGTGGGCGTTGGCTGATGATTGCGATTGCTCGCCTCCGTGGTAAAAAACTAAAAAAGGAAACCGAAGAAAAGATTGTTTCTACGGCATTTATGATTATTATCGGGTTAGCGATTATAATTTCAATCTTAGATATAATTAGATTATTTTAAATATGAAAAAGAATCAACGCGCACTCAAACGTAATCTTTATTATCTCATTATCGTTTTTGGTTGGGGGTTATTGTCGTTAGTTGCCAGCCAGTTCATTACGGCGATATTGATGTATGCCGGTCTTGGTGAAAAATTCAGTGAGCCGTTTTGGGTGATGATTTACTATGCCTTAAATTATCTCTTGACGTTAGCGCTAATACTTTTTGTTTTGCCGCGTCTAGTAAATTTGTACCAGCAGCGTATTACTAAATCGAAAGAGGTCAAATCAAAAGGCAAAACCACGGAATCAAATGTAGAAACTGAGAATGAATTTTCGCCACATCTGGAGGAGCTGGGTCTAATGCGCGGACCGAGTTTTATTGATATTGGACTAGCCCCGATCGGATATATATTGTATATATTGGCCACAAATCTGATTACGGGCTTTATGAGTAATTTTAGCTGGTTCGATAGTGAACAGCCTCAAGATGTCGGATTTGGCGGTTTTATTGCTGGTAATAATCGGATTTGGGCAGTGATCGCAATTGTTTTTATTGCGCCAATAGCCGAAGAGGTTATCATGCGCGGTTGGCTTTATGGGAAGGTGCGCCGTAAGCTCCCAGCCTATGCGTCGATTTTGCTGGTTTCGATTCTGTTTGGCGTCATGCATGGACAATGGAATGCCGGAGTGGCGACTTTTGTCCTTAGCCTCTTGCTTTGTTCTATGCGCGAGGTTACGGGTTCGATCTGGAGCGGGGCCTTGTTACATATCTTGAGTAATGGTATCGCATTCTATATCCTCTATATCGCGAATACTGGCATCATGTAGTATAATATACTCATGAAATTTAGCGAATTATTTGTAAAAACCTCTCGTGAGGCGCCAAAAAGTGAAACTGCACGTGGCGCACGTTTTTTGGTGCAAGCTGGCTTCGTACATAAAGAGTTAGCCGGTGTATATGACTATTTACCGTTCGGGCTTTCCGTACTTGAAAAGATTAAAAATATTATCCGTGAAGAGCTAGATAAAATTGGCTGCCAGGAGGTATTGCTCTCGACTCTGCAAAATCCCGAGCTTTGGCAGAAAACTGATCGTTGGGATATTGAGAAAATGGACATTTGGTTCAAAACGGAATTGTCTAGTGGTGGTGAACTCGGCCTTGCTCCAACTCACGAAGAGCCACTAACTGAGCTAATGAAATCCTATATTAAGAGTTATAAGGATTTGCCAGTAGCAGCTTATCAGATCCAAACTAAGTTTAGGAATGAATTACGCGCAAAATCTGGGATTATGCGCGGGCGTGAGTTTATCATGAAAGATCTCTATAGCTTTTCGAGCACTGAGACCGAGCATGAGGAGTTTTATCATAAGACCGAGCAGGCATACGCGAAGATTTATGAACGATTAGGGATTGGCGATTGCACTTATCAGACTTTTGCGAGTGGCGGTGTGTTTGCAAAATATAGTCATGAATTCCAAACTGTAGTTGAAGTCGGCGAAGATACGATTTGGCATAATGCCGATTGGAGCGTAGTATTAAATGAGGAAGTTTTGCAGGACGAGATCCTAGAGAATCTTGGCGTGAAGCGCGAAGAGCTTGAAAGCACCAAAGCGGCCGAAGTCGGCAATATTTTCACTCTGAAGGATAAATATTCGGCACCGCTAGGGCTCGAGTTTACTGAACGAGATGGTACGAAACATCCGGTACTAATGGGTTGCTACGGGATTGGTGTTTCGCGACTCATGGGGGTGATTGCTGAGAAATTCGCCGATACAAAAGGTTTGATTTGGCCAGAAGCGATCGCTCCATTTCGCTATTATCTAGTCGGTATTGGCACTGAAGGCGTACAAAAAGCGGCGGAATTATACCGAGGTAATGAAAATGAAATTTTATTTGACGATCGTGATTTACGACCAGGTGAAAAATTTGCTGATGCTGAATTAATCGGAATTCCGTATCGTATCGTAGTGAGCGGAAAAACGCTAGAAAATAATGAAGCCGAAGTAACGGAACGCAAAACTGGCGAGACTAAAATGGTCAAATTAAGCGATTTGACATTCTAATTTATCTATAATAAACTCTAATGGACATGAAAAAAACAGTAAACCTCACGGCTGAAGGTAAAGCCGAATTAGAACAAGAATTAGCAGATTTGATTGCTCAGCGTCCGGCGATTGCTGAACGTTTGGCGACTGCCCGCGCGTTTGGCGATTTATCAGAAAATCAAGAATACAGCGACGCACGCGCCGAGCAAAAGACCGTTGAAAATCGAATCGCCGAAATTGAAGAAACTCTAAAAAATGCGGTAATTATCAAAGCGAAAAAAAGTGACAAGATCAATGTTGGCTCCGAAGTGACAATTGTGATGGGCGACAAAGAAATGACGTACGCGATCGTTGGTCCAGTAGAGGCTGATCCGCTAGCTGGTAAAATTTCGCATGAATCGCCGCTTGGCAAAGAACTTTTGGGGCGTAAAGCAGGCGAAGAGTTCGATTTTAACGGCAAAAAAGTTAAAATTAAGGCTATATAAGAGATCATGACATTAGACGATTATCGAGGCGAACGTTTACGCAAATTAGAAGAGATTCGAGGCTTAGGTATTGATCCGTATCCGGCAAAAAGCCATCGAACGACTCGTATCTCCGACATTGTTGACCATTTTGAAGAAAAAGATGGCCAAGAAGTTTGTATCGCTGGGCGCATTACTGCGATCCGTAGTTTCGGTAAGATCGCTTTTGTAAAGATTCGAGATTATTACGGTGAAGTACAGGTATTTATGCAGAAGTCGGACGACGTGCTATCTGGTGAATTTGGCATTAAAGAGCTGAAACTTCTTGACACGGGCGATTTCGTTGAGGCTAAAGGTCGAGTAGGTAAATCTAGTACTGGCGAGACTTCAATTTTTGCAAATAGTGTACGATTACTTACGAAAAGCCTGCGACCTTTGCCAGGTTATGACGGCCTCACGAATAAAGAGGAGCGTTATCGACGTCGCTATGTTGATATGAATGTAAACCCGGAAGTGCGTGAGCGTTTGGTGCGACGTAGCAAATTTTGGCAAGCTACACGCGATTTTATGAATAATCACGGATTTATCGAGGTTAATACGCCAGTACTTGAGACTACGACTGGTGGAGCTGATGCAAACCCATTCGTCACGCATATGGATGCGCTTGATCAAGATTATTATCTCAGAATTAGCCAAGAACTACCCCTGAAACGATTGCTTGGTGGTGGCTTCGAGAAGGTTTATGATATCGGTCCGCGGTTTCGCAATGAAGGTGTTGACGATGAGCATCTGCCTGAGCATATCGCCTTTGAAAGTTATGCCGCCTATGAAGATTACGAAGATGGCATGGATCTTTATGAGGAGATGATCAAATACGTGGCGCGCGAAACTTGGGGAACTTTGAAGTTTAAGGTTGGCGAATTTGAGATTGATCTTGATCAAAAATGGCCACGGATCAAGTATGCTGATCTTTTGAAAGAGAAATTCGATATTGATGTCTTTGATGCTAAAACTCAGTCGGAAAAAGCCGAACTTACCCCTGAAGAAGAGCAAAAAAACGCTGATTTTCGGGATAAGGCATTGACAATCTTGAAAAAGTATGGTACAATGGTAGGAGAGGGTGTCTCTGACGCCAGATTGCTTGATTACCTTTGGAAAGAAATTCGTAAAACCTCGGCGGGTCCGTATTGGCTGATCGAAGAGCCGTTAAGCCTTAGCCCATTAGCCAAAGTTTCCGAAGATAATCCGTTGGTAACGCAACGCTTCCATCCAATTATTGCGGGGACCGAGATGGGTAATGGTTACTCTGAGCTGAATGACCCATTAGATCAATTAGCCCGCTTTGAGGAGCAGCAAGCCATGCGTGATGCTGGTGACGATGAGGCTCAGATGTTAGATATGGATTTTGTAGAAATGCTAGAGTACGGGATGCCACCAGCTTGTGGTTGGGGCAATAGTGAACGCAATTTTTGGTTATTAGAGGGCGTCTCAGGGCGCGAGGCGGTGCCATTTCCCATTATCAAGCCGCGTAGCTAAGCTTTGTGGATTATGTTGACGCATGCTACAATAGCTATATGAAGAAAACCCTGTTGATCATTGGCGCGGCTCTCGTTGTTCTTGTTTTGGCGGTTAATTTGCTCGGAGGTAAAATCAGCGAGTTACTAGCGCAGGCTTTTGGTGCGGATTATACGGGCACCGCGCTGGATATTTATCATGGAAACTACATTGATTACGAAATCCATGCTACTGGCTATCAAAAGTTAGAGCAGACATATCGGGAATCCGATCTATGGTATCCAAATAGCGATATCTATAATGGTGCGCATATCATTACAAACGAAGCCGAATTAGCAAAGCTGCAAAAACAAATCAAGAATCAGGAAATCGCACCAGTTGATTTTGATAAATATGTCCTCTATGTCGATACGCTTCGTACCGCTCCATCATCAAAAAATACCAATCGGCAACTCCGAGTGGATGAGATTGCCAGTTTTTCAGCTAACGACAAAGAAGTAATCGTTAATCGCAAACCTACCAATAAAATCATCAAGCCAGCGGATCGGAAATCGCATGTCGGATATTATCAGATTTTAAAAATAAAAAAGAATAAATTTCCATTTGAAAAGCGCACTTTTCAGTCCTACAATCGCGACATAAAGATTGACGAAAGTCTCGATGAAACTCTTTATACCGAGTGATAATTTTTATGCTATAATCAAACCGATGAGTGGAAAAATAATGATCGTGGGGACCGGGAATGTGGGTTCGAGTATTGCGTATGCTCTACTGAACCAGCGTACTGCGGTTAAGGAATTAATTTTAACTGATATTGATCGCGAAGACGCCAAGGGCGAAGTTATGGATCTTTCGGACGCCTTAGCGGTGGCGCCTAGCTATCTGAAATTGAAAGCCGGGGACTACAGCGACGCAAAAGACGTCGATATTTGCATTATTACCGCTGGAGCTAATCAAAAACCAGGTGAAACGCGGACTGACTTAGCCAAAAAGAATTCCAAGATTATTAAAGAAATCGTCGAGGCCGTTATGGCGTCTGGTTTTGATGGTATCTTTTTGGTAGTGAGTAACCCGGTTGATACTCTAGCTTATTTAACCTATCAATATTCGGGTTTACCTCCAGAGCGAATAATCGGCAGCGGAACTGTGCTCGATTCGGCTAGATTGCGCTATGATCTCGCCAAAAAACTCGGCGTACATCCAAAATCAGTGCATGCTTACCAAGTTGGTGAGCATGGCGATAGTGAATTTGCGCTTTGGTCACTCGCTACGATAGGTGGCGAAAAGATCGAGCGCCTAGTCTCAAAAACGGATCGAACTCAGATCGAGCTTGATACGCGCAACCGTGCTTACGAGATTATTCGCAAAAAAGGTGCGACTTACTATGGTATTGGATCTTGCGTGACGCAGATCGTGAATTGTATTTTGAACGATGAAAAACGGGTACTTTCAGTTTCAAATTACGATGACAATAATGAGGTTTATAGTGGTTTTCCAGCCGTAGTCGGGCGCGATGGTGTTGAACGTCGGTTAGAATTGCCAATCGACGAAAAAGAAGCCATCAAATTACAACGTTCGGCGAATGCAATTAAGGCTACTATCCAGGAAGTTGCATGAGGAAGATTCTCCAGTTCATATTTGTTGCCGTATTACTTTTTGCATTAGGGTTGTTTACTCCGGTATGGCAGGTTAACGCAAAAAGTCTGACTAGGGATTCCGATTTTTTCAGTACTTGGCGAGCTACGCCTACTAGTGACGGTAGTTATGTGCACGATTTTAAGGCGGATTTCTATCTCACTCGTGATGAATCGGGGATTAGTCGTTTGCGCGTAGTTGAAACCATAGACGCAACTTTTCCAAGTGCCGATCGGACACATGGTTTAGTGCGGGTGATCCCATTCACGAACCAAGACGGAGCCAACTTGACCATGAAGAGTGACCGAGAGATAGAACTGAATGCGATGCGCAATGGCTTGCCGGAATCAGTTGCAAAGGTAGAGAGCGGCGATGGATTTTTCAAAGTCTATCTTGGGGATGCTGATACCTATTTACATGGTACTCAAACCTATACTCTTGAATATGAATTTGAGGATGTTATTACCGAGCAGACTGGAGAATTGGTTCAGGGTATTTCAGGGTGGCAGGAATTATATTGGGATGTAAATGGAAATGACTGGGGGAATAGCTTTGATAGTGTGACAGCGATTGTTCATATAGACCAAAATATAGCGCGCGAATATCTAGATCTAAATGCTTGCTACGTAGGCATATATGGTGGATCCGACAGCGCACGTTGTGATGTCGCACAAAATGAACAAGGTACGACAATTACATTTAGCGCTGAAGAAATTGATAGTTATGAAAATTTAACATTCGTCTTAGCATTTAAGCCGGGAACTTTTACGATTCCGGAAAATCCTAAAGATTATAAGCTAGTATTATTGATTGGCGCGATCACAATCAGTGGCAGTATGATCCTTGTGATGATTGCCAAAAGATATCATAAGACGAAGGATAAGCGTGAATTTTATAAAAACCAGTTCGTGAAGCCCGAATATACCCCACTTGCTGATGTGACGGTTGCAGAGATGTACGCGAATAGCATAAAATCTTGTCGTGGAAATACCTATATAGCAACATTGATGGAGGTTGCGGTGGCACGAAAGATTATTATTCACAAAACAACCAAAGATGGCGTCTTCAAAAGCAAAAATATATGGACGATCGAGATCGTAAGCGATGATTTTTTGCCCGAGCAACGAGACGTTTTAAAAATCCTGAATAATGCTAAGGATTTTAAAAAAGGTGACAAATTTGAATTGAAGAGATACGGTTATGATGCTATGGCCAATCTACTACTAGAAAATTATAATAATGAAGTCAAAAAACGGCTAGTTGACTTAGGGTTGTTTGAGGATAAAGCTAAAGTTAATGCGGTTAAAACTGGCGGAGTTGCCATTATCATTATGGTCTGGGAATTCATAGCCATATTGCTGCTTAGTATTATCGGTGATGGTGAGCCATATCGGCAACTTGTCGGTGCAGATTTCATATTCATAGTCGCAGCGACGCTGGTTTTGGTCCCGATCATTTCAATAGCCATGATGATAAAGATTGAAACTTATCAAAAGCGTACTGAAAAGGGTCTAACCGCGGCCAGATACCTTGAAGGATTGAAGCTTTATGTAAAAATGGCCGAAAGTGAACGGATAAAGTTCTTGCAGAGCGTTGACGGGGCGGATGTTTCACACCAAGGCATAGTCAAGCTTTACGAAAAGCTTTTGCCGTACGCAATTATCTTTGGGCTGGAGAAGAGCTGGATCAAGGAGATGGGCAAATATTATGAATTTGATGATGTCACAACCCCGGCTTGGTATATTGGTATGGGCGCATTTGTAGCCAGCGATTTCTCGGACGCTATTTCTGAAATGAATAGTTTTGCTGGCAGTAGCATCTCGCACTCAACTGCTAGCGATTCAAGTTCTAGTGGCTCAGGATTTTCAAGCGGTGGGAGTGGCGGTTTCTCCGGCGGAGGCGGAGGTGGCGGGGGTGGCGGTACTTGGTAGAGCATGCTATACTAAGGCTATGTTAGGTATTAATTTTATCCGCGAAAATCAAAAATTAGTTGAAAAGTCGGCCCGTGAAAAGGGTTATGATGTCGATATTCCAGAAATTATCAGTCTTGATGATCAACGAAAAGAAATCCTGCAGTCGGTTGAGGCTTTGCGTCGAGATCGTAATAGCTTGACTGAACAAATGAAAGGAGGCAAACCTGCTCTGGAGTTAGTAGAAGCGGCAAAAAAGGTAAAAGCCCAACTAGCTGAAATCGAGCCAAAATTAACTGCCGTACAGGATGAATTACGTCAAAAAATCACCCGCGTGCCAAATATAATTTTTGATGATGTACCTTTGGGTGGCGAAGAAGCCAATGTCGAAGTTGGTAAATGGGGTGAAAATAAATCGAGTGGCGTAGATCATTTAGATTATGCACTCTCACGCGACTGGGTTGATTTTGAACGAGGCGCTAAAGTTGCAGGGGCCAAATTTTACTATCTTAAGAACGGCTTAGCTTTACTCGAAAATGCTTTACTTCAGTTTGGATTGAAAAAGGTACAAGAGCATAGTTTTACATTCATGACAGTACCGGATATGGTATCTAGCAAGATCCTGGAGGGATGCGGGTTCAATCCAAGAAGCGATAAGCAGAGCGATGAATATTATATCGAAGGCGAAGATCTAGCCATGATCGCTACCGCAGAAATGCCATTGACTGGTTATCATATGGATGAAATTATTGACGAGAGAGATCTACCGCTCTGTTATGCTGGATATTCGGCTTGTTTTCGTAAGGAGGCTGGTACTTATGGCAAGCATACGCGCGGATTATACCGAGTACACCAATTCAACAAACTCGAGATGTATGTTTTTTGCTTGCCAGAAAAATCTAAAGAAATGCATGAAAAGATCCGAGCAATTGAAGAAGAGATTTGGCAAGAGCTAGGTATCCCGTACCATATTATTAGTAATGCAGCAGGTGACCTAGGCGCACCGGCGGCTAAAAAATATGATATTGAATATTGGTCACCAGCTGACCAAAAATATCTCGAACTAACTAGCTGCAGCAACTGTACTGACTTCCAAGCCCGTAGCTTAAATATTCGTGTACGCCGCGAAGATGGTACTGTAGAAGTCCTGCATACCCTGAATGGTACTGCCATGGCCCTGTCACGCACGATGATTGCAGTAATCGAAAACTATGCAACCGAAGGCGGTAAACTAATACTACCAGAAGTCCTAAGACCGTATTTTGATGGAGCCACCGAAATCTGATGAATCAAAAATCAAAAAAAACGCATTTTAAGTTTAGCTCAGTGGTTAGCTTGGCAAATCGTAAATTGCCAGTCAAGGTGGCCGCTGTTGTGCTCGCTAGTAGTACCCTAGTTTCAGCCCTACTTGGTATTTTTCGCGATCGTTTACTTAATTCATATTATCTCGATACTTATCCGACCGGTATCGATGCTTATACTGCGGCTTTTACGATCCCTGATTTTATGTTTTTTATTCTCACCAGCGGTGCACTAGCTGTGAGTTTTATTCCAGTTTTTAACCAACGACTTTCATCTGGCAACAAAAAATCCGCCTGGGAATTATCTTCGAGTTTACTCAATTTAATGGCACTACTTACACTCGTCGCCTCACTAATGATCATGATCTTCGCGGATCCATTAGTCAAATATGTAGTCGGTCCGGGACTAGATGAACCTGGCACAATTCTTGCTATTAATATGATGCGGGTGATCGCGATTAATCCGTTTCTTTTTAGTATTTCAACCATTCTCTCCAGTATCCAACAAGCTTTAGGAAGATTCGTCTTCTATGCCCTAGCGCCAGCGATATATAATGTTGGAATCTTAGTAGGAATTACAGTTTTTACTGGCGGGATCAATATCTTTGGCTGGCAAGTTTTTGAAGGCGGGATTATGGGCGTAGCGCTAGGCGTAGTCTTCGGGGCAGTATTACAGTTAATCGTTAGTTTAGTCGGACTTTTTGGATTAGGTTTTGATTATAATTTTAAAATTAATTGGAAGAATCAGGGTTTCAAATCAGTTTTAAAATTATTACCGCCACGCTCACTTGATCAGAGTATTGACTATGTTAATACGATCGTGACCACAAATTTGTCATCACGCATGGGGGCAGGAGCTCTGCGTAGCTATCAACAGGCCTATAACCTCTCTACAATGCCGGTAAATTTGATTGGCGTGGCAATTTCAACAGCCTTTTTCCCGAAATTAACCGAAGAAGTCGGCGAGGGTAAGGAAGCGATGTTTCGTCAAACTTTTCGCACCGCGCTCAGTACGATTATTTGGATCGCAATGCCGATCTCGGTGATTGCCTTCTTTGGACGTGGCTATGTAGTAAGTTTTATTAAAAACGGTGGCGATCCATTAATCGCCTCGGTGCTTGCGACTTTAATTTTGACCATTTTCGCACATTCGATTTTCCATATTGCATCGCGTGGTTTTTATGCACAACAAGACACCAAGACACCGTTTCTAGTTTCGATAATTGCTGTGGGGCTCACGATCGCTCTCTGTGTTATTTTTACATTACTGGGCTGTGGTCCGGAGGGTCTGGGCTGGGCGCAATCAATCGGTGCGGTTCTAGAAATAATTATCTTACTTGCTTCTCTCCAAAAACGTTCGGATGGCAAATTATTGGACAAAGATTTTTGGCAGGGAATTAGCAAGATGGCTTTCGCGACTGTAGTTTCGGGCTGCGTAGCTTATTCTATGACCAAGTTTTTCCCGCTCATGGCTACAGATGACTCGGTATTTGTGACATTGCCAAAATTTGCGTTGATTACAATCTCATCGATCATCGTTTACATTTTAGCGGGATACTTCCTTAATATTGAGCAAGTTCAGCCGATTTTTGCCAGAATTAAAAAAGTTCTATTCAAAAACGTTTAGACGGATCTTTTGCTGTTATCTTGTGATATATCGCAAAACCGCTAGTAAGAATTGCTTATTTTAGGTATAATCAGCTTATGAATATAATAGAAGCGATTATTTTGGGATTAGTGCAGGGGTTAACGGAATTTATCCCCGTTTCCAGCTCTGGACACTTAGAGTTAATTCGTCAGATTTTTAATTTCGGTGGTGAAAATTTTCACCTCTTTCTTGAGTTTGTTAATATTGGTACACTCTTAGCTCTACTAGTATATTTCCACAAACGAATCATTAAAATTTGCCAGAACGTATTCCGTGAGCGCAATTACAAACTCGCGCTTAATATTTTGATTACGAGTATCCCAGCTGGTGTCATCGGATTATTATTGGCGCATTTCATAGGGGAAAATAGCTTCTTTTCATCACTATACACAGTATGTATCGCAATGGGAGTAGTGGGTCTAATCATGATTGCGATCGACAAGATACCGCATGCGTCTGACCTGAAAAGTGAGAACGAACTCACGCCGCTTAGAGCGCTCATGATCGGCCTAGCGCAAGTATTCGCGTTGATTCCGGGAGTGTCACGATCAGGCTCAACGATTATTAGCGGTCGTTTGGCTGGCTTGAACTCTGAATCAGCTGCAGAATATTCATTTCTCGCATCAATACCAATCATGTGTGGAGTATGCCTGAAACTTCTACTCGATACTGACGGTCATAGCTACTTTTTCACAAATATCGGTGCGATTCTACTTAGCAATTTGGTAGCTTTCTTGGTTGGGCTTGTAGCTCTCAAGTTCCTCTTAAGATACCTTAAAAAGCCAAAATCTCTACAAACTTTCGGTAAATATAGAGTCATTTTAGCTTGTCTAGTGCTCGGAGTTATGCTAATCCTAGCGTAGTTACCTTGCTGCAACAGGGGTGAAAAGTGCTAAATATTTAATATATGTGGCACTTGCTAGGGGTTGATTTTTTGGTATTTCTTTGATAAAATAAGTGAGTTGCTAGGGATGAGGTCGATTTGCTTTTGCAGGCCCGAGCGACAGAACTTAAACAGGAGATTTATGCGTAGCAAGACGAAACATAAAAGTGTACGTGGGGACAAGACTTTCCCACCGGCACCATGGCAAGAATTCATTGAATTGGAGCCAAAGTTCTAGTTTAATACGCTCAAGCCCCATATATTTAATATACGGGGCTTTTTTGTGGCATATACATATAAAAATCGCCTTCGAGAGGGTGATTTCTTTAGCCGATTTTAACAATTTCGATCAGGCTGTATTTTTGGCGGTGACCAATTTCTTTATGTACGCGTTTCTTTGATTTGTAGCGAATTACACGAATTTTATCGCCAGCGACTTTTTCTTCAACGACTTTTGCCGAAACTTTGACGCCTTTGACTTCTGGAGTACCGACAGAAACCTTGTCACCATCGATCACGAGCAAAGCACCAGTTTCGAGCTCTTTTGTGCCTGCCGGAAGGAGGTCCACCCGGAGGGTCTCTTTCTCTTCGACAAGGTATTGTTTCCCGCCGATGAGTACAACTGCTTTCTTCATAATATCCCTTATTTTTTAATAACTTGTTCTATTTTACTAAGAATTAATCATATTGTCAATTGATTTTAAGGGTTTGTTTAGGGCAATATTAATATATCTACATTATGATATTTTTAGCATTTTAATCTTAACCGTGATATAATTTTAAACATAAGTAGATCCTCCATGAGGCTTTGTTTTTGTTTGTAATTTTTACAAGTACAGAGGTAAGACCAACTAGTAAATTTTTCACGATTCCTCTATAATCGGAATATCTATGAAAAAATTGATTATTTCCGGCAGTTCCAAATTACATCAACGCGCACTCTATTGGATGGGGTACTTCGAAGGTTGCGGATTCGAAGTCATCGATTTTCCCGGTCTGATCACTGATGCAAAAGACGATCTCGAAGTCGTACCGACACCTGGAGAGGTTAATTCTAAAGTATTAAACCCTGGAGATGAAGGGTACGAGGAACATCTTGCAAACACTTGTCGACGCTTTTGGAAAAATCTTGATCGCGCTGATATATTCTTCATGATGAATGAAGACCAAAATGATACTGAAGGATATATTGGTGCCGGCATGTTGACTGAATTGTCACATGTCTTAATCAATAATTTCAATCATGGTGAAGAAACCGCTATCTATCTACTCAAGGAGCCAAGTGAATCTCAAAATTGTTACAGCGAAGTGAAGTTTTGGCTTGATCAGGGCTGGGTTAAGATTTACGAGCCGACTGCCAATAAATTACTCCTTGAGTTACCAGAAAAACCAACCATCAAGGTTGCGGAGGATGCTTCAACGGTCGACGGAGATACCAATGAAGCAGATATGAATGTAAAGACTCCACGGGCCGCGATGCCAAAAGAAATTCCTATCACTAAAAAACGCTTCTCACTCTTTAATTCTGATCATCGCACAATAAATTTACTCACCTCAAAGAAAAAGTGTCTAAAAGCCTTACCGCTGAGCGTACGTCAGTACTTACAGATTTTTTGCCCGGATTTTCCAGCTTGGTTATTAAAGTATATCGCCGCGCCAGAAATGCAACGTCTAGCCAATGTTAGTATGGTTGGTGTAGATTATGGTGGAATCTATAATTTTCAGTCTACAAATACCGTGTTAGCCCATAGTATCGGCGTAGCAGAGATCATTTGGCACTTCACGCACGATAAGAAACAAACTCTAGCAGGGTTATTCCATGATATAGCTTCGCCCGCCTTCAAACATGCAATTGATTATCTCAATGGCGACTCAGAGACTCAGGAATCAATCGAAGAGGACACCAGCAAAATCATTCGTAGCTCTCGCGTCATCATGCGTCAGCTCAAAAAAGACGGAATTTTGCCTAGCGAGGTTGAGGATTACA
Source organism: uncultured Candidatus Saccharibacteria bacterium (assembly GCA_949063825.1). Classification (GTDB taxonomy): domain Bacteria; phylum Patescibacteriota; class Saccharimonadia; order Saccharimonadales; family Saccharimonadaceae; genus Nanosyncoccus. The sequence continues at coordinate 61,373 of CARSRA010000001.1, forward strand.
AGCTTTACCCAATCGCCGACAACGATTTGCCGAATTTGGCAGCAGATCGTCTTGAGTATACTTTTAGTAACGGATACTTTCTTTATGAAACCTGGGGTATCAGTGACGTTGAAAAATTTTATAATGATATCACAATACTCGAAAATGAAGGTGGCCTCGAGGAGTTAGGCTTCCAAACCTTAGCGCTAGCAGCTGAATTTACCGAGCGGAATTTGCCATTGTCAGCCAATTACCACAACGAATCAGCACGTGCTACGTTGCAATTTATAGCCGATATTATTGAAATGATGATTGATCGTGACCTACTCAGTCGTGACGATCTTTATGCCATGACCGAACGAGAAGTAGTGGATTGGATCTTGAGCTGCGGTGATCAATCGATCACAGAGGCTTTTCGTAATTTCCAACGTACCACCAGCGCCTATACTAGCGCAACTCTACGTAAAAACGTTTATTGTACGGACGCGCATGCCAAAGTTCGTTATATCGTTCCGCTAGTCGAAGCTCGCAATGAATCCAATCCGGCACAACGCGTAACTGATCTAAATTCACAGACCGATGATCTAGTGGCTGAGTATGTGCGCAAAAAACAGCCTAAATATGTCGGTTTTGAGTTTGATTTCCGCCCAAAACACTAGCATTATGATATAATTGTAATAATCATGGCGAAGGTAATTTGTGTAACAAACCAAAAGGGTGGTGTCGGCAAGACTACTACGTCAGTTAATTTGGCTTATTTCTTAGCTAAAGCAAAACATCGTGTCCTGCTAGTTGATGCTGACCCACAGGGGAATGCTTCTTCGGGTCTTGGTGTCGACAAGACTACTCTGCCAGCTAGTCTAACCGAAGTAATGATCGGGGCGGCCGATTTTAGAAACATCATTCACCCGACTACTTTTAAGAATTTTGACGTCGCCCCTACTACACCTCAGCTCGCAAACGCCGAAGTTGAAATGGCCAATTTAGGACAGAAATTCACCGTCTTAAAGCGCGCGATCATTAGTGTAAATGACGACTATGACTATATAATTATCGATTCACCTCCTAGTCTGTCGCTACTCACCGTGAACGGTATGATTGCCGCTGAATATCTACTACTTCCGGTGCAAACCGAATTTTACGCTCTAGAAGGCGTAGCGCAGCTGCTTGAAAGTATGCAGATGGTTAAAAAGGCAATGAATCCGAATCTAAAGTTACTGGGCGTAGTGGCAACGATGTATGATAAACGTACCAGCCTCAGTGCAGAAGTTTTAACTGAAATTGAAAAATACTTCAAGGATAGAGTTTTCAAGACCGCTATACCTCGCAACGTCAGAGTCGCTGAAGCACCGAGTCATGGTGTGCCGGTGGGAGATTATGACAAATTTAGCAAGGGCGCCAAGGCCTATAAGAGCTTAGCTCGCGAAGTAGAAGAAAGGACCGCATAATGGCATTAGGAAAGAAGGGGCTCGGGCGTGGTTTTGAAAGTTTGATTCCTACCGATATTATTGCTGAAGAGTTTGATGTCACAAAAAATGACGACGCTAAAGTTAGTCAACTCTTAGAACTAAAACTTGATCAGGTTATCCGTGATGAGTCACAGCCGCGCAAGAGCTTTGATCCAGAAGCACTACAGGAGTTAGCTGACTCAATTAAGGAACACGGCGTGCTCCAGCCTATCGTAGTCACGAAACAGGGCGACAAGTATCAAATTGTCGCTGGAGAGCGTCGTTGGCGAGCATCAAGGCTGGCTGGAATCGAGACCATACCTGCAATCGTGCGTACGATTGATGATCAGAATAAACTCGAGATGATGATCATTGAGAACGCTCAGCGCGAAGACCTCACACCAATCGAGCTTGCAACGGCTTACGCTAAGCTCAAAGAGCAGTTCAATCTCACTAATACCGAGATCGGTCAACGTGTCGGCAAGAGCCCATCAAGCGTAGTTAACACGATGCGCCTTTTAAAGCTCCCCGAGGAGGCAAAACAAGCTATGCAAGAACACCATCTCATGGAGGGGCCGATGCGACCGCTAATCAGTGCTTCACCCGAGTTGATTCACGAGGTTTTGCCTAAAATCATCGACGAAGGATGGTCGGCACGCAAAGTCGAACGTTTTATGACCGACAAACGACAAAAAAGCTCTCATGTTGCGGTAAAGGTCAATGAATTCCTAAAAGAGGAGCGAGTTCTCAGTGAAGTTTATGGTTGCCCGGTGCGGATCCGCGGTCGTAGTGTGACTTTTTCGGCGGGCAGCGATGATGCGTTTAGAGAATTGCTCAAAAGCCTTGAGCTTTCATCCTAGAGAAATTAATTTTTGCTAAATTCTTGTCAAATTTTACTCACTTTGTTACAATAGAAGTATCTTAGAAAACTTTGGGGGAATGGAGAATTTTGAATGAATAGTAAAGAAGATGAGAGGCGTGCGCGCCTAATCAAGATGCGAGATGAGCGACTACCGGACATTAAAAAACAGTTCGAGGAGGCTCAAAAGCGCAATTTTAATGCAAATTTCGCCGAAGGAGGAAAGGATGCCTCGCTAGTACGTAAATCCACTAAAAACAGTACTAATTCGAGCAAAAGAGTAACTCCAGGTAAGTCGACCAGCAAGCCAAAAGGAGAGGCTCCGACAAGTGGGAATAGTGATTCTACTAAAACCATACGTTCAACCGATAAAGCTGCCCGTCTCGCAAGCTCGACCAACAGGGGTCGTAAAACTAGTGTTAGCGCAAAATCCTCATCAAATCAAGATGAAAATGTCCTGAATGGCACTAAAACTGGCGCAGGAGCCTCGAAGGCTCAAAATAGCCACGAGAATAATAAAACTGGGAAAAGCGCTTCTAAGGCTTCTAAAAACGCCACTAACAACATAAATCTGAAGACGAACCGCAAAATTGGTCTCGGTGTTTCAGTGCGCAAGGGAGAAATGGTTCATCACCAGCGAATGCTTTCTCAAGACGTTAACGCACAAGCGACGCAGCATATCATCGGTGTTCCGGTTAATAAAAGCCGCTACAATGGTTATAACGGCCAACAAGTCACAAACGCCCAGCTCAAATCTGCTCGCCCTAATCCGGATGCGGTGCGTGTTATGCCGATGGGTGGCGTAGGCGAATTTGGGATCGGTAAAAATATGACCGTAATCGAATACAAAGGCGAAATGATCGTGATTGACATGGGTACGCTTTTTGCAGGATCGGATTATCCAGGGGTGAATTATCTAATTCCAGATATCGAATACCTCGAAAACAATATTGACCGCGTCAAAGCTATCTGTTTTACTCATGCCCACCTTGACCATATCGGCGCCTGTCGACATTTGTTACCTAAATTTAAGCAGTTTACGCCGATTTATGCTACAGCTTTTACAATTGGAATGATAGAGAAACAGATGTCGGAGTTATCCGAAGTACCAGACCTCAATTATAATGCAGTCGATCCTTTTAAACATGAACAAATTAAAGTTGGTCAGTTTTTCTCCGTAGAATTTATCCATAGTCTACACTCTATTCCTGGTAACACTTCAATTGTCGTGCGTACACCTAATGGTGCAATTTATCTTTCCGGTGACTGGCGACACGAAGAACGACCAATGGGTATCCAGACCGACTACGAACGAATTGATGAAATCGTAAAAAATGAAGGCATTGCAATGCTCCTGAATGAATCTACTAATATTGATTCGCCAGGGAGGCACCCGCATTCAGAGTATGATGTCGGCGAGAATATTGGTCGCGTCATGGATCATTACGCTAATGGTCGAGTGATCGTCAGCTGTTTTTCCAGTCAAATTAAGCGTATCGAATTGGTCCTCAATGAAGCCTCTAAACGTGGACGCAAAGTAGCGTTTGCTGGTTTTTCGATGATTAATAATATCGAGGTGGCTCTGAAAGCAGGTGTAATCAAAGTCCCCAAGGACACTGTCATGAAAATGGAAGATATCGTAAAACTTCCGGATGACAAAGTTACCATTGTTTGTACTGGTAGTCAAGGCGAGCTAAATGCCGTGTTGAATCGTATGGCTACGGGCGCGCATAAATACATCAAGATCAAGCCAAGTGATGTAATAGTTTTCTCGAGTAACCCAATCCCAGGCAACGAACCGCACGTAGTGAATACAGTGGACGGATTGCTACGCGAGGGGGCCGGCGTAATTCAAAACGGCAAGGGCCATATTACGAATTTGGGTCCGCTCCATCTGTCTGGACATGCATACTACGAGGATCACGTCGAATTTGTGACGCGCCTAAACCCTAAGAATTACGTACCATACCACGGTGAATTTTATATGCTCGAGCATAGCGCTGAGATGGCTGAAAATGTTGTCGGGATTAATAAAGATCACATCCTGGTAGTTGATGATGGCGATGTAGTAGAATTGATGCCAGATCAAACTATTCACAAATGCGGACGCATTACGGTTGGCAATAAACTGTTTGATGATGCTGATATGCCAGTGCACGAAGCGGTCGTCAAGGATCGTATCCATATCTCACGCGAAGGGATTTTCGTGATCGTTCTCACGCTCAGCAAAAAGAATAATCGTTTAATTAAAACGCCGGATATTGTTTCGCGTGCTTTTATCTATCTAGATAATTCAGAAGAATTAGTAGCTAAAATCCGTCATTATCTCCGCGTGCGCACCGAGAAAGTTACAGGGGACGACATAAAATCACTCAAAGAGGAAATCAAGGAAGACGTCAGTCACATTCTTTATGATGCTACTGGACATACGCCGATCGTAATCCCGGTTATCAATCGAGTATAGAAATACGTCACCAGAGGTATTTTATCGTATCTGTTGGCATGCAGATACCAGGTCTCGCAAGCTGAGCCTTGTAGTTGATTTTTTGAGTAAAGTGTGATATAATGAAAAGATGGGCCCGCAAATCTACTGCGGGAGCAATTTAAGTTTTTTCTCCGTACATAAAGGGAGGTGTTTTTATGGAGAATAGAGAATTTTTAAAAATCATGTCATATCAGAGGCTACTCAACAGAATCATCGGCGGGGTAAGAAGCAAAGCCTCTACGATCAAAGAGCTGCATAAAAGCAAGGATGGCGCGATTCGGATTACTATCGTACCGCTCTCAGAATCGGCAGATATGTGGCTGGGCGGCGGCATTAGTGATTTTGGCGAGCATCCGGAAGATATCTGCGAAAGGGAATTTGTAATGAAATTGTTCCCAAACGGATCACATACCATGCAGTACATCAACGAAGGTGGATATTCCGAGTCGGTAGATTGTTATTCCTACTCCACGCTTAAGATCGCCTACTTATCCTGGCGGCGTAAGTTTGATAATTGGGTAGAGAAGAATAATATATCTGAAGAGAGAGCTAATCATGAATTCCGGAAACAAGTATTATGTCTTGTGCCGGAAAACGGTTATACCATAGATAGGGGCGCAGTTCTCGCAACCCTGAATCTAAATGACCAGCCATTTATACGACTCTACGTATCGGTTTCAGGGGCACAGACCGGAAAGGTTGACGAAGAATGCGCATTGGCCGGCCTACTCAGCGGTCAAAAGTTGCTTGAGGAGGTAAACGCAAATTTTCCCAACTTGGACGAGCATGCCGGATTCAGCTTTGTACCGGATTTTGTCGTGATGTAGGAATCACCCGCGGGTGAGTGGCCCGGATCAGCAATGATCCGGGCCTTATTCACCTGTTTAAATTGCATGACTCTTGTTCTTCCTCTACCCCTCCCGTGTAACGCAGCGGATGGCGAAGCCTAGACCGCGGCGGTTATTACCTTGTGTTAATATATTGGTTGGGAGTGTCCCTAGGTGATGTGCATTTATCTCTGAGGCAACTGCACTAAGCCACCAGTGGCCACCTGTTAGATAAGCTAAGATATAGCCATCCGAGCGATAATATTGTCCCGTCCGGAGAAAGTTGAAACTACTATCTACCCTACTTCGCGGTGCAGCGTAGGGGTCGACCGTAGCCACGAAGGCCGTAGTACTGCGGATTGACAAAGCTGCTACCGAAGTACAGGAGGTAGGCATTCGACGAATCGTCCGCAGTACGAAACCAGAAGTACCCGTACGTAGTCGCACTGTTCAGCGAGCCCGAAGTATTATAGTAGCCAGTGTAGGCAAAGTTGAGGGGAGCACTCCGGAGCTTGGTAGAGCCAGCACTACTACTCGTAATACCATAGGTAGTAGTGATGAGGGTAACGTAGTTGTCTTTGGTGGAATAGCAGCCTCTCAACTTTCTCCGGACGGGTGAATACTTCTATAAGGATGGTTACATTACGAGTCGTATTGGGCATGGTAGTTGGTGGTCAAATAGTAGTAGGTCAACTGCATCCACGTATGCTCTAACTACGCAGGAATTCTTCGTCGAGCCTCAGAATCCTTGGTATCTCGACCGCGGACGTGGCTTCGCCATTCGCTGCGTTACACGGGAGGGGTAGAGGGGATTCTCACTTGTCTACTTCGCTAGCTTCGCATCAACCTTCTCACGAATCTTATTGATCAGTTCAGGTCGAGTCTTAACTTCTTGCTGTGAGATCAATTCACCGTCGAACATGATATATGGAGTCCACTGAACCTTATCCTGCTCCGCTAGCTTATCATCAAAAGCAATCTTCTTTGATACGGCGTCACTTTCCATGTCAGCACGGAATTTTTCGAGATCGCCCTTATCCTTACTGGCTTTCTTAAAATATTCTTCAAACTGTTCCTGGCGTTTTTCGGCACTCGAACCAGCCCAATCATCCTGCTTATCGTAAAGCAATTCTTTGAATTCTTCCCAATAACCCTGATTTGCGGCCGCTAATGCTGCTGCGGCTGCTGCTCGACCATTTTGATGATATGACATGATCATTACTCGGTAAATCACCGCCAATTTGCCGTCATATTCATCAATCAACTCATTCAAATCCGGTACTAGACTGGCACAGTTGTTACATTGATAATCGGTATAAACGACTAATTTTGCCGGAGCGTTAATATCTCCGCTGATGGTCTCCTCGAAGCCGCCACTCTGATCATCCGCCGAAATGATCGTAGTCGTATCATAACTAGAAAATGTGTAATTTTTCTGATTTAAAAGCTGTGTTGCTACGACTAGCCCAATGAAGACCGCAACCAAACCTACTACAATCCATTTCGTTGATTTATTCATAAAACTCCTAATTATTACTCTCCTCGTGCTATAATTATATCATATGAGCGAGGTGAAAAATTCAGATTTTGGGGCTAAACTTATGAAAGTTTGGCAACGGATCCGTAAAGTAGCTAAGAAGGCTAAAAATAGCACTCTAAGAGGTTTTACGCGCTGGATTGACCCAAAATTACAGCCTTACCGCGCAAAATCTACTGGTTTAGGCCCACAAACGCCCGCCCAGAACGCCTCAGGAGCGATCGATAATACCAAGACGGGTAGGACCACGAATATTGAAAAACATGCGCCAGAAGCCCCAAAAACACCATTGGTGGCAAAATCAGTCACAGCCACCCCCCAAAATGCCTCTGAAAATCTCAAAAGTAATTCTGATATTCCACACTCTAGAGAGGAATTTCTGGAAATTTTGCATAATATTCCGCTGGCGGTCTTTTCGACCAGTCAACGTAAACAATTTGAGGCTATTTTAAACCTTGATTTCACTCCCGTGACCGACTTAATGCTACCCAAAAACAATATTATATATGTTGATCAGAACGAAATTCTCGGTCCGCTCACTCTAGACCGGCTATTTCGCTCTGGCATGAAACATTTCCCGGTCACAAATGCGGGGAATCAAATTATCGGCTGTATTCATACTGCCCGCCTCAATAGTCTTGATATTAAGCAGAGCAGTAAGGCTCGTGATATTCTCGACCCAAACGTCTACTACGTGCGTGAGGATTACACCCTAGAACAAGCCCTAGAAGTATTCTTGAGAACTGAGGGCTATTTTTTGCTAGTAGTTGATAAATACGGCAAAATAGTTGGAATCTTGAATTTTACTGATTTAACCAGCTTTTTATTCGGTAAACTCAAAAATGACGGTTTTTTACACGATGACGATCGTCTTGCAGTAGCAAAACGCCATATCGAAGACGTGACTACCCTTAAAATCAAATCTAGGAGAGCAAGCGCGGAAAGGACCTATCGTGGCTAAACGTCACGCTTCGTTCGTTTGTCAGCAATGTGGCGCAGTGACATATAACTGGACTGGGAAATGTCAGGCCTGTGGAGCCTGGAATTCTCTGATCGAACAATTTGACGATTCCGTGCGCGATGAAAAATCAGCCGTATCTAAAGGCTTAGTTTCTGGTCGCCAATTAGATTATGTTTCGATCAAGGATCTCGAAGCTACTAACGACCGCCGAAGACTCAAGACTGGCTTCTCGGAGCTAGATTTAGTGCTCGGCGGAGGTATTTTGCAGGGGTCAGTTTCACTTTTAGCTGGACAGCCCGGGATCGGAAAGTCGACCCTATTAATGCAGATTTGTACGGAAATTGCCAAGAATCACAAAGTATTATATATATCCGGCGAGGAATCAGCTGGTCAAGTCAAGTTACGTGCGATGCGTCTCGGTGCTGACTCCGATAATTTAAAGTTTGCGAGTAGTACCTCGGCTAACGATATCGCCCAAACCATTGATAGTGGGGATTTCGAATTGGTAATCGTCGATTCGATCCAAACTATGACTTTGGCCGAGATTGCTTCGGCGCCAGGTGGGATTTCGCAAGTCACCAATTGCGGAAACTTACTAATCCGTGCTGCAAAACGTTCGGATACATCGGTGATCATTGTCGGCCATGTCACAAAAGAGGGGACTTTGGCTGGGCCAAAAGTGCTCGAGCATCTAGTTGACGTAGTTCTTAATTTTGAGGGTGATCGTTATGGTGGATTCAAAATCATTCGCGCCGTCAAAAATCGCTTTGGCTCCACTTCTGAAGCCGCCATCTTTGAAATGAACGAGCGTGGACTTGAGGAGGTCGAAAATCCCTCTGCAGTATTACTAGCCGAACGTCAAAATACCGATGGCTCGATCATCCTCGCTACACTCGAAGGTTCTAGGCCGATCTTAGTTGAAATACAGGCCCTTGTCACCGCAACCAATTTTGGCTATCCAAAACGTACCAGCTCGGGTTTCGACTTAAATCGTCTTAATCTCTTGATTGCAGTAGTTGAAAAACGCACCAAGCTGAAGCTAAATGACAAAGATGTATTCGTAAATGTGGTCGGAGGTCTCAAGATTCGTGATTCGGCGGCTGATTTGGCAATTTGCCTCGCGATCGCATCGGCAGTAGCAGGTCGCAAGCTTGCCGAAGATTTCGTAGTTTTCGGCGAAGTGGGCTTGGGCGGCGAAGTTCGCTCTGTCTACCGACCAGATCAACGGATCGCTGAAGCCAAAAAGCTTGGGTTTGCGCATGCTATTGCTCCGGGCACCGTCAAAGACCCATTCGTTGTACCAGTGCGAGATTTACGTCAAACCCTAATTGAATATGTTAATGAAAAATAAACGCATTCTTGGCATCGATCCAGGCACCGGGATTTGCGGCTTTGGCGTCATCGAAGGATCCCGAGCGATAGATTACGGAGTGATTTCCACACCGCCACATACTCCGTTGCCCGAACGATTATTAGACATATACGACTCACTCCATGAAATAATCTCCCAAAACCATCCAGCAGTCATGGCGATCGAGAAACTCTTTTTTAAGCAAAATATCACCACTGGGATATCGGTAGCTGAGGCGCGCGGGGTCTGCCTCTTGGTTGCGAAACAATGCAATCTACCGATTTTCGAATACGCTCCAAATCAAATCAAGAGCGCCATTTGCGGTTACGGCCAAGCCCATAAGCCCCAAATTCAAGAAATGGTACGGAGACATTTAGGGCTAAAATCCGTACCTCAACCCGACGACGCTGCCGACGCCCTAGCCGTCGCCATCGTGCACTCGTTTGTGGCCAAAGACAGCGTAAGTGTGGTATAATAATTAAAAATAGGAGTAGGAATGAGGAACAACAAATATATCGTTGCGGGAATTTTGGCTATCGGAATTCTATCCGGGCTTGCGACCAATATGGCTTTTGCCGAAGTACCCAATGGTCGAGTGAGTGGGAATGTACCAGAGCCGGCGGAACCGCTTGAGACTATCGGCGATACGACCAACACCGACGCCACCAGTGTTAATACGACGAATGCTGATACTAACGGGGATACACCGATGCTCATTAATGAGTCCGAACAATCGGGTGATGTCGCAGCTCCAAACGAGTCAAACAATGATGGCGGCATCATGGAAATTAGCGAGGAAGAAGCGACCATTGAACCTGCAGAAAAAGACGATGCATTAGACATGTGGCCAGTTTATCTTTCGCTTGGAGCGATCGCGCTAACTTTATTATTGATTTTCGTTATTAATATTACCCATCGGAAATCACAGAAATGATTGCACACCTCTTCGGTGAAGTGACTGAGAAACTAAATAGCTCGGCCATTATTGATGTGCACGGCGTAGGTTACGAAGTGATCTTGACCAGCGTTGATTTAGACCGCTTTGAGTTAAAGAGTGCCGTCAAAATCTATACTTACCATGCTCTGCGTGAAAATGCTGAGGAATTGTATGGTTTTTCGAGCCTTGCCGCTAAGAGACTTTTTGAACTCTTAATTTCAGTGAATGGCATTGGTCCGAAAGCGGCCATGAATATCCTCAGTTTAGGTGCGCCCGAGGAAGTCCGAAATGCTATCGCCAATACTGACGCTGCCTATATTGCAAAAGCTAGTGGAGTTGGCAAAAAGTCCGCCGAACGAGTAATCGTTGATTTGCGTGATAAGGTCGGGTTACCCTCTAAGTATGGTGGTAGCGGGTCAAGTCTAGAATTTGTCGGTCATGCTCCAGAGAACGATGAGGCGCTTGATGCTTTGATTGCTCTCGGTTTTCCGCTCAAGGAGGCAACCGCTGCACTCGCAGAAATCGATCCGGCCCTACCGGTCGAACAGAGAATTACTGCTGCCCTCAAACAGCGTTAGCAAAGATTACCCCTTCTCAAATTCGTCAAACTATGCTAAAATAATGAAAGTTGTAAATATAAAGGTTTAATATATGAGTTCCATTAATTTAAAGAAGATTGGCGACGCCCAAAAGAAACCAGCAATCGTTGACGTCCGCTCCGGTGATACCGTTCGGGTCACTCAAAAAATTAAAGAAGGTAGTAAATTCCGTTCACAGATGTTCGAAGGCGTAGTGATTCGCACCGATCGCAAAGATTCGCATACTGCCCGTATCACTGTGCGCAAAGTTGCGTCCGGTGTAGGTGTAGAAAAATCTTTCTTAATTCATAGCCCGTTAGTAGAAAAGATCGAAATCGTCCACCGTGCGAAAGTCCGCCGTAAGAATCTAAGTTTCCTTAGGAATCGTTCTGGTAAGTCAGCGCGCTTGATCACTAAGAATATCGATAAAGCGACTTTGAACAAAGAGGTTTCTACTAAAATTGAAGAAGCTAAAACTACCATCGAAGATGTAACTGAAAAAATCGCCGATAAGGTAGAAGAAGTAGCTGAAAATGTAATCGAAAAGGCAGCTGAGCTTACCGAAAAAGCGGAAGACGCTATTACGGACATGGCACAGAAGATTGAAGAAACCAAAGACGAGCAATCGAAATAATCATAGCTAATTGTGACTCAACAAATTCTTGGCATTGATGAGGTTGGACGTGGCCCCTGGGCGGGGCCACTTGTCGTTGGCGCAGTAATTTTAGGCACAAAATTCCAGGAATTAGACATATACACTGAGCTTCGCGATTCAAAGAAAATCGCTAAAGCCAAGCGTATACAACTAGCTGAAAGCATCAATAAAAATGCATTAGCGCACGCACTGGGCTGGGTTAAGGCAGACGAAATTGATCAATTTGGACTCGGTCCAGCTTTAAAGCTGGCTGCTAGGCGTGCAGTCAAGCAAATTTTAGCTCAAAAAATCAAATTCGATAATATTGTAATTGATGGTACTATCAATTTGCTTGCGGATACGCCTCTAGAAGAACGGGTCACTCTATTACCTAAGGCTGACAATTTAGTCAAAGAAGTGAGCGCCGCGTCAATTATCGCAAAGGTCGCTCGCGACCAGTATATGGTCAAATTAGGCGAAAAATATCCTCTATACGGCTTTGAAAAACACGTCGGATATGGCACAGCCCTAGAAAGTTATGGTATCTGCCCCGAGCACCGCCAAAGTTTTCGACCGATAGCTAAAATCATCGAGGCACATGGAGACCAGCAACTTGAGTCGAATTCCACGCAAAAGGAATGCGAGATAGGCCGAGCTGAGCCGATACGAACTAAAAAAGGCCGCCAAAATTACGAATCTGGGCACCGAGCTGAAGACGTAGCCGTGGATTATCTCCGCGAGCAAAATCACCAAATTATTGCCAGAAATTGCAAAACTACGCGTTACGAGATTGACATTATATCGCAGCTTAACGGAGAAATCTATTTTTCGGAAGTTAAATATCGCAAAAATACCAAAAATGGCGATCCACTAGAGCAAATTACGCCTGCAAAATTAAAACAAATGCGTTATGCCGCCGAGAAATTCCTTCAAGCTCACCCAGAATTCCGGGATTTACAGCCGATTTTAGCAGCGATTGGTGTGAGCGGGAAAAACTTCTCCGTAGATGGACTGAAACCGTGCTGCTAAAGCTTTTTCTGATTGCACTAAAGCCAGCATTCTAGACATTGAATCGAAATTCAACTACGTCGCCATCCTGCATAATGTAAGTCTTGCCTTCGGTACGGAGTTTTCCGGCCTCCTTGACTGCCTTTTCGCTACCCAAAGCCGCAAGATCATCGAATTTCATCACCTCAGCAGCAATAAATCCACGCTGAAAATCGGTATGAATAGTTCCGGCCGCCTCAGGTGCCGTAGCACCTTTTTTAATGGTCCAGGCACGGACCTCTTTTGGTCCAGCTGTGAGAAAGCTTTGCAGACCTAGCGTATCGTATGCAGCTTTGACCAATTCACCTAATGCGTCCTCTTCAATGCCATATTCATGCAAAAATTCTTTACGCTCGATAGCTGTCATACCTGACATCTCGCTCTCAAGCTTTGCATTTACAAATACAGCACGACTCGGCGCCACTTTTGCTGATAGCTCAGATTTTAAGCTCGAATCTTTGAGCTCGTTTTCGTCAACATTAAACATGTAGATCACCGATTTATCAGTCAAATAGGGAATTAGCTCATCATTTTGACCAGGTTTCTTGCGTTTTGCGGCAATTCGCTCTTTAGTCTCGAGGTCAGCAAGCTCAAGCTCGGTTTGGATAACCTCAATATCGTGCAATGGGTCTTTTGAACCTTCTGCGCGCACCACATCATCATCTTTAAAAACTCGTACCACATGGCAAATGATTTGGCATTCACGAATATGCGCCAAGAACTTATTTCCGAGCCCTTCGCCCTTAGAGGCCCCTTCGACCAGTCCTGCAATATCAACAAATTCAATCGTCGCCGGGATCACTTTTGCACTCGGATACATTTGTGATAAAGTTGTCAAGCGAGGATCGGGTACTGGCACAATGCCAACATTTGGCTCAATGGTCGCAAACGGATAATTGGCCGCTAGCGCACCAGCATTCGTCAAAGCATTAAATAAAGTTGATTTACCAACATTAGGTAAACCTACGATTCCTACTTTCAAATTCATAATTATATTCTAACATAAAATCCACAAAAGCAAAAACCCAGGCGCTAACCTGCCTGGGTTTTATATCTCTATTCTAAGTTTTAGCCGCCTTAATAAGCTTATTTTAGTCCCTAACTTTCCATTCCTGGACGTAACGTTGGGTGGTCGCCCAACATGAATTTGGGTTCGCCATCTGTGCTTCGTATTCGGCGATATCTATCGCAACTCGTGCATTATCGCGCGATTCAGGTTTGAGATCCGCCAATGCTCGCGTCGGATCAACGCCTGATTGGACCGCCTTTTCGTAGCGCATTATCGTTTGGATATCTTGATAATCCCCGATATCATTACTAAGCTCGGGGTTCAGAAGTCCCAACTCTTGCCCTTGATACAGGCAGACGATTCTGGGGTCAGCGTCAAATAAAATACTTAGCGCTTCCTCTCCAGACACGCTGGCCCGCGACGTAAATCGCGGTGTATCGTGTGACTCCAGCATCGCAACGAATGCGGGATGCCGAGACCAACGTCCTAACGTCTTTTTCAGACGTTTCATGCTGTCGCCAATGTCGACAAACCCGCATAATTTATTATACGCATTTGAAGCTGCAAGATTAAGACCAGCGCTGAGCGGTCCGTATGGCTCAACCATTTAGTTAAACATGCCCTGGAGCGGTGCTGTCATCTCGCCAAAGGTAAACAACGGTGTCGCCGAAATAGACAGCCGATCAAACAGACTCTCGAAAATTTCAGGAGTCTCTGGCTTTTGATAATATTTCAAAAGCCCGGCTACTGTGCCTACCGCATCCCGCGGCAACACAGTTGAGCTAAAATCCTTGTAGATCAGCTGCGCACTGTCTATCCGGAATCCAGCTACGCCATGCTCTTTCACCCAGAAATCGATAATATTCTGGAACTCAAGTAACACAGCAGGGTTATTCCAATTCAAATCTGCCTGATTTTTATTATAAATGTGGCAATAAAACTCCTGGCGTTCTTCACGCCATTCAAAGGCCGAGGTACCATCGAACATCGTGCCCCAGCCCAAATCCTCATCTGACCATAGGTAATAGTTGTCGTATGGCTTTATCTTTTGTAATGATTTTTGAAACCATACATGCTGAGTGGAGGTGTGATTTAACACTAAATCCATCACAACTTTGATTCCTAACTCGTTTGCCTTCTCGACAAACGAATCAAAATCGGACATGTTGCCATATTTAGGGTCGATTGAGAAATAGTCTGTTACATCATACCCTCCATCGAACCCACCACTGGGGTAACAGGGGGTCAGCCAGACATAATCCACATCCAGCTTTGCGATGCGTTCAAGATGTTCAGACATCTGCTTAAATCCACCTGACCATGACGGTGTATACATCTCGTATATTAGTGCCTTAGGATTCATCTTACGCAACTCATCCAGCCTCCTTTCAGACATCCAATTCCTAATCAATAACGTAGCAATAAATAGGCCAAATATAGCCATAATGATCATACGAATGGCTATTCTTTTATGTTCCATGATTATACCTCCTGAGAGCAGAAGCTAAGTACTTAGAAAGAGATATTTTAAAGAGCAAAATGCCCACCCCATCCTCTAATTATACCACACCATATCAATAAAGTCAATAGAAGACAATTGCATCGTGGGTATCAGGATGTCCATAAAGCCGCGATGACACCCGTGAACTATATTGAATTATTCAGTGCTATTTTCAAGCTGATCAGGGTTTGTAAACGGATCGAAAAAGCTGAGCGACATCATATTTATGACTTCTTCGGCGCTATATTCGCGACCCTTCTCAGCGACAAATGTAATATGGCGATTTGCCGTGATCGCATTACGAGTCTGTGCAGAATAAATCAACGGTTTCGAGCCAAGATCAACCAATACCTTCAGCTCACTATCTGGGCGGTAAATATAGGTACCCCTCCGTCCACTCACGTAGCCACTCAAGCTATTGCCATTTGGCAAGTAATCATTGAGGGCAATCGTATCGGCGGCAGCCATAATGATGAAATCACGAGTATTATAAACGCTATTCAATTCTGGATTATAGAAGATACTAATACGCAAATCTTGATTTTGGCTAGAATGCGCGTTAATCAAATTTGTAAGCGGATCAGCTAGTTTAGCAATCACTTCTTGCTCGTTGGCAGCTGGTACTAGGAGCACTAGTTCGCTAGGCTCAGTACGCTCTTTTAGCTCGCGGTAGAGATAACGAACACCAGAATCAGTGGGGAAATACTGCGAAACTAGAGCGTTGCTAGTAGTACCGAGATAAAAAGCCGCTCCAGTCACAACGCTATTAGTCTTATATTCAGCCTGAGCCTCTAGCGGGCCCGAAACTACGTAGACATCATGCGAATCCTTACATTCAAAAAGCCCAGTATCAGGTAGTTCTTCCGACTGATAGACGACCTCGTATTGACCATTACAGAGTGTGAAAGCGAGATCGGAAAGCCCCTCGGCGACGCCTTCTAGGCGAGCCGCCTGCTGGGCGGAGCCAATCAACTCAAGTTCGGTTTGCACTTTTTCCTTACCAGTAATATCGATAAATAGGAAGGTAGCATCAAAAGCCACTTCAACCGCCAATACCGCCACGCCAACCACCAATAAGCTATGAAGCGCTAAATGTTTTTGCTCGGTCTCGTAATGATTTTTACGGAGTACCACCGCCCCAACTAGAGTCAAAAGCACCACAAAGAGCATAATCAAGGTCATCTGATATGGGCGCAGAGTCAACCCAAAGGCCGCTAGCCACACGAATAAGGTCACTAGACCAACGCCTAACCCCATGACAATATTCGTAAGACTATGCTTGGATTGTTCGCGCCAAGTTTGTACCAAGGCGACAATCGCGGAAATTGCAATCACCCCAGAAGCGATCATCGAAACTCTAAGCGCAATCGGAAAGAATACTTCCGTAGTATAAAGATAATCCCCCGAAAAACTTAAAACTAAAAGCTGCACTGGCCCCAGCAAAAGCGCGAGAATCGTCGCTAAGACAAAATTAATGAGCATTAGTGGCGTCGCCCAGCGTGAACGCGCTCGAGATTCCGAAAGCTCATGGATCAAATTATTTGGCCATAATAAACTGAGAAGTTCACGCTCATCTTTACTAAGTGTGGTGAGTTGTTTTTTGGCAGGATCAACAAACTTTTTCGCACCTACAGTGTCCGGATCGCCAAAATAGGCAACCTCACCGATCTCATTTTGAGCCGAATTTATGGCAACTTGACCAGCCCAATGCTCCGTAGATGAATTATTTGTTCCGAATCCGGGCGTCCCCTGCGATCCCACCTCTTGACCTTCCATATTACTTTTATTTTAGCATAAAAATTATAAAAGTGGGTAAAATTATTTTATATAAATGCGCTTTGTCTTTTTGATCAATTTTAAATATAGATCACTCATTTCTCCGGATTCTACCATCTGAGTGATTTCCGTGAAGTCCATCCAACGGATATTACTATTTTCGTCTGGTTTAATCCTGAAACTTTCACGCTCAGAAGTCTCGAAAATAAAACCAGCATTAAGATGTAAATGTGAGTTCACGGCCTGCTCCTTGCGGACATGCGCCGAAACCGCAAGAATCTCTAGACTAAAAATATCCCTATTAAGGACCTTTAGATTTTTTAAACCAGTCTCTTCATACGCTTCATTTAGGGCAACTTTCAACAGGTCGCCCTCCCCATCAGTATGGCCACCCGGCCAACGCCATTGCCTTGCGAGATTATGAAAAAGAATTAGCGCCTTTGTGTGGTCTTGATTTATAATCCAAGCCGACGAAGTAAAGTGGCAAATTTGATTTTCACGCATAAGAATATCCGGGAAGACGTCAATGCAATGTAAAATTACCTTTTTATCAAGCGATTCTCGATCGTCTGATGGAATGAAATTTTCAATTTGAGATTTTATAGACGACATGAGGATATTATACGACTTCCTTTATTTAGTTTCTATATTTCTCAACTTCCTCCGGACGGGTTTTCATGGAGCATCAGTGGGTCATATTCATAGTCGACTTTCAAATGCTGGATGGTGGGCTATGACAGCAGGATCAGCGTCAAGTGGATATGGCCTAAGTACAGGGCCCACAGAGTCTATACCTTGGTACCATCACATTCGTGGCTATGGCTTCGCCATCCGCTGCGTTACACGGGAGGGGTAGAGGAAAGGTTATCCCCTATAGCTCTTTTGGATATTGAGGGATTCTATCCCAAGTGCTCGATCTATCTACCCTACTTCGCGGTGCAGCGTAGAGGGCGACCGCCACCACGATAGTAGTTGCCCTGCGGATTGACATTGCTGCTATAGAAGTACAGGCTGTAGGCACTCGTCGAGGAGTACGCAGTACGCGACCAGAAGGCCCCGTACGTAGTCTCATCGCTCAGTTTGCCCGAAGTGTAATTGTAGTAGCCAGTGTAGGCAAAGTTGAGGGGACTAGAACGTAACTTGGTAGAACCAGCAGTATTGCTTCCAATACCATAGGTAGTAGTGATGAGGTTAAGGTAGTAGTGATGAGGTTAAGGTAGTAGTGATGAGGTTAAGGTAGTAGT
>CARSRA010000002.1 GCA_949063825.1 uncultured Candidatus Saccharibacteria bacterium
TTATAGCACAGATATTAAAGAAAGTCAATAGTAGATTCCTGGCGTAATCTGTAAGACTTGATATGCTATAATTAGCATATGCTGAATTTATATAATCAAAGTACCAAAGCGGTACTAGAAGACCTAGGAGTGGATTCGAAGAACGGGCTGAGTGAATCGGAAGTAGAGAAACGCCGTCAAAAATACGGAAAGAATAGTATTAATATTGAAAAAACACCGTTTTTGCGAGTATTACTGGAACCATTTATGGATATTTTTATGCTGGTACTCTTGGTAGCATTGATTCTTTCGGCGGTCCAAAGGAATTGGCTGGAGGCGGCGACGATCGGGGCAATTATGATCGCGGATGCGGCAATTTATTATATTCAGCGTTTCTCAACGGAGCGAATACTGAGATCTTTGCGGCGTGAGCTTACGCAGGCGGTAGTGGTGCGACGCAGTGGTAAGGAGATCTCGGTGGACGTAGCACAGCTTGTTCCGGGAGACATCGTGATTCTGCATGAGGGGGATCGTATCCCGGCTGATGGACGAATTATTAGTGAATCAGGGCTTTTGAGTAATGAATCGATGTTGACTGGTGAGTCGGATGCGATTGCTAAGGATGCGGGCGCGCTAGATGGCGAGAAGAAAGTCTATGAGCGAACGAATATGGTATTTTCGGGGTCTTTTGTTATTACTGGTAGTGCGGAATTTGTAGTCACGGCTACAGGAAATAATACCGAGTATGGACGCATTGCCTCGTTGGCCTCTCACCTAGGTGAGGAGAGTCCGATTCAAGTCAAAATGGATAAATTAGTGCGCCAAATTGCGCTAGTGGTGGTAGGTCTAGCAATTATCGTCTTTATTATTCAGATGATTGAGGGGATTGGTCTATTGAGCGCGTTGGAGTTTACGCTCGCGATGATTGTGTCGGCGGTACCAGAAGGCTTGCCGATTGCAATTTCGATTATTTTGGCGCTAGGGGCTAGGCGGATGGCTAGGAAAAAGGCCTTAGTGCGCGAGCTGCAGGCGATCGAATCAATCGGGGTGGTGACGACGATTGCTGCCGATAAAACTGGTACTTTGACTGAAAATCGCTTGGCTTTGCAGGAGATTTGGTCACCAGGAGGCAAGGATGATAAATTATTAGCTAGGCTTGCGGCGGCAGTTTTGCCGGAGTTATCAATTGACGATGATAGTCATTCAGTAATGAATGATCCTCTCGACACCTGTATCCTGGCTTATCTGCGTGAACAGGAAGCTCCGCTTTGCAGGCAAGAACCGGAACAATCGTATACTTTTGACCAGGGGCTAAAGCTATCGGGCAATCTCTATATGGAGGAAGAGGGTGATTTTCGGCTCGAGCTCAAGGGCGCACCGGAGACGATTTTAATGCGATCGCAGCTCAGTAATGAAAAGATGATCGAAGCTGAAGAAAAACTAAAGGAATTAGCTGAAAGTGGCTACAAGGTGTTGGCGCTTGCAAGTGCCAAAATTCCCGCGCCGGTTAATGAACTTGAGGATTTGGAATCGAGTCTGACTTTCCGATTTGAGGGATTTTTTGCGGTAGCGGATGCGCTGCGCAAAGAGGCGCCTATCGCAATTCGGCAGACGGCGGCAATGGGCGTAAAAACTAAAATGGTTACTGGCGATCATGCAGATACGGCTTATGCAATTGGTCGAGAGCTGGGCTTAGCTGCTAGCCCGGACCAAGTTCTTGATTGCTCAAAATTAGGCAATATTACCGATGATGACCTAGTGAATATGGTGAGCGGAATTACGATTTTTGCGCGGGTGACGCCAGAAGATAAGTATCGTATCTTGTCAGCAATCAAACAGACCGAGGTTTGCGCAATGACCGGCGATGGTGTTAATGATGTCCCAGCACTTGTTGGTGCGCATGTGGGGATTGCAATGGGTGATAGTCCGTCGATCGTGCAGGATGCAGGCGATATTATTTTGTTGGATAATAATTTTAAAAATGTGACGGAAGCAATTAGGGAAAGCCGCACGATACTTGTGAATATTCGGCGGATGCTGAGTTATTTGTTGGCGACAAATGCCGGTGAGGCTTTGACGATGATTGGCTCGCTGGTGCTTTTTGGGAGTCAGATGCTGACACCGATCCAGATTTTATGGGTGAATATCGTCACTGATTCGCTAATGGTAATTCCAATCGGTTTGGAGCCGGCTGAGCGACGGATTTTTAAGCAAAAACCAGAGCGTAAAGATGCGCCAATCCTATCGGGTAAGATGATTCGGCAAATGGCGCTAGTAGCTTTTGTGATGGCGGTATTTACGCTTGCAACTTATGGGATTGCAGTACAAATATTGGGTAATACCGCGCAAGCGAATACCTTAGCATTTACGACTTTGGTCGTATTGCAGTGGGCGAGCGCATTTTCATCGCGCGGGTTTTATGAGTCAGCTTTGGCGCGTTTGAAAGTTCCGCATCTCAGTTTTTGGTTAGCAATGGCAACTGCGGTGATCTTGCAAATTGTCGCTTTGTCCGGTCCGCTGATGAAAATTACGAATACTGTGGCGGTGCCGATTTGGGCGATTTTGGTGGTAGTGACGATCTCGTTCTTTGGCTCGCTGACTATTTTTGAGATCTATAAGAAAAATCGAAGCAACTCAGCAGAGTAGTTTCCGTGGCGATCTTGCGAGCTCTTGGTATAGTTTTCCACATCTAATGTTGTAAAAAATACATAAAATTATGATTATGATAAATATAGTAAATAACAGATACGAATATAGCTAAATTAGTGATAAAGTTGTAAAAAACACAACGTTTTTTGATGGGTTTTCCTGAAAACACTTGCGCTTTAAAAAAGAGTACGTTACAATTAACTCAGTTCGAAAGAACATAAGGCTAACTGCGAGCCAACTACCAATAAGTTGAGAGCTTATATGTTCAAAAACCACCCACTTGTTAGGTTAGGGTGGCTTTTTGGTCTTAACCCTCTTGTTTTTTGAAATAAACTATGTATAATGAGATATTAAGAAGTAGTGTGTGTTGTTTTTTCTGTGTGCTGGATCTGGCGAAATCCAGTACAAAATAACACAGTAATCTTCGGCGCTAAGATTATTAAACACTAAAAACGGAGAGGGAAAGTGGAGCAAGCATCAAAGGACCGCGTGTTTTTCACGGAAGGTGACCAAGCGCTTCCAATTCCAGATTTGACCGCACACCAGAAGGACAGCTGGGCGGATTTTGTAAAATCTGGTCTTAAGGAAGTGTTTAACGAATTGAATCCGATCGATGACTACAATGGCAATAAGTTGTCGCTCAGGTTCAAAGATTATTACTTTAAGGAGCCAGTCGAGGACGAAAAAGCAGCAAAGCTGAATTTATCGACTTATGCGGCTCCGCTGCACGTGCAGGTAGAGTTGACGAATAAAGTAACTGGCGATGTCAGAGAGCAGGATATTTACTTTGGTGACTATCCTTGGATGACTGATCGCGCGACTTTCATTATTAACGGTACCGAGCGTGTTGTAGTATCGCAATTAGTGCGCTCGGCGGGTGTTTTCTTTATTGCGGACGAGATTAACGGTCGGAATTATTACGGCGCCAAGGTTATCCCAGGGCGCGGTGCTTGGTTGGAGTTTGAAACTACGACTAGTGGCTGTATTAATGTCAAGATCGATCGTCGTCGCAAGATTCCAGTAACAGCGTTCCTACGGGCACTCGGACTAGGCAGCAACGAGAAGATCCTTGATACTTTTAAGGAAGTAGATAATGGCGCGATTAGCTATATTCAATCGACGCTTGATAAGGATATTACGACAACGCAGGCTGAGGCTTTGCTTGAAGTTTATCGACGTTTGCGCCCGGGCGATCTCGCTACAGTAGACAACGCCAAGTCGATGATCGAGCATACGTTCTTCGACTATCGTCGTTATGATTCGTCGCGTGTTGGACGTTATAAGCTGAACCAGCGCCTTGGTTTCGATACGCCGAATGATGCCGCGCATCGCACTTTGCAAATGAAAGATTTGATTGCGATCATTTCGGAAATAATTCGCCTTAATAATACCCAGGAACCGGCCGATGATATTGACTCGCTCAGTAATCGTCGCGTGAAATTGGTCGGGGAATTGGTGCAGCGCCAATTTAGACTTGGTATGCTACGTCTACAGCGCAATATTCTTGATCGCATGTTGATGGCAGATGCTGAGGAGGTAACACCGTCGCAACTACTAAATTCACGTCCAGTAGTTGCTGCAGTGAAGGAATTCTTTGCTAGCTCACAGCTTAGCCAGTTGATGGATGAGGTGAATGGCTATTCGGAGCTTGCTCATAAACGTCGTCTATCTAGTATGGGGCCAGGT
The DNA here is from genome assembly GCA_949063825.1 of uncultured Candidatus Saccharibacteria bacterium. Lineage (GTDB taxonomy): Bacteria > Patescibacteriota > Saccharimonadia > Saccharimonadales > Saccharimonadaceae > Nanosyncoccus. The sequence continues at coordinate 4,315 of CARSRA010000002.1, forward strand.
GGCTTGACGCGTGAACGCGCTGGATTCGACGTGCGCGATGCGCACCCAACACACTATGGTCGTATTTGTACCGTTGAGACGCCAGAAGGTGGTAACGTTGGTTTGGTACTTAACCTTGCTACCTATGCCCGGGTAAATGAATACGGTTTCATCGAGGCTCCCTATCGGGTCGTAAAGGACGGTAAAGTGACTGATGAGGTAGTCTATGTTGATGCCGCTAGCGAAAATGATATGGTGATTGCGGATGCGAGCGTTAAGTTGAACGATAAAGGTGAATTTGAAGAGGAATGGGTTTCGGCGCGCGTGAAGGGTCGCCCTAGCCAGGTTGCTTCAAGCTTAGTAACTCATGTTGACGCCGCCCATAAAGAGATTCTTGGTACTTCAGCGAGTTTGATTCCATTCGTAGAGAAAAACCGTGTCGACCGTTCACTGATGGCTTGCGCGATGCAGAAGCAAGCTGTGCCACTGCTTAAGAATGATGCGCCGATCGTTGGTACTGGTATTGAACATGCTGTAGCTATGAATACTTCGCAGGCAATCGTTGCAGAGGATAATGGTGAAGTCATCAAGGCCGACGGTGTTTCGGTGATTGTTAAGTACGATAAACTTGGAGAAAAGGAATATCAGCTCGAACACTTTGAAAAGACCAACGATGATCGTTGTTACAATCAGCGCGTAGTCGTAGCGCATGGTCAAAAAGTCAAGAAAAATGATATCTTGATTGAAGGCGCGAGCGTGCGTGGCGGTGAATTGGCGCTAGGTAAAGATCTATTAGTGGCATTTATGCCGTGGCGCGGTTACAACATGGATGATGCGATCGTGATCTCGCAACGTCTAGTTGAAGATGACTCTTTGACATCAATTAATATCAAAGATTTTGACGTTGAAGTGCGCGAGACAAAACTTGGCCCAGAACAAGTGACGCGAGACATTCCAAATGTTCCGGAACGCAGTTTGCGTCACCTTGGCGAAGATGGTATCGTCGTAGTCGGATCGGAAGTTCAGCCTGGTGATATTCTAGTCGGTAAGATTACGCCGAAGGGTGAGCAGGAGTTGAGCTCTGAGGAGCGTCTACTACGCGCTATCTTCGGTGAAAAGGCAAAAGACGTGCGCGATACTTCTGTGCGAATGGATGGTTCGAGCACTGGCAAGGTTGTAGGTGTACGGGTCTATACTCGTGAGGAAGGCCACGAACTCAAAGCCGGTGTGTTAATGCAGATAAAAATCTATGTTGCCGAGATGCGTAAGATTAGCGTTGGTGACAAGATTGCTGGTCGACATGGTAATAAGGGTGTGGTGTCGCGCATATTACCGGTCGAGGATATGCCATACATGGAAGATGGTACTCCGATCGATATCTTGCTTAGCCCAATGGGTGTGCCAAGTCGTATGAACCTTGGTCAGTTGTTTGAAATTCACTTAGGTATGGCTGCGCGAGCCTTAGGATACAAAGTTGCAACCCCAAGCTTCAACGGCGTGCCGGATGAGAAGATTTCTGAAGAGCTTGAAAAGGCTGGATTTAGTCCGGATGGACGTGTGCAGCTTTATGATGGTTTGACTGGCGAGCCGTTTGATGGACGTACGTCGGTAGGCGTGATGCATATGCTAAAGCTTCATCATATGGTAGAGGACAAGATTCACGCTCGTTCGACTGGTCCGTACACGGCCGTGACGCAACAGCCACTCGGTGGTAAAGCACAAAATGGTGGTCAACGCTTCGGTGAAATGGAGGTGTGGGCACTGGAGGCCTATGGAGCTGCTACTGCTTTGCAAGAGATGCTTACGATCAAATCAGATGATGTCTACGGTCGTGCAAAAGCCTATGAAAGTATCATCAAGCGCGAACCGATTGAGGGTCCAAAACTTCCAGAAGGGTTCAACGTGCTAGTGAAAGAATTTCAAGGCTTAGCTCTAAAGGTGGATTTGCTTGATCATGGTAATTCGACGGATGCGGGGGAAGTTATCGAGAAGACGACGCGCGAGATCGAACATGCGCATGACGATCGTTTGATTTATGCTCGACATGGCGCCAGTATTGAACAAGCGGAAACTTTGGTCGACTTAGACGAAGAGGAAGCTGAAAAAATGTTAGATGACGAGGGGATGGAAATAACAGAGGCGGAAGATGTGGAAGCATCGGATGATGCAGATGCTCTCGACCTCGGAGAGGAGTTATAGAATGGCTTGGATGGATAATTTTATCAGCGCCAACGATTTTGACTCGATTAGGCTAAGTGTAGCCAGCAAAGAAGACATCTTGGGCTGGAGCTACGGTGAAGTCTTAAAGCCGGAGACGATTAACTATCGTACTCAGAAGCCAGAACGTGATGGTTTGTTCTGTGAGCGTATCTTTGGGCCAACTAAAGATATCAACCCGCACGATAATAAGCTCAAAGGTGTACGCTCGCGTGAGGCAGCAGTAGATAAAGAAGGCAATCTAGTCACGAAGAGCATTTCGCGCCGCGAACGCATGGGGCATATTACCTTGGCGGCACCAGTAGCACATATTTGGTTTATGCGCGGCACGCCATCGGCTCTAAGTGTACTTTTAAACTTGACGGTTAAAAATATCGAGAAAGTGGTTTATTTTGCGTCATATTTGATTATAGATGCAAAAGATGAAGAGATTGCGACCAAGTTGCAGGATCTTGAGGCGCAGACCGTAGCTAGCCGCGAGGCAATTCGTGTACGCTATGAGCAGCTAACAGAAGATCAAAATGCGAATATTGCTGCTCTGGCTGACGAGCAGGCGAAAGAGACTGAGGCGCTTGAGGCTGATTATAATATGCGTAAGAGTGCGCTTGAGAGCTTGCAAAAAGGTGCAGTGATCTCGGAGCAGGCTTACCGTAGTCTTCCGGATGACTATGACGAATTAGTCGAAGTGGAAATGGGTGCAACCGCAATTAAGCGTTTGCTTGATGAGATTGATCTCAAAACGATGATTTCGGAGTTGCGCGAAGAAGCTGAAGATGCCAAAGGTCAAAAAGAGAAGAAACTAATGAAGCGCCTCAAGGTGCTCGAGGGCATGGAAGCAGCTGGGATTAAACCGATTGATCTGATTCTAACTGTCGTGCCAGTGATCCCGCCGGATCTACGTCCAATGATCCCGCTTCCTGGTGGTCGATTCGCGACGAGCGACCTCAATGATTTGTATCGTCGGGTAATTAATCGCAATAATCGTTTAAAGAAACTAGTAGAGCTAAATGCTCCAGCAGTGATTTGTCATAACGAGATGCGTATGCTCCAAGAAGCAGTTGACGCTTTGATTGACAACTCCGCCGTGCACGGTAGCCGTAGTGCAAATTCGACTAATGGTCGCCGTAAACTTAAGAGTATCTCTGATCTTCTCAAAGGTAAGCAGGGGCGTTTCCGTCAGAACTTACTCGGTAAACGCGTAGATTATTCTGGTCGTTCAGTTATTGTGGTTGGTCCAGAATTGAAGCTTAATGAATGTGGTTTGCCGAAATTAATGGCACTCGAATTGTTTAAACCGTTCGTGATTTCGCAATTGATCGCTGAGGATAAAGCTCCTAATATTCGTTCAGCGACCCGGATGATTGATGCGGGCGAAGCAGTGGTTTGGGATGCGCTGGACGAAGCGATTAAAGGTAAATATGTACTCTTAAACCGCGCGCCATCGCTCCACCGCCTTTCAGTACAGGCGTTCCAGCCTAAATTGATCGAAGGTAAAGCAATCCAGCTTCATCCATTAGTAGCGAGTGGGTTTAACGCTGACTATGATGGTGACCAAATGGCGGTACACCTACCATTGTCCGAGGCTGCTCAAGCGGAAGCACGTGAGTTAATGTCGGCAAGCAAAAACTTACTCAAGCCGGCCGATGGTGCACCAGTGCTTGCAATTTATCAGGACGTGGTGCTAGGCTGCTACTATCTGACTTACAATAAGCCAGGAATTAAGGCTGATGAGATTAAGCCATATAGCTCGGTTTACGAAGCGGAGATGGCCTACGATCAGGGAGTTATTGAGTTGCAAACGCCGATTCGTGTGTTTGCGAAAGGGGAGATCCGTAATACTACACTCGGTCGTGTGATTTTCAATGAGATCTTGCCAAAAGATTATCCGTATGATGATTCGGTACAGAATAGCAAGCAGCTAAAGCGCGTAATGGCGAATATTTTCGATAATTATGGTACTGAAACGACCGTAAAGACGGCTGATGCTATGAAGAATCTTGCTTTCGAGTATGAGACAATCGCGTCAATCTCGACCGCAAAGGGCGATTATCCAACTTATCCTGAAATCGATGATTTTATTGCGGCGGGTGATGCCAAGACGGCTTTGATCCAGGAACAGTTCGATCAGGGTATGGTAACTGAAGAAGAGCGTTATAAATTAACCGTGAATAACTGGCGTGATATCGATAAGCAGATCTCGGACTTCCTGAAAAGTAAGCTAGCCGAGATGGATACGGATATTGCTGTGATGGTAAACTCTGGAGCGCGTGGTTCGATTTCGAATATTAAGCTTGCGAGTGCCGAGATCGGTATTATGGTTGATATTAATAACAATGAGATCGAGCTTCCAGTCAAGAGTAGTTACAAGAAAGGTCTTAATACACTTGAGAGCTTCATCGCGACGCGAGGTGCACGCCAAGGTCAGGTTTCGACGGCGCTACGTACTGCCGACTCTGGCTACCTTACTCGTCGTCTTGTTGACGTAGCTCAAGATGTCTTTACGACTGACGAAGAGGCCGAAGATCCAGGTTTTGCAGTATTACGCGAAGAATCTGATTATACTGGGATTGGTTTTGCGGCGCGTTTGGCTGGACGTTATGCGGCGGAAACGGTGCCAGGTTATATTGATGCTGGTGAGTTAATCTCAAATGAAACCGCAGCTCAGATCGAAGCAGACGATAAGATTGACAGTGTTAAGATTCAATCTGTTCTTACTACTACGGCGGTGAGCGGAGTTCCACGCAAGAGTTATGGTGTTGATATGTCGACCCGTGAATTGGTCGAGGCACATCAGCCAGTAGGCGTAATTGCTGCTCAATCGCTTGGCGAGCCAGGTACACAGTTGACCTTGGATACGAAGCATGGTTCGGGTGTGGCAGGTTCTGGTGCGATTGCTCGTGGTCTTCCGCGTGTCGAGGAGTTGCTCGAAGCTCGTACGCCAAAGGGTCAGGCTTATGTTACTCCGATCGACGGTGTTGTGACGGTTTTCGAAGAGAATAATAAATATGTCGTTACGATTACACCGGAAGCCGGTGAGACTCTGCGTCTAGAATTGGACGGTCGCAAGGCTAAAGTTAAGGACGGCGCGAGCGTACAGACGGGTGATGTTTTGGCTGACCGTGGTCGCGGTAAGGATCCGTTGATTTGTACCGTTGACGGTATCGCTGAGTTGACGGAAAATGCGATCGTTGTGGTTGCCGGCGCTGGCGCAGCAGTACGCATGGAAGTTCCAGGGGATGCTGAGATCTTGGTCCACGATGGAGATAAACTGAAACAGGGTGATCGTATTACGACTGGGTCTTTGAATCTTCAAGATCTTTTGAAGTATAAGGGCGCTGAGGCTACTGCACGCTACATTATGAATGATGTGACAGCGGTGTACGCGGCGCAGGGTCACGAGATCTCTGCTAAACACCTCGAGATTATCGTACGACAAATGTTTAGTCGCGTAATGATCGACGAAGCAGGTGACTCGCAGTTTGTAGCCGGTGATATTGTCTCCAAGGCGGCAATCTTGGCCGAGAACAAACGACTTGAGGAGGCTGGTAAGGAACTTGCAACTTACCAAAATCTATTGCTTGGCATCACTAAGGTGAGCATCTGGAGCGATAGCTTCCTGTCGGCGGCAAGCTTCCAGGATACTACGAGGGTTCTAATTAATGCCGCGATTAATGGTCGGGTTGATCATCTGAACGGCCTGAAAGAGAACGTGATTATTGGTCGCAAGATCCCAGTCGGTACCGGCGTAACGCCATTGGATGTGACGGATGCAATTGCGGATGAGCTAGAAGCTGAAACCGAGGATATGGAAAGTAGCGAAGAACCATCGGTTGAAGATATTGCTGAGATGTAATCGCGCTTCGATAAAAACAAAAGAGATCCCCAATTTTCAGGGGGTCTCTTTTATGAGAGGAGATTACTGCCTTTTGAGTCTTAATTCTTTTTGTCTGAGTTTCACCGTGTTATAATGATAAATATGGAAATTAATCAAGAAACTATAGCACACTTGGCTGAGTTGTCGAATTTTTCTTTGAGCGAGGAGGAGAGCCGACGTTTAGAGACGGATCTTGCTGGAATTATAGATTATATCTCCCAATTAGACGAGCTAAATACTGAGGGGGTTGAGCCGACCTATCAAGTATTCGAAATGGAGAATGTTTGGCGTCCAGATGAAATTGAACCACAAGAAGCGGATCCGGATCAACTTTTGGCTTTGACAAAAGAAGTGCAAAATCATCAAATAAAAGTACCGAAAGTATTGTAGGAGGGTGATGAAAACTGCGAGTAAGGATTTAACGGCGGTTAGTTTGGTAAAAGAAGCGCTGGAGAAAGCGCACCATTATCAGCCAGATTATCATGTTTTCAATTGGATTAACGACGCCGCTATTCAGCGAGCGGAGGAGATTGACCGTCGAATTGCCGCTGGCGAGGATGTCGGTAGGCTGGCCGGTGTGCCATATGCGGTGAAGGACAATTTTTTGACCAATGAGGGCGATACGACGGCTTCGGCACGAATTCTAGAAGGCTTTGAAAGTCCAGTCACGGCTACGGCAGTCAAGAAACTTGAAGCCGAGGGTGCGATCATGATCGGTCGCACGAATCTCGATGCTTTTGCTCACGGATCAAGCACCGAGAACAGTTATTTTGGGCCAACTAAAAATTCGCGCGATCTTGAGCGGGTTGCAGGTGGTAGTTCAGGTGGCTCAGCGGTGGCAGTAGCGCTAGGGATCGTGCCGTTCACGACTGGTACAGATACAGGTGGAAGTATTCGCCAACCAGCCAGTTTCAATGGCGTTTTTGGATTTAAACCGACTTATGGTGCGATCAGTCGGTATGGGGTCGTAGCAATGACCTCCAGTTTAGACTGCGTAGGCTTTTTTGCTCAAGATGCGGCTGATATTGACTTACTGATGCGAATTTGTGCTGGGCAAGATCCGTATGATCTCACGAGTCTACCTGATTATTATGGTAAAGAGCAGGTTTTCGATGACCCGGTGAAGAAGATTGGCGCAGTAAAGGATTTTGACAGCGAAGCAATTGCCCCAGAGATTCGTGCAGTCCTTAAACAAGCAATTGAAGAGCTGCGCGAAAATGGTCATGAAGTAATCGAGCTAGAAATGCCAGCCTTGAAATATGCGCTAGCGGCGTATTATATTATCACGCCAGCTGAGATCGCCAGTAACCTTAGTCGTCATGATGGCATCCGTTACGGTTTCCGTAGTGAAAATAGTACAGGGCTTACGGAATTATACCGAAACACCCGTGGCGAAGGCTTTATGCCGGAGAATAAGCGTCGGATTATGGTTGGTAACTTTGTGCTAAGTAGTGGATTTTATGATGCGTATTACCTAAAGGCGGCAAAAGCTCGTACGGTATTGATCCGTGAATTTGAAAAAGCTTTTGAAAAATGTGATTTCTTATTAATGCCAGTGAGTCCGAATCCAGCTTTCAAGCTTGGTGAGAAAGTTAATGATCCAGTAGCGATGTACTTGGAAGATGTTTTGTCGGTACCTCTGAATTTAGCGGGATTGCCAGGTATTAGCGTACCAGTCGGCGAGACTGATGCTGGCTTGCCGGTTGGTCTACAGCTAGCGGGGCCGCGCCGTAGTGATCGTGAACTCCTGCGCTTTGCTGGAGAGATGCATAAAAATAGTGCCGCTGGTAGTACTGAGCGTCACGTTGATATTATGGGAGGAAAAGATTGATGCCATCTGCTGTATTTCTAGTTATCGCAATTATTGCAGTAGGGTTGCTCGCCCTGATCGCGATCGTGTTAAAGGGGAATAGTCGACATAGCTTCGATAAGGAGGAATATCAGACTCGTTGGCTAAAGATTGAAAATGGTCTGCAGAAGTCCGATCCTAACAGCTATGCTATTGCGGTGATGAACGGCGATAAGCTGCTTGATAAAGCGATGATTGAAATGGGGGTCGGGGGAAAGACGATGGGCGAACGCCTCAAGAGGGTAGATGGTCGTCTGTCGGATATTAATAAAGTTTGGTATGCGCATAAGATTCGTAATCAGATTGCACATGAGCCGGATTTTTTGCTTGAATACACGACGGCAAATCGCGCATTAGCTAGTTTTAAGCAGGCATTAAAGGATTTAGGAGCGATTTAATGGGTCAACCTTCTATTGTATCACAGATTAGCGAAATTGTCAATAGTGAAAGCGGAAAATCATACTTGCCAACGATTGGTATTGAATGTCACGTGCAACTTTCAACGAAGACGAAGTTATTTTCAGAGGTAGATAATGATGCGCGTGGTAAAGCGCCCAATTCTTGTGTTTCACCAGTTGATTATGGTCTGCCTGGCATGCTGCCAAGGTTAAATAAAAAAGCCGTAAATTATGCCATGAGGGCAGGATTGGCACTGAACTCCGAGATCAATCTCGAGTCGCGTTTTGATCGCAAACATTATTTTTATCCAGATTTACCTAAGGGATATCAGATCACACAGTTATTCCATCCGATTATCGGGGCCGGATCGGTAGAATTGCCGGATGGGACTAAGATTCGAATTGAGCACGCACATCTCGAGGAGGATGCTGGCAAGTCGACGCATGAAAGTGATTATAGTTTGATTGATTTGAATCGTGCCGGGACGCCGTTGGTGGAGATTGTTTCTATGCCGGATATTCATTCTGCAGCGCATGCGCGAGATTATACGAAGGAACTTTGGCGTCTGATGACTTACGCTGGGGTGACGTTTGGTGATCTTTATAATGGCAATATGCGCTTTGATGTGAATATTAGTGTAGCTGAAGAGGGTAGTGCGGAGCTCGGCACTAAAACTGAGGTGAAAAATCTGAACTCTTTTCGGAGTGTTGAACGGGTAGTCGAATACGAAATTCAGCGTCAAATTAAATTGCTTGAAGGTGGAGAGGCAATTCGTCAGGAGACGCGAGGATGGAATGATGCCACTGGTGAGACTACCGGACAACGCACCAAGGAGGGCGCAGCAGATTATCGTTATATGCCCGAGCCAGATTTACCGCCGATTCGCTTATCGACTGAGGTAGTAGAGGCTGAGCGAATGAAGTTGCCAAAGATGCCAGCCTGGTATCGTGACCAGTTTAATAGAGTGATTGGTGCTGAAAACGTGGAAATCTTGCTTGATTATCGTCCGTTGATGGAAAAACTGGCTGAACTTGGGGATGAAGCAGCCGTAAAGAAGGTGGCGAATTTATTTGCTTCGGTACTACTGGCAGAGGAGAATGCTAGCTTGCTGAATGATGAATTACCGACGCGCGAGCAGCTGCTGAAGCTAGTAGAAATGTTGGGGAATAATCAACTTTCAAGTACTGGCGCCAAAGAGGTCTTTTTGAAGTTCTTTGATCCAGAGATGCACTATAAGGACACTGAGACGATTGCAAAAGAGCTTGGCGTAGTACAAGAGAATGATCTTAATGCACTTGAAGCGATTGTTGGTAGTGTGCTTGCAAAACCAGAAACCAAGAAGGCTCAGGATGATTATCGCGCTGGGCAGGAAAAAGTATTAGGGTTCCTAGTCGGGCAAGTCATGAAAGAGTCGCGAGGCAAGGCTAACCCTTCGAGTGTACAAGAGATTCTGAAAAAGAAGCTAGGATCATAGCTTGCAGGCAGCCAAAGAATTACAGGAATGGTTTGCTAAACATGTAACTCTAGATGGTAAACCATATACTTTGGACCGAGACCAGGCCGCCGCGGTGCTCGACCGCCACCGGAATACTTTGGTGACGGCTCGGGCTGGTTCGGGGAAGACACGGGTAATTGTTGCAAAGACGGCTTATCTAGTGGCGGTCGAGCAGATCTCGCTCGGCGAGATCGCGATTTTCATGTTCAATCGCACCGCGGCGGCCGAGGTCAATGAACGTATTGCCTGCGTAAAAGTCGATGGTCGGACTCTGCCGGAAATTTCAGGTGATTTAGCAAGGAACGCTAATAAAAGTAATGATAAAGGTAGTTCACCTCAAACTACGATACCTCGAGTCGCTTCAACCTTTCATAAATTTGCGCTTGATGTTGTTAGAATGACGGGTCTGAAGCCGGAAATTATTGATGAATCTACACATGACCAGCTAGTACGATCCGAGCTAAAGAAATCTATAATCAAGACACGTCAAAAACTTTCCCCTGCTGATTACGGAGATATTTTAAAACTGACAAATAGTTTTATTACGCGGGCTGGGCAGAAATTTTGTGGCGAAGAGGGAATCGTGCGCCTAGGCAACGAAATTGAAATGTATGTGGCACGTCATAGTGAAGATCCGACTTACCATAAAGCCTTACGAATTCATCAACTGGCTTTTATGACGTATCTTGGCTATCTCGATCAGCTTCGGTTGCCGAAAATTGACTTTAATCTGCTTATGCAAAAGGCGACTGAGTTTTTGGAGGCGGCCGCTTCAGGGCAAATTTTCCCAGAAATTCGACAAAAATTTCGTAATCTGCGTTATCTAATGGTAGATGAGTATCAGGATTTTTCATATTTGTTTTATGCGATCATCCGCGCGCTTCGGATGATTTGCTGCTCCGCGCATCTTTTTGCAGTCGGTGATGATTGGCAGGCGATCAATCGTTTTGCCGGTTCGGATGTGGACTACTTTTTGAATTTTGAAAAATATTTCTCGGAAGATTATCAAAATATTCCGCTGCTCACGAATTATCGTAGTGATCGATCAATCGTTGAGAATGCTAATGATTATATGTTAAAAGAATACTGTCCCGAGGCGGAGCGTGCGATACCGTTTAGTCGTAAAAACGGTAAGATTCATCGCGAAAAATTGACAAAAGTTAAATTCGACCGAATGGATATCTTGGAGGATGGATTAGGCGATGGGCGTTACCAAACAATTTTGATCGATCAGATTCAAAAAGCCAAAAAGATGGCGGATCTTGGCGAAAATCCTACCAAAACACTTCTTCCTGCGGCAAGAATGCTTAAAAAATGTGCAACGATAGTCCGACGCAATCGAGGTAAAACCATCATGTTGTTACATCGACATAATTTCACTAGTACAGCCGGCGTTGATTTAACGGTTTTTGAGCATGCCCTGAAGCATGTGCTTGAAAAAGATGCAGTTTTAACGTTACAAGATTTTGCAAAGAGAATTCGTATTATGACGATGCACAAATCTAAGGGCCTCGAGGCGGACGTAGTAATTCTGCTTGAGCTGGATCAGGCACAGGTTCTAGCGAGCCATCCCTTTGCAACTATGTTTGAGGTTTTTGATGATAATCTTGAAACCGAAAAAGCTGACCAGCATCGATTGATCTATGTGGCGTTGACGAGAGCAAAACATAAATTATATATGCTGACGAATGATCAAACTTTCCTGGCCTAAATTTTCAGTGACTATAATCACTTATGCGTCTATCTGCGCGTTCGCGTAGGGTCTTTGGTTCGCGATGATCAATCAGTTGTATCAGCTCTGCCAGCAAATTCCCTGATTGCAGTATCATCCCGGCATCTTTCTTGTTTTCCTCTTTGTATGCGTGCTGTAATTTTGCTACCTGTGTCAGCTCGCGCCTTGCTAACCTCCAGTAATGATCCTGAAGTGCTTTTTCGTCGTCTAGCTTGATATTTTTAAACCCTTCCCAGAAACGTTCGAAGTCTTGTGGATGGAAGTGGTCATAACTTGCGGTTAGCTCCTGCAGCTTAACGATCTCTTTGAACTCGTTGTCATATGGCAGTTCTCTGCGCTCTTTCTCCGAGATGTTTCTGAGTGCGAAAGTTGCTGCGCGTTCCGTGAAACCGATCGCTGCAAGTATACTTGCATCAAGACCATACTGGTCTTGATGCTCTAGTAACCAGTCATTAGTGTATTTGACTAGCTTTCCGACATTATTCCAATCCGAGTACATCTTGTCACCTCTCGCATTGGGGTTAAGACGGATTCCGGCGTCTTGCATTAGCTTTTGCCAATTTTTGTCAGCGATATTGGGTATTTCCAAATCATTTAGTTTAGTATTTTCGGCTAAGCGCCTCAAGACGTCGATTGCTGGGATGTCATAGGCACGTGAAAATCTGAAATCGTCATTCACCTCACCTTTGATTATCTTATTATAGTTATCAATATCATAAATACGCTCTTCTAGCTGACCATAGAGCCCATTAGCGGTTGACGAGCATTCTTTAGCGATATCATTTAGTTCCTGCTTAGCTTTCGAAGGACTTGTAGCCCCGTAGGTATCGTAATAATTGACCATCGCAGTTAGAAGATTATGCGTCATAGGGTCTTCGTAATGGATAAAAGAGTGATTCGGAATTACGATCCCTTCGACTGCTAGAGCATCGATCCGATTCTGTTCTAGCCGACCCGCATCACTGGTTGGTAATTCGCGACGCTGCATCAGGAGTTGATTGATATTATGTGGAGTGATCTTGGATGCCAAACAATTAAAATCAAAATCACGAATTTTACTTTCGCCACGTAAAAAGCCAGCTCCACGAGTCCAGCTGCCGAGCGAGGGGTCGTTTTGGGCAATTCTTGGGAATAAATCCGCCTCAAGATACTCGATGAAATCTGTTTCATAATCGCGATTAAAAGCTAATTTTATTAACTTCTCGTAGAGAAGATAATTGTCGTTGGGGTCGTCTTCAATGAAGGATAATAGCTCTTCGCTTTGGGCGATATATTGATCGATGCTTTTTTGTGGGGAACTTTGATGATTGGTATTAGTTAGCATATCAAAATCACGATCCATTATTCCATTGGCTAAAAATGATTTGATCACATTAGGGCGCGACCCGAGGAAAGGGATAATCTTTTCGTTTGCATCACGAAGTAACTCTTTTCTTGTATTTTGATCGGTATCATATCCTAATAAATGTTTGTAGGTGATTTTCTGTGCGTAAGTGAGTTCATTATTCGCAGTGATGGTTGGGAGGAGTTCTTTAAGGGCGAATTCTTGTTTTTCTTCTAGTTGTTTGGGTTTATTATCGCGTGATATACTCAGCAAGATTTCTGAACGCGTCTCGCAGGTTTCGGGGTCGGACAGTAAAGGTAGGACTTGTTCACGAAATTTTGTCGCGTTTTCATCATCTAGTCCAAAATGATAAAAATATGATTCTAATGCCGATCTTTGCTCCGGGTGGTCGGGTCCAATTTCTTGAGCCATAGTGGCTAGGCGGAGAGTTCGACGATTATCGTTGTGTCCAACTGCGCGGCAAATGATATCTGCCAGATTATCATCTCCAGCTTTGATGCTGTTTTCGGTAATTTTAGCTAAATTTTGGAGTGAATCCGCATCGAGATTGCTTAACGTATATGTGTCGACTACACCGGATAAAAACGACCGTCTTTTATCGTTGCGACGAGCAATATCATGTTGTTCTTGCATAGCTTGGTTTCTCTCAGAGCGATCTTTTTCATAGCGATTACGATGTAATTTGTGAAGTATTTTTTCGATTAAATTCTCTCTTGGGATCACCGTTTCTTTTTCTAGGGGCATTTCAGCAAGCGAAATATCGAAACAGTGCGAGATTAATTTCAGGTCATCAGGAGTTTTATTGAAGAGTGTGTCTGAGCCTGATACGTTACCTACGACATCATAGATGTGGGCAATTCGATCCAAATCATCTATGGGCCAAAGAGGTTTTTCTTGGGTGTGGTTTGGCTGGGCGGGAGGGGAACCGGCACGAGCCGATAGATAAGCAGGATGATAACGGACATGGATCGCTAGACTTTCGGTGAATTCTTGGAAATTGAAGGAGTTTCCGTAACGGCTCTTAAGTTGCTGGAGCTGTGCGAAAGTACCAGGATCGCTGTAATATATACCAGATTCGAAGCGGTTAAGTTTTCTAATCTCGGCGGATGTCAATTTTATTGGTTGAGGCTCTTCCAATCCCGTCTCACTAGCTTCGATTTGCTCTTTTTGATCTAGTTCGTCGCTGATCCAATCTGTTTTATTTTCATTAGCTTCTGCGGCAAGATCGTCCCAAGTCATGGATGATTGGTTCGGATTCAATTCAGCCAAGCTGCCCCAATCTGTTTTATTTTCATTAGCTTCTGCGGCAAGATCGTCCCAAGTCATGGATGATTGGTTCGGATTCAATTCAGCCAAGCTGCCCCAATCGTTTGCTTCAGTATTGATATTGTTTATCGAGCCCGGAGACTCTTCGCGTTGATTTGAGCCCAGATGTTTAACCATTTCCGTCATAGTGCCATTATAGCATGTAAACCCCCTATGTAAACCCCCTATTAAAATCTTGGATATTATGATAAAATTAGTTGAAATCTATTATGATCTACCAAATCTGCCGTCTAGGTATGGAGTTATTTGGAGACACAAAGTAAGGAATATATAAGAAGGGAACTACATGGCAAGTGAAGTCAAAGACCTGAATAAGCTTCGCAATATTGGGATCATTGCCCATATTGATGCGGGCAAAACTACCACCACCGAGGCGATCCTTTATCGTACCGGTCTAAAGCATAAGATTGATCTCGTCAAAGGTGGTACTGGTGGTGCTACTACCGACTGGATGGAGCAAGAGAAGGATCGTGGCATTACGATTACATCTGCGGCGGTGACGGCAGAATGGAAAGGTCACAAGATCAACGTCATTGACACTCCGGGTCACATTGACTTTACGGCCGAAGTAGAGCGTAGTTTACGCGTGCTCGATGGCGCAGTCGCCGTATTTGATGGTAAGATGGGTGTAGAGGCGCAGTCGGAGACGGTTTGGCGTCAAGCAACCAAATATGGTATTCCGCGCATCTGTTTCGTAAATAAAATCAATCAGATTGGTGGCGATTTCTATAAATCGCTTGATAGTATCCATAAGCGCCTCAGTCGCAATGCGGTAGCGGTGCACCTGCCGATTGGTTTCGAGAAAGACATTTGTGGTGTTGTCGATTTGATCGATATGAAGGCTTATACCTATAAGGATTACGCTGATCATGAATTGACTGTTGGCGAAATTCCGGCTGATATGCTTGAGAAGGCTAAAAATGCCCGTTCAATGCTAGTAGAAGAAGCGGTCCAGGCCGATGAAACTCTGATGGAGAAATTCTTTAACCAAGGAGAGGACGCTATCTCCGAGGTAGAGCTTAAGGCGGCATTACGTAAGCGTGTGCTCGAAGGTGATTTCTTCCTCGTCACTGGTGGCGATGGTCGCGGTGTAATCGTAGAAAAAGTGCTTGATCTCATTACTGATTTCTTGCCGAGTCCGCTTGACCGCGATCAGGGCAAGACTGTTGGCATTAACCCAAAGACCGGCGATCAAGAGATTCGCGAGGCTAAAGATTCCGAACCACTAACTGCGCTTGCCTTTAAGATTGCGACCGATCCATTTGTTGGTAAGCTGATCTTTATTCGTGTTTACGCTGGCGTGATGAAGACTAGTAGTACTATTTTGAATGCTACTACGGGCGACAAGGAACGCGTAGGCCGTATCGTGCGTATGTTTGCTGATAAGCGCGAAGAAATTTCGGAGATTACCGCTGGTGATATTGCTGCGGTGGTTGGTTTGAAAGACACGACAACTGGTACTACGATTTGTGATCCAGCACATCCGATCCATCTTGAGAGCATTGAATTCCCGGACCCACCTGTAAGTATTGCTGTAGAACCAAAAGCAAAAAGTGATCAGGAAAAAATGGCTCTCGGTTTGCAAAAGCTCGTCGAAGAGGATCCAACTCTCCGTGTACATACCGATGAGGAAACTGGTCAAACCATTATCTCTGGTATGGGCGAGCTTCACCTCGAGATTGCGATCGATCGTCTCCAGAAAGAGCATGGCGTTGAAGCTAATACAGGTGCGCCGCAGGTAGCTTATCGTGAGACGATTCGGGGCACTGCTGAAGCTCAAGGTAAACATGTCAAGCAGTCCGGTGGTCGCGGTCAATACGGTGATGTATGGATCAAATTTGAGCCGAATGAGACTGGTAAAGGTTTTGAGTTTATCGATCAGATTAAAGGTGGTGTGGTTCCGCAGGAATATCGTAAGCCGGTTCAGCAAGGTATTGTGGAAGCCTTGAATGGAGGTGTCATTGCTGGGTACCCAGTAGTTGACGTCAAAGCAACACTTTATGATGGTAGCTACCACGATGTTGACTCAAGCGAGCTAGCCTTTAAGCTGGCCGGTAGCTTGGCGACTCGTGAGGGAATTAAGAAGGCGCAGCCAGTTTTGCTTGAGCCGGTTATGAAACTCGAAGTCACTACTCCGGAAGATTTCATGGGTGATGTGATTGGGGATATTAACTCACGCCGAGGTCGAGTTGATAGTATGGAAGATCTGACTGGCGGAGCGAAGCTAATTAAAGCTTTTGTACCACTAGCGAATCTCTTTGGTTATACTTCGGATCTACGTTCTATGTCGCAGGGTCGCGCAGCTAGCTCGATGGAGCTTTATGGCTATGAGGAGGTACCGCCAAACGTAGCACAAGAAGTGATTGAAAAGCGAAATACGAAATAGCACGCAAAACTAATTAAAAGAGGCTCCAATAGGGCCTCTTTTATGATATATCGAATAGTGGTAGAAGCTAACGATTTTACAGTAGAGATTTTACGGTATAGAATATAAGTATGACAAGAGTACTAATAATTGAGGATGAGCCGGAAATTCGTCGGGTCTTAGGTGAAATTTTGGTCGGGGCCGGATATGAGGCTTTGGAAATCGCAAATTTTGAAAATTTAGATCAAATTAGTACTGAAGTCGGTGAATTGCAGCCGGATTTGATTTTGCTCGATCTTGGTCTTGCGGGACTAAGCGGACTTGAGTTACTACGACGCTTGAGGAGTACTTCAAATATACCGGTGATCATTTTGACCGGAAATAGTACTGAGTCGAGCGAACTGCTCGCTATGGGCTACGGTGCGGATGATTTCATCTTGAAACCGTATAAATCCGAAATTTTATTATTGAGAATTCGAGCAGTCCTGAGGCGCACTATGGAGGGGGCTCATCAAGATATTTATAATTTTGCGGGTGCTAGGATCGATTTGGCACGTGGGGCAATATCGTTTCAGAAGCGACGCATACATCTAACAAAGAACGAAATGGTTATTTTGCGACAATTATTGGAAGAGCGTGGCGGGATCGTCTCACGTGAGACTTTAATGACTGAACTTTGGAATAATCAAGAATATATTAATGATAATGCGCTCACTGTGAACGTTAGTCGTTTACGTACGAAGCTGGAAAAACTGATTGGCAGAAATGTTATTGAGACTCATAAAGGCCTTGGCTATAGCTTAGTGGGGGATTAGTGAAAGATTTTTCTTTTAAATACTATTTGTATGATCGAGCCATAGAGATACTAAGCTTGATCGTGATGGCTGTTTTGGTTTTAGGGTTATGCCAGATTTTTGGGCTTAAATCTGAAGCTGTCATTATGGTTGCTATCTTGATTTTTGTTGCGATATTAGGTGTAATCTGCTTTGGTTATTTTCGGCAGAGATATTTTTATCGAAACTTACGGGTAAATTTAGCTAAATTGGATCAATCTTATCTAATAGCGGAGGTGCTCGACCGCCCAGATTTTCTCGATGGGAAGATCTTGTATGATGTTTGTTATGAACTTGGTAAATCGATGCTTGAAAACGTTAGTAAAAACGAACAAGTGTGTCAGGATTTTTCTGATTATATAGAACTTTGGATTCATGAGATTAAAAGTCCCCTTGCGGCACTAAACTTGCTGGCTGAAAAAGGGCGATTGCGATCAGGGCGCGAACTTACACGCGAGCTAGCGCGGATAGATAATTTGACTGAACAAATCTTATATTTTATGCGTGCGGAGAGTTCAGCTAAGGACTATTTATTCCAGGGATGTAACTTGAGCGAGGTAGTTAAGGCGGTTTTACTGACATATCGTACGCAGATTCAGCTTCAAAATATGGAAATTGAGACGCGTAATTTAGATAGAAATGTGATGAGTGATGTAAAATGGCTTAAGTTCATGATCTCACAGGTGCTTGCAAATGCGTTAAAATATCAGGCAAAGAAAATCACGTTTTCAGCAGAACAGGCGCAGCGAATGACTATACTAAAAATCCGTGATGACGGAATCGGTATTCCGGCAGAGGACCTACCCAGGGTGTTTGACAAGACGTTTACGGGGAAAAATGGCCATGGTAAAAATGGCGAGCACTCGACTGGCATGGGGCTCTATATTGTGAAGACCTTGGCTGATAAAATGGGGCATAAGGTTGAAATCAATTCAAAAATAGGAGATGACTCTTTTACGGAAGTACGCTTTGTTTTTGGTGAGCATGAATATTACAAAAATGTTCGCTAGTTGTAAGGTTCCACAAACGACAAATAGCCCCGGAGTCTATAGAATGAAGTAAAGGAGTATTATGAAACAGTTAACTACGATAAAAAAATCCGTTTCAACTAATAAATCGGTTGAACCTAAATCACCTAAAAAGAAAGGGGCAAAAGAACAGAAAAAGCCGCATTGTCAGATTGGTGGTGAGCCAGTATTGAAGCTTGAAAATGTGGAAAAATATTATGGTAGTCGTTCGGCACTAACAAAGGCGGTGGATCGAATTTCATTTGAGATTGATCGCCAAGAGTTCGTGGCGATTATGGGTGCAAGCGGTTCCGGTAAAACCACTTTGCTTAACTGTATTGCGACGATTGATCGCGTTACGGCTGGAAAAATCTATGTTGGTGGTGAAGACATTACTCGATTGCGGGGCGAAAAGCTAAACCGCTTTCGACGTGAAGAATTGGGTTTTATCTTCCAAGATTTTAATCTACTAGACACCCTAACGGCGCGCGAGAATATCGCTTTGGCGCTTGCAATACAGAAAGTGCATCCACTTGAAATTACCGATCGCGTCGAAAAGATTAGTGCGCAGTTAGGCATTACAACGGTTCTAGATAAATTCCCCTATCAAATGTCGGGTGGGCAAAAACAACGTGTAGCTTCGGCACGAGCAATTATTACTGATCCGAAGTTAATATTAGCTGATGAGCCGACCGGTGCGCTTGATTCACGCTCGGCTAGGGTGTTGCTTGAGCAATTCGAAGAATTAAATCAGTGTTTTGGTTCGACGATTTTGATGGTGACACATGATGCATTTGCGGCGTCTTATGCCAAGCGAGTAATCTTCCTAAAGGATGGTAAAATCTTTAACGAAATTCGTCGCGGCGAACATGATCGTAAGCAATTCTTTGATCAGATCATCGATGTGGTGACAGCGCTAGGAGGGGATACGAATGTTCTTTAAATTAGCGCTGCGCAATATCAAACGCAGTCTCAAAGATTATGCGATTTATTTCTTTACATTAGTACTAGGGGTAGCAATCTTTTATATTTTTAATGCTCTAGATAGTCAGACTGTGATGCTAGGGCTGAGCGATTATATGTCGGAAGTCGTAAAACTTATGACAAGTGTGTTGGCTGGAGTTAGTGTATTTGTGGCTTTCGTGTTAGGCTTTTTGATAATTTACGCTTCACGTTTTTTAATCAAACGCCGTAGTCAAGAGTTTGGTACATATATGACCCTCGGTATGGGTAAGCGCAAGATTGCGATGATTATTTTGTTAGAGACTTTGCTAATTGGGGCGGTCTCGCTGAGTGTCGGATTGCTGATTGGTGTAGGTTTGTCGCAATTTACGAGCACTTTAGTCGCTGGTATATTTGAAGCCGATATGACGCAATTCCATTTTGTCTTTTCTCCTGAAGCCTGTATTAAAACGCTGGTATATTTTGCAATTATCTTTACGGTGGTTATGTTGCTGGATACTGTGATGGTGGCACGTCAACGTTTAATTAAATTACTACAAGCTAAGCGGATGGCAGAGACTGTAAAAGTGCGTAAAACCTCAATGGCTATCGTTATTTTTACTCTCGGTATTGTAATGTTAGGTTGGGCTTACTGGATGGTTACCCTCAATTCGTCTAAGCTTGACGATTCCAATATTCTATGGGTGCTAGGGGCTGGTGCACTGGGGACGACTTTATTTGTTTGGTCGGTGGCTACGATTATATTGAAGTTATTACAGAACACGAAATTATATAATCGTGATGTGAATGCCTTTACGCTGCGACAGTTTAGTAGCGCAGTAAATACGTCTGTATTAGCGATAACCGTAATTAGCTTGATGTTGTTTGTGACTATTTGTGTGTCGGTTTCGGCAATTTCAATTCATGAGAGTATGACAGCGAAGCTCGATCAAGCGATGCCGGTTGATATTGAATTCCCGGCAACTTTGGCCGACGAGAGCGAATCAGTAGAAGTGATGAAGCTCTACGGGATTGATCTTGGCGCGGCGATCAAGGAGCAGGCAAAATATGAAGTATCTTATAGTGATGATTTGACGTACGGGGATTTATTGAATGGGGTAATGTCGCCAGGGGAATTTACGCTCTTTAATACTCAAGGTGTGATCCCGATGATGCATATCGGTGATTATAATGCGATTGCTGATTTGTTCCATAATGAAAAAATTGAGCTTGATAATAATGAGTATATAATTGTGGCCAATTTTCAGCCTATGGTAGAAATATTAGAAAAGGCCCTAGTGGCGGATGTCCGTATCGAGTTTGGTGGGGAGGTTTTACATCCAGCGTCGGCAAAAGTGACAGATGGAATGTATCAATTATCCAGCACTGCAAATGCAAATACCGGAATTGTAATCGTGCCAGACGATATTGAATTCCCCGAAGATGATGCTTTTGAATATATTGTAGGAAATTTTAAAGATAATGTGGATGCCAATGATCTAACGGATAGAATCCTAAAGATACGCGATCAAGAATTACAGAATACCGCAAAGTACTTCATGATCGAGACGAAGCAAAATCTTCTAAATTCGAATATTGGTTTAAAGGCGATAGTAACTTTTGTGGCATTGTATCTCGGAATTATTTTCCTGATCGCTAGTGCTGCTCTCTTGGCTCTAAAACAGCTCACTGAGAGTAGCGACAATCGTGCTAAATATGTGATTCTGCAAAAACTTGGGGCGGATAGTAAAATGATTAATCACGCTCTAGCTTGGCAAATTGGAATTTTCTTCGCGCTACCACTTGTGATAGCAGTAGTTCACTCAATTTTTGGAATCATTTTCTGTGATGAAGTTCTAGAATTCTTCGGCGGGGTTAAGATTGGCGGTGCGGTAGTCATGATCGGTGGAGTTTTCTTGGCGGTTTATGGCGGTTATTTCCTGATCACGTATTTTGCCAGTAAAAGAATGATCAGGGAGCGTAGGGTATAACGCAAGAACATACCGAACACATATCTTGGTATAGAGTGTCTCATAGTAGACCCTCTATACTGTTTTAGGGTTTATATCTTTGCGAAAACAGTATTATAATATATAATATTAGTTATGGTAAACTTAGATTTCGGTGAAATCATCCTATCGGCACTTGTCCCGATCTTTTATTTTACGATGTGTGGTGTGGGAGTTTGGTTTTTATGGCATATACGAGGTCGTCAGCCAGGCAATAATCGTTATGCAGCGATGATCTACGGCGGAATTGCGGCATGTATTATCCTCATGCTATTAGGGTTCAAGATTTTTGGGATTTTGTAATAGATGGATATTCTAATCGTAGGCCTACTGATCATTGCGATTATTCTATTAGTGGTTGTGATTGTGCGCCGACCAGAGGATCGGGATTCGCGTGCAGTCCAAGAACGTCTAGTCCGCCTAGAGAGTGAGATTGAAAAATTGACGCCACGGATCGAGAGTGAGTTTCGCGAAAACCGGCGGGAGATTGCCGATAACTTCGGTCAAATTCAAAAGACCGTCGATACGAGAGTGAAAAGCTTGCAAGAAGATAATTCTGCTCGACTCGAACAAATGCGTCAGACGGTAGACGAAAAACTACAGGAGTCGGTTGAGAAGCGTTTTAATGAGAGCTTTCGACGGATTTCAAGTCAACTAACACAGGTTTATCAAGGGTTGGGCGAGATGAGGACTTTAGCAAATGGTGTTGGCGATCTTAAAAAGGTGATGGAGGGTGTTAAAACACGAGGTATTTATGGTGAAGTGCAACTTGGAAATATTATTTCTGATTGCATGATGCATGATCAATACGTAGAGAATTTTATTACCAAAAAAGGTAGCATGGACCGAGTTGAGTTTGCGATTAAAATGCCGGGTCGTCACGAAGAGATGATCTATTTACCGATTGATTCGAAATTTCCGGTTGAGAATTATTCAAGACTTGTCGCAGCATATGATTCAGGTAATAAAGTCGATATTGAGCAGTTCCGTAAAGAATTAGCCAAGGATGTAAAGACGCAGGCGAAGAAAATCGCTGATAAATATCTCGATCCGCCAGCAACTACCGATTTTGGCATCATGTTTGTTCCAACCGAGAGTTTGTACGCGGAGATTTTGCGGATTCCGGGGTTGTTCGATGAAGTGCGCCAAAAAATGCGAGTGACAATTTGTTCGCCTTCGACTCTGCCGATTATTTTGTCTGGTCTTACTATGGGGTTCCGTACCGTAGCAATCGAAAAACGCAGTGCTGAAGTTTGGCAGACGCTAGGTGCGGTAAAAGCGCAATTCGGTAAATTCGGTGACCTCCTTGCGGCAACCAAGAAGAAGCTGGAAGAAACCGCCAATAAAATCGGCAACGCCGAACATACTTCGCGCCAGATTGAGAAGAAATTGAAAAACGTGGAAATGCTACCGGAGGGGGATAGTAAGAAGATTATCGGGGAGATTGAGATATGATAGACATTTTACATACGATAGCAATTTGGTTTTTACTTTTTATTACCTATGCGTTCTTAGGTTGGTTAATGGAGATGATTATTACTGTAGTGATTCGTCATCGTTTCTATAACCGCGGTTTTTTGATTGGGCCGCTTTGTCCGATTTATGGCGTAGCTGGAGCTCTAATTACTATTATGATTGGGCGCCAAGAGAACATTTTGGAAATTTTTTGTGTAGTAATGATTTTTGGCGCGGCAATCGAATATTTAACAAGCTATCTTATGGAAAAACTGTTCCATGCGCGATGGTGGGATTATACCGACCAGCCCTTTAATGTTAATGGACGAATCTGTTTAGGTGCGCTTTTAGGTTTTGGTGCTCTAGGAGTCGTGGTAGTGAAATTAATTAGCCCGTTCATGCTCAGTATTTTTAATCGGCTTGATAAGATAGGGTTAATTTTTATTGCGGCGGCTCTTATGGTGATTTTGATATGTGATTTTATTGCCTCACTGAGATTGATCATACATTTTCGTGCTACCACAAAAACGGTCAGCGGCGACATTACGGAAGAGCTTACCGAATATATACGCTTGAAATTCGCTCAACACGGTAAATTAAACCGACGATTGTTGAAGGCTTTTCCGGCCATGAAGGTAAAGAAGCCGACGCCACGTAAACGTACTAAAAAGACTTCAGCTAAATCTGGTCAAAAAACGAGGAGCAATTGATAGATAGGGTGGCCTAAGGTATTTTTGCATGGACGGTCACTAGAGATGAGCGTTGGCGGAGATCATTCTCGTCATATTCGCCAAAAAAGTGTATAATATATATATGTATGAAAAAATGCAGGAGTTTTTGACGGGCAAGGAACGGATCTGTGTTATCCAGGCAGAAAATCCAGACGGAGATTCGCTCGGCTCGGCGATAGCCCTAGATTATATATTGGCAGAGACAGAAAATTCACTATATTGCCCAGTAGATATCCCGGAATATCTGCATTATTTTGAGGATTGGTCTAGGGTTAATTCGCAGTTTGATTATAAAGCAGACGGATATATCATTGTCGATACGGCAGCCAGCGTTTTGCTATCAAAATTATTGGATGATCCGGCGATAAAAAATTCATTATATAATAAGCCGGTATTGGTAATCGATCATCATGAAACTGATGATGATCTCGAATTTCCGCATGAGAATATCATAGAAACGCGTCCAGCTTGTGCTGACTTGATATATCGGATTGCAAGAGCCTGTGGGCTTACAATTCCGAAGCCGGCGGCGACTGCGCTTTATGCGGCGATTGCGTCGGATACGCTTGGCCTAGTCAGCGCGTCTGTGACTGCTGATACGATGCGCACAATGGCTGGTCTGATTGAGCTAGGGGCGAATCCGGCGGAAATCGACGAGCGTCGTCGTGAATTTATGAAGAAATCGCCACGTATTTTAGATTATAAGGCTGATCTAATCAAGAGAATTGAGTATGCGTTAGATGGTACGCTCGCAACAGTGCATATCCCGTTTGAGGAGATTCAGGAATATTCGCAGGAGTATAATCCTAACGTGTTAATTCTAGAAGAAATGCGTATGGTGGAAGGGGTTGAGGTGGCGATCGCCGTCAAGACATATCCCGATGGCAAAGCGACCGGTAAAATCCGCACGCAGATCCCGGTTGCAGAACAAATTGCTGGTTATTTTGGTGGTGGAGGTCATGCTTATGCGGCTGGATTTCGGGTCTATGATATGAGCTATGCTGAGATCGTGGCTGATCTGATCAAGATTTTACCTGAGATTGTAGAGCAGGCGAAACATGATTTGGCATAAACTTTATAATTATTTCAGTTGGATTTGGCACAAAGTCCTGCATGTTCCGATTCGGATGGCAGTGGCAGAGGATAATCATGTAAAAAATCCACGACTAACTGTCGTATTGCTTCATGGAATTGCGGCAACATCGTATACTTGGCGCAAGCTTTATAAAGATGTGTTGCGTGATCCAGAGCTTAAGGATGTGCGCTTCATTGCGCTCGATTTGCTAGGGTTTGGTAAATCACCTAAGGCGGATTGGCTAGATTACGATTATGATGACTACGCTAGAGCACTAGATGAGTCCTTCCGTCGACTCAAGATTAATACACCGGTGATGCTAATGGGGCATTCGATGGGGGCGTTGATTATTGCTAATTATATTGCAGAACGGAGGCCACAAGTTTTTGTGCAGGCGGCGATTTTGGTCTCGCCACCGCTCTTGATGGCTTCGGAAATGGCGCGCTTACCGGATCGAGTCTATATGAATACCTATGCTTCTTTGCAACATTTAGCCAAAGACGTACCGGCGGTTGATGTGATTGCGCGTATTGCTGAGCGATTTAGTAATTTTGAAAAACACTATTTGAAGACACAGGCTTTTGCGAGCTCGATGGAAAATATAATTTTAAATCGCGGAAATTATCAAACGTTTCGTAAAATTAAAATCCCAACTGTTTTGTTGCATGGTCATTTTGATCCGTTGGTGATTGGAGCGAATTTACGCAAAGTTGCTAAAGTGAACAAAAGATTGACTTATCAGAGTGTGATCGCTGATCACGATATTACTGCTACGAAACGTGTGCGGATCATTAGGGAAATAAAGAAAGTGCTAAAAGATGACGAATAAAGTACAATTATATAATACTCTGACTCGTAAAATTGAGGCCTTCGTGCCTTTTAATCCAAATCAGGTAAAAATCTATACCTGCGGTCCGACGGTCTATAGTCGGGCACATATTGGAAATCTAGCGGCATACATATACTGGGATCTACTGGTTCGGGTATTAGAAGCTAATGATTACCAGGTTAAGCGGATTCTAAACCTCACTGATGTTGGGCATTTGAGTTCAGACGGGGATGAAGGCGAGGACAAACTGGAAAAAGGCGCCAGGAAAACTGGCAAGAGTGTTTGGGGAGTAGCCGAAGAATACATTGAAACATTCCAGAAAGATTTTCGCAAATTGAACTTGAAAGAGCCTGCGATTTGGGCGCGAGCGACGGATTATATCAAGCAAGATGAAGAATTAGTGGAGCGACTCCGCGAGCAGGAGGTGACCTATGAAACGCATGATGGGATTTACTTTGATACTAGTAAATTCCCACATTATGCTGATTTTGCAAGATTGGATCTTGCTGGGCTGCAAGCTGGTAAGCGCGTAGATTTCTCTAGTGAAAAACGCAATCCGTCAGATTTTGCAGTTTGGAAATTTATTCAGCCAGGTGAAAAACACGATATGCGGTGGCATTTTTTGGGTCATGACGGCTATCCGGGTTGGCATCTAGAATGTTCCAGTATTATTCATGCTGAGCTCGGTGAAACGATCGATATCCATACCGGAGGGATTGATCATATTCCAGTACATCATAGTAATGAGATCGCTCAAAGTGAAGTAGCTTTCGAGAAACATTTAGCAAAGTATTGGTTGCATTGTAATCACTTGACAATCGATGGTGAGAAGATTTCGAAGTCACTGGGAAATGTCTATGCGGTGAGTGATCTAGAAGAACGGGGGTTCTCGCCGATGGATTTTAAAATGTGGGTGCTACAGGGCCATTATCAGTCTGAGCGGAATTTTAGTTTTCGGGATCTTGAAGCGGCACGGAAGCGGCGTTTAAATTGGCGTAATCTAATCGCAAAATGTTATCAGGGCGAGTGTAACGAAAGCAATAACGGCGCTGATTTTGCGACGGTTCTTGAAACAGTGAATCATAATCTTAATTCTGCGGAAGCGATAGTTGCTATTGAGGATGCTGAGCATAAAGATTTAATATTCTGGCGCAAGGTTGATCAACTCTTTGGGCTAAATCTGCTTGAAGATGCGGCGGATATCGACTATGATGCCAGAAAAATGATTGCCGATTTCAATACTGAGCGCGCCAAAAAGAATTATCAGAAATCTGATCAGCTGCGTGAGCAGCTCGCTGAACGGAATTTGCGGATTATAGAGCAGGATGGCAAGCAATATTGGCAGTATATCAAGTAGGTAAGCTTAGGATTACTGCGTCCCCATTCGGTAGGCGTTACGATGCCGCTAGTCGCAATATTATAGATCTACAGGATCCATAATATTGGGTTGTATACGGTTACGGTAATTCGTTATCCAGCGATACGCAGTAATGATGTCAGTTTTAATATTGGTACTCTCAACTTTCTCCGGACGGGACACTATAACCGCTCTTATGGCTATATCGATAGTCGTAAAGCAATAGGAGTATTTGCGGCTAATGCTGCACGAATTCTATATACATATCATATGTCTTCTCCCTATGTTTCTGTGAAGACGGGATTTCCACGTGGTAATGGTATCGCCATCCGCTGCGTTACACGGGAGGGGTAATATTGCTCCGCATTACTATCTATCCTACTTCGCGGTGCAGCGTAGGGAGCGACCGTAACCACGATAGCCGACGTTCTGCGGATAGACAACGCTGCTATAGAAGCCCAGGCTGTAGGCATCCGACGAATCGTTCGCTGTACGAGACCAGAAGTATCCCCACGTAGTCTCATAGTACAACGAGCCCGAAGTACTGTAGTAGCCAGTGTAGGCAAAGTCGAGGGGATAAGGTCTCACCACTCTTTTGGTCTAAGTTTCGTAATTTTATCGAGATAAAAATCAATTTTCGCCTTTTTGAAATGGTCAAAATTTGCCCAGATCATAATTAGGCTCGCGATTTCATTACGATAAACCGTAAAGGATTGGTCAGAAATTTGCGTACCGACAAGCAACAAACGTACGCGATCCAAAATCCGTCCTAAAGTGTAAAAATCCATATTTCGTGAAGTTGCCCTAAAATAAGCTCGCTCATGATATGCGAAACTTAGCA
The DNA here is from genome assembly GCA_949063825.1 of uncultured Candidatus Saccharibacteria bacterium. Classification (GTDB taxonomy): domain Bacteria; phylum Patescibacteriota; class Saccharimonadia; order Saccharimonadales; family Saccharimonadaceae; genus Nanosyncoccus. The sequence continues at coordinate 31,975 of CARSRA010000002.1, forward strand.
ATAGAGTAAAAATAAGTTTGCGAATCGGTCGCCCGGGCAAGGATGAAACGAACTTCCTTACTAGACTTTGCTCATAGTCCGCGTAAGCAGAATTGACATTAGCACTGTGCGCATAAAAAGTTGGTGAAGAAATTCCACTATCGCGACAAATATCGCGCACGTTAGCGCCAAAAGAACGTTCACTAATATAGCAATTTAAAGCTTTATGAATAGCTTGCTCATTTTTCTGAAAAGTTTTATGGGTCGAAACCTCATGCCGGCTTCGACTAGTCACCCTTAATGACATTACGCCCCTTTATTTTCTGGTTTATATTTTGCACCGATTTCAACAGCTCTCACCCTACTCTGGAGTCGGAAATTGCAAATTTCACCAGCACATCATTCTATTGTATCATACTTAGCATACAAAGTCAATAGATATCTATTATTTCACTGTTTTTGGCAACTTCTCTAAATAAAAAGCATGTTCTTTACATCTTATCCCCTCAACTTTGCCTACACCGGCTACTACGATTACTCTTCGGGGTCTCTGGACTTTGCGACTACGGGTGGGAGCTTCTGGTACAGTACGGCGTACTCCTCGGCGAATGCCTACTACCTGCACTTCAGTAGCAGCATTGTTAATCCGCAGAATTACGGCAGTCGTGGTTACGGTCGCTCCCTACGCTGCACCGCGAAGTAGGGTAGATAGTACTCTGCAGACATCTCGCAATATAACCTAGGATTTAGTAAGTTTTAGCGGTATGATCCACGATGATTTTTCTACCGCTCGAGATGTGAAAAATACAACGTTTATGCTATTGACACACTATATATAGTGTCCTAAAATGGTTATAAGACACTATATATGGTGTCAGGTCACAGTTAAGCAAAAATAAACATAACTTTGAGCACAAAGTAGGAGGTATTTTTATGTTCAAAAAAATTGTTAAGAGAGATGGTAAGGTAGCAACTTTTAAACCAGAAAAAATTGCCGATGCAATTGCAGGTGCCGGATTAGCTACAGAAGAATTTAAGCAAGATCGAGCCAAAGCTTTAACCGAAAAAGTCTTGAAACGCGCCGAAGAAACAATTCACCAGCGCACGCCGAATGTTGAGCAAATTCAAGATATTGTTGAGCAGGTTTTAATGGAATCAGCCTTTAAACGCACCGCGAAGGAATATATTACCTATCGCCAAGAGCGTAACCGTGTGCGTGAGGCCAAGAGTAACCTCATGAATATCTATAAGACGATTGCGGTTGCAGATGCGAGTGAAGATTCGGATGTTAAGCGTAGTAACGCGAACGTTGACGGTGATTCGGCGATGGGCAAGATGTTGCAGTTTGGTGCTGAAGGGTCGAAGATTTTCACGAAGAGCTTGTTGATGAAACCAGAATATGCTACGGCGCACGATAATGGCGAGATTCATGTGCACGATCTAGATTTCTATGCGACTGGCACCCTGACTTGTTGCCAGACTGATCCATTACAGCTATTTAAGGATGGCGGCTTCAATACTGGCCATGGTCACCTACGCACTCCAAATTCGATTGGTAGTTATGCGGCGCTGGCAGCAATCATCCTACAGGCGAATCAGAATGAACAACATGGTGGTCAGAGTATCCCGAATTTTGATTATGCGATGGCGGACGGAGTAAACAAAAGCTTCCGTAAAGCCCTTGAGCGCAATTTGAAGAAGTACAATGAATTTGCCGATAAGCCTGTCAAGGCAGAAGTGCCGACGGATCTCATTTATGGTGACGAAAAAGCTCTGAAAAAGACTAAAATTCCCGCAAAAGTCATACAAGTATCGCAAGAGGATGTCGAACGTGAGACTTTCCAAGCCATGGAAGGATTTATCCATAATCTTAATACTATGCATTCACGTGCCGGAGCACAGGTGCCATTTACGAGTATCAATTTCGGGACTGACGTGTCGGCGGCGGGTCGCCTAGTCAGTCGAGCTCTCCTAGATGCTACTGAGGCTGGTCTTGGGCGTGGTGAGACGCCAATCTTCCCGATCTCAATTTTCAAGGTTAAAGAAGGCGTAAACTATAATCCCGAAGATCCGAATTACGACTTATTCAAACGCAGTATGGAAGTGAGCTCAAAGCGCCTCTTCCCGAACTTCGTCTTTATTGATGCGCCATTCAACCTAGAAGGCTATAAACCAGGAGATTATCATACTGAGATTGCTACGATGGGTTGCCGCACAAGGGTCTACGGTAGCGTTTTTTCGGAGAGTGATCACGTCACGACTGGTCGCGGGAATCTAAGTTTCACCACTGTGAACTTAGTAAGGATTGGCATTAAGCACGGTATTTGTTTGGGTGAGCGCAAGGAAGCTGACTGGTCTGGTTTCTACAAGGAATTGGATGAGAAGATGGATTTGGTCCGCGACGAATTGCTTGAGCGTTATGAGTTCCAGGCCAATCAACACGTGCGTAATTTCCCATTCTTGATGGGTCAAGGTAACTGGTTTGGTAGTGATAAACTTAATCCTAACGATACCTTACGCGACGTAATCAAGCATGGTACGCTCAGTATCGGCTTTATCGGCTTAGCTGAATCATTAGTGGCTATGACGGGGAAGCATCATGGTGAGGACGAGGAGTCACGTGAGTTGGGTCTTGATATTATTACTCATATGCGTGAACGTTGCGATGCTTATAGTAAAAAATACAAACTAAACTTCACCTTGCTTGCGACACCAGCGGAGGGAATCGCTGGACGCTTTACGCGGATCGATCGCAAAGAATATGGTGAAATCAAGGGCGTAACTGATCGCGATTATTATACTAATAGTTTCCATGTGCCAGTCTATTATCCAATTTCCGCTTTTGAAAAGATCGAAATCGAAGCTCCATATCACGCACTTTGTAATGCTGGGCATATTACTTATATCGAGTTGGACGGTGATCCTTCACAAAATATCGAAGCTTTTGAGGCAGTGATCCGTAAAATGAAAGAGGCGGGTATTGGCTATGGCAGCGTGAACCATCCGGTTGACCGTGATCCGGTCTGTGGCTTTTCTGGTATCATCGAAGGTAACCGTTGCCCGAGTTGTGGGCGCAAAGAGAGCGAAGGTGATATAGCCTTTGAACGCCTCAGGAGGATTACTGGTTATCTCGTTGGTTCGTTGGAGCGCTGGAATGACGGCAAGAAGGCTGAGGAACATGACCGTGTAAAACATAACGTTTGCGGAGTCTATGATAAAGAAGAAAAATCGAAGCGTGAGGCGGCGAAGCGTACACAAAAAACGATGACTGGAAAGAAATAATGGCGAGTCGCGAGAGCTCGGTAAATAAATCGATTGGGGGCAAGCAGAATGCCCCCAGCCCTCAACGCTCTGCGGGGTCGGATGCTAGACGACAGGCCGAGGCATGGGTAGCAAAGAAAATTCATGTCGTTGCTGATACTGATGGTGGTGGTAAAATTCGCCTTTCTGGTCCACTCGAACATGACAACATCGTGAATGGTTATGGCTTAAGAGCGGTCCTATGGACACAGGGATGCCCTAATCATTGCCCGGGCTGCCAAAACCCCGAGACTTGGGATTTTGACACTGGGTTACTGGTTGATGTTGACGAGATCAAGGATCGCCTAAGAGCATTCCGTGGTCAGGCGGGATTAACCTTTTGTGGTGGTGAACCGTTTGCGCAACCAAAAGCTTGTAAAGAAATCGCTGATTGGTGTCGTCGGGAATTAGGCTGGAATATTTGGTCGTTCACGGGTTTTACTTACGAATTAATCAAGGCCGAAGGTGGCGATAAATGGGAATTTTTGAAGAGTTTGGATGCTTTAATTGACGGTCCTTTTGTGTTGCCGGAGCGTGATTTGACTTTAAAATTTCGCGGGTCCCGAAATCAGCGGCTACTACATCTGCAACATGGTACTGGAGAGATTTTGAGCATAGAATAGGCGGCTAGGGATAATTATAAATAGCCTAACCTTCCATTATATCATAGATAATAAATTTTGTCAATAGGGAGAAGAAATGAGGGGATTAAGTATGATTGCCTGCGTTAGTCGGGATCGCGGTCTAGGTAATAAGGGTAAGTTGTTATGGAATTTGCCAGAAGATATGCAATTTTTTAAGCAGACTACGATGGGTCATCCGGTCGTAATGGGGTCAAAAACTTTTCGGAGTATCGGTCGACCCCTGCCTGGACGCGAGAATATTATCCTTTCACGCAGTGAAATCGATGCAGATGTGAAAGTTTTCCATGATAAAACTACACTCGACCATTATCTCGAATCGCTTGATGGCGAGAAATTCATTATTGGTGGCGCGTCGCTTTATGAAGCTTATCTAGATGAAGCCGAGACGCTTTATCTCACGGAAGTTGATGGCGAGAAACCGGCAGATACTTTCTTCCCAGCTTTTGATCCAGCGAAGTATGGGTGCAAGGTAATAAAAGTGATACCAACCCACCTTGACCAAACAGGGTTCAATATTGTAAAATACACCAAAAGGCGAGTATAGTGGGCGGGCGTAATTGGAGGCTAATCAAACAGCTGGGTGAAGCGGTCCGTCTCGCGCAAATACGAGAGGAATTACGATCATGCGAGATCAACAAGTCTATTTAGATTACGCCGCGGGAGCGCCGTTATTGCCAGAAGTTAAAACGCGGATGGATGAGGTGGGCGAAGGATTAGTGAATGGTGAATATGGTAATCCCTCGGCGCTATATGCCACCGGACAACGTAGTCGACGATTATTGGACGAAGCACGCATGCAGGTAGCTCTCTTGATTGATGCGCAGCCAAGTGAAATTATTTTTACCTCCGGCGGGACAGAATCAAATAATACAGTAATTCAAGCTTTTCAGCGACAAATTATTTGGACGACTCCGATTGAACATCCGAGTATTCTCGAGCCGCTTCGGAAGTTCTCGCGTCAAAAGGCACGTTTCGTATCGGTGGATAACGAGGGTAGGGTTTCCCCGAAAAATTTTTATCGTGATCCGGACCCAAAATATTGCCCAAGTTTAGTTTCGGTGATGTTGGCTAATAATGAAATCGGTGTGATCGAGCCAGTACGTGAAATATCTATGAAATGCCGTTCACCAAAGTATAAAACATTAGTCCATACCGACGCGACGCAGGCGATCGGAAAGATCCCGGTGGATGTGAACGAGCTTAAGGTGGATTTACTGAGTTTTTCAGCGCATAAAATCGGTGGACCAGCGGGGATTGGCGTACTCTATGTACGCAAGAGCGCGCATGTGCGTCCGCTCCTGAGTGGAGGAGATCAAGAACGAGGGCGTCGTGCAGGAACAGAGAACCTTATGCTGATTGCGGGGCTTGCTAAAGCCGCTGAGTTGGCACGAGCAAGATTGACTGAGTGGGATAAAGTCGCAGGGTTACGCGATCAACTGCGGGCGGAGATTTTGCGGGAGATTCCGCATGTGAGTTGCAATAGTCCAAAAGAAGGCTGTTTGCCAAATATCTTAAATGTGAGTTTTGAGGCGATTGAGGGGGAGGCGATTCAACTGATGCTTGATGCTACCGGGATCGCGGTCTCTACTGGATCGGCTTGTGCTTCGAGTAAGCTTGAGCCCAGCCATGTAATTATGGCGATTCGCGGCGACGCTGAAATAGCTCATGGTAGTGTGCGCTTTAGTCTTGGGTTAAATACTACAGAATCGGATATACAAAAAGTAATGGCAGTTTTGCCAAAGATTGTGGCGAAATTACGCGATATGAGCACTTTGAAAGCTGGGGAGCATGACAAAGAATCTTGATGATCAAAAATGCGAGTCGGAGCCGAAACCATTTGCCTATTCTGAGGCTGTTAAGGAACATTTCTTGAATCCACGTAACTTTTTGATGGGTGATGGGAGCAAATATGCGTGTGATGCTAAGGGCACAGTGGGCAACCCAGTTTGTGGCGATCAGATGACGATGTATTTGCAGATTCGTGATGATAAAATCCAGGACGTGCGTTGGAAAACTTATGGTTGTGCCAGTGCGATTGCTAGCACATCCGCACTTAGCGAATTAGTAAAAGGCAAGACTTTGGACGCGGCTCTAGCAGTGGGTCCGAAAGAAATTAGTGAATTTCTCGGCGGACTACCGGAGCATAAATTTCATTGTTCGGTGCTAGGGCACGAAGCTCTAGCGGCGGCAATTGATAATTACCGTCAAAATTTGCAGAAATAAGCTTTCTGAGTATAATATACTTATGAATATACGAAACGGCTTGGCGGCATCAATCTACCGTCTCTTGGTCGCAATTTTGGCGATGCTTGGTGCTTGGATGTGCTTTGAAAATTTTGGCTGGTCGTCGTGGCGAGTCCTGTTGACTTATACGTTACTGTTTACTACGATTTACTTTGGCGTTTTAGCGATCGTAGGGCTAGTTTTAAATAAACGTAAGAGGCAGGCCCTTGGTTTGCCGATGTTAGAGGGTGCGCTAATAATCACATTATTGACGGTCAGCGTCACGACCTTCGTGTTCATGGCGAGAGATTGGGAGCACCCAGCTCTGGCTGGTGGTGCCGCAGCACTTAGCTACGTGACTTTACCTGTATTAGTTATTGCGGATTGGCTTATTTTTATGCCTAAAGGCCGTTGGCGGAGTATTTATCCTTTTTATTGGCTGGCATTTCCAGTGTTCTATGTGGCAGCGATATTATTTACGGCGGAATTATACCCGAATATCGACTTACGCTATCCGCTTGCCTTTTTAGACTACCATATTCATGATATTGTACAGATGATTTGGATTCTAATTTTTTATGCGATTTGTATATTGATAGTTGGTTATGGATTTTATGCTATCGATGCATTGGTCGGTGGGAAGGTTGGTAAATATGTGGTTTTGCCAAAGATTAAATTGGTTGAGGTTGGCGAAGTAGGGGATCATGAAGAAAGAACGATGACCAAAGGCTCGAGCTCAGGTAGTAAAGATAAATCAGCTAAGAATATGCCGGTAGACAAAATTGAATCGAAAAAACGACGCCCGAAGGCGCCGCAAGTTGCTAAAAATGATTAGCATTAATAGGAGGGGCTGAAGCCGTATTTTTCCTGCCAGCTCTTTAGACCGTCATAAATGTAAGCATAGATTTCGTCAATCGTATCAAATGATACTACTGGCTTTGATTGAACGATTCTCCTTGCTTCTGCTGACTGGTTCCAGGGAACCTTCTTGAAAATGTTGAGCAGCGCCGTAGACTGGGCCACGTTATACGGGCTATCTTCAACTAAGATCAGCGTGCGTGGGTCAAGGATTTTGGGCTGATCATGACCGCCGTTTAGGTCATGTAGGAAAATTAGTTCTGGGTCGAGACCGGGCAACTGCTGCATGAGCTTCTTTCTCTTGACCTCGGCTACCGCCGAATTCATGCAATTACTATCAATGGCAACTTTAACCCCTAACTCTTCGATGCGCATGATCTTGGATACTCCAGGATAAAAAATCATTTTTTCAAAGAAATGTGGATCTTCAAAGATGCGTATTAGGCCCGATATCTGCTGCTTACTAAGATGCGGATTTTCTCGGAAGTTGTACATTCTATGGAAAACTGTAGGGTCAATTCCAATCGCGTGCTCCGCGGCAGCGCCAAAATCCCATAGCGTAGAATCTACATCGAACACTACAAGTAGCCGTGACCAATCTAAGCTATACGGCGATGGAAGTATTTCCTCTAATCGTAAAGCCATGTCTCATATCACCTCCTTAGGTACAAAGTCTCTTGCTTCTAGATCATTATTGCACTAATTATTGATAAAGTAAAGCTAGAGTTCGCAACTACTCTATGATTAATTCGTCGATCCGATACCGCCAACTCGATCGCCTGAGGCATTATCATTGTCAGTAGTAAGGAATTTATGAAAAACGACTTGCGCGATCCGCTCGCCTTTTTTAATGATGAGGTCGTGATCCAGAATATTAAAAACTATAATATGAATATGCCCATCATTGTCGGGATTATTATAGTAGTCCGCATCGATTAATCCAACACCGTTGCCGAGTACGATCCCTTTACCTGCGCCAGAGCTGCGGTTGAGTACGAGGTAGCACTCGTCGGGTTGACAATACGCCTTGAGCCCAGTTGCAACCAAAGTCGGCTTGATTCCAGGGCAAAAAGATGGGATGACAGTATCTTCGGCAGCTTCTATATCGTAGCCAGCAGAATGAGCCGTAGATCGTTTCGGGAGATTAATTCCGCGATCTTCCCAGCCTTCTGCAATTTCAAAACCTCGTCTCTTCATGTATAATTATATAGTAAAGGAGGGCGATGGAAAAGTCAAAAGTCTATTTCAGCAAAGTGATCTCGTCGGAGAGTTTGATCAAGGTTTATAAGGCGCTTGATGCGAATTTGACTGGTAAGATCGCGGTTAAAGTATCGACGGGTGAGCGCGGAGCCAAAGGTTATTTGAAAGCGGACTTGATTGGTCCGCTCGTTCGAGATATTAAAGGGACGATTGTTGAATGTAATACAGCCTATAATGGCGCACGGAATACTACAGCGGATCATCTTGAAGTAGCAAAGGAACATGATTTTACGGAATTTGCCGATGTTGATATTATGGACGCTAATGGTGAGATGAAGTTGCCCGTTAAAAATGGTAGACATCTTAAATATGACTTGGTTGGGAAGAATTTAGAGAATTATGATTCATTACTTAATCTTGCACATGGCAAAGGTCATCCAATGGGTGGATTTGGTGCTAATCTTAAAAATCAGGCGATTGGTCTCGCTTCGAGAAACGGTAAAGCTTATATTCATATGTGCGGCGACAGCGAAAGCCCTGAGGAAATGATCGAACGATTAACGTTTGAAGATGATGGGCGGATTCATGACGGTAAAACTTTGCAGAAGGATTTTATTGAATCAATGGCTGAAGCGGTAATGGCGGTGAATGATTATCTGTTCGAACATCACAAGCCAGTTGCATATATTACGGTCATGAATGCAATTTCGTTGCTTTGTGATTGTGCAGCTGAACAGGATGATCCAATTATGTGCGATCTTGGTATTGTCGCTAGCTTAGATCCAGTTGCCAATGATCAGGCATTTGTTGATTTTATTTGGCAAAGTAACGAGCAAGGTGCAGCAGAATTGAGGCGAGAAATTGAGCGTCAAGAGGGGATGCATATTTTGGAGTATGCTGAAGAGTTAGGTCTAGGCTCGCGGGAGTACGAGCTGATCGAGGTCTAGGATATGCGTTTGTATTTTTATCTAATAATTGCCGTTTTTCGCCGTTTTGTTTTGCATCATAATACTGGGCAGGTAATATGTAATTTTTCCGAGCGAATGGGCGTAGTATATATTAAGGTTGCGCAAATTTTAGCGATGCAGAATTTCGGCGACGTTTTTACCGAGAGTGATCGTGAGCGTTTAGCGTCGATCTGTGACCATTGTAACCCGATCGAGTTTCAGGAGATTGCAAAGATAATTGAATCTGAGTATGGCGTGCCTCTTTATGAAACCTTTCAATATATAGATCCTGAACCGCTCGGTTCGGCTTCGATCTCACAAGTCCATCGCGCTGTTTTGAAAGATGGTCGCGTAGTGGCGGTAAAAGTTAAACGTCATGATGTGGTGCGGAAGATTAGGCGTGACATTCGTCAGATCAAACATCTCGTGCATAGGTTTGGCAAAATTGCGAAGTTACGTAATTTCATTGGTAGTGATTATGCTCTAGAATATTATACGAACTGGATTTACGAAGAATGTGATTTTGAAAATGAACAGATCCATCTTTTACGCTATCGTGAATTTGCTGATAGCGTGAATGGCAAAGTTGAGGGGACTGGAAAGATCCTGGCGCCAAAGCTTTACCGCGAATTTTGCACAAAAAATATTATCATTATGGAATATATTGAATATCCTACCGTCAATCAACTTTCACTTACACCAGAGAATAAAGCGAAAATTTCTAAGGTTGTAAATGATTACTTGCAGTTAAGTTTTTATGCCCTGCTAAACGATTTACCGGTAGTATTCCATGGTGATCCCCATGCTGGAAATGTTTACATTAATGATAATGGCGATGTTGGTTTTTTGGATATGGGCCTAATTTTTGAATTCAAGGATGAGGATTCAAAATTCGTGCAAGATCTCTTTTTGTACTCTTATATGGATCGCCCAGAAGAGCTATTAGATCTCCTTCTTGATCGTTCTAATTTCCGTGAAGTTGACCGCTCGGCCTTATTGGTTGGGATCAGGCGCGAGTTAAAACGTCTACATAGTATTCCAGTTTCTCAATTTTTTATCGAAATGATTGGGCTATTTACGCAATTTGATGTAGCCCCGCCGGCACTGGTTTTTGAGATGGCAAAAGCCTTTGTATCGTTGTATGGGATGGGGAATATGGCTAATAATGCTATCAGTACGAATGAATTGTTGGCTGAGCAGATTACGGAGTATTATGTTCAGCGGGCCACAAATAGTATTCAGGAGGCTTTATGGGGCTGGAGCAAGGTATTTGCTGAGTTAACTTCGCGTTTTTGGTCTGGCGAATTAATTTTGCCCACTCTAGAGCACATGGCAAAAACCTGGGACCAGCCGTGATTTATTCCGTAACGGTTAAGCCCGGTTCAAAGAAAGGCCCTCTCGTGTTGGAGGAGGCGAGCGATCTCGTAGTATTTTTACGAGAGCGACCAGTAGAAGGCAAGGCTAATATTGCGCTAATCAAAATTCTAGCAGACTATTTTAAGGTCCCCAAAAAACAAATTACAATAAAAACTGGCGCGCGTGGACACAAAAAACTAGTCGAAATTAAAACTATGGTATAATGGTTATAATTAAGGTGAGGTAATAAAATGAAGATCAGTGAGATCTATATTGGTGGCTGGTTTCAGCGCACCATGTTGCAACTTTCAGAAATTTATGATTTTTTGCGCGACGGCACATCTCAACTAAAACTAAATAAACGCAAACTGGCGGAATTACGTGATAACCTAGGCATAGGCAGCATTGAGTACGGTGTACAAGGTGAAGAATTTATCTCAATTATGACTAGCGAACAGATTAGGATTAAGATTTTTGAAGACGGTCTGATCGTACTTGGCACTGATCAAGTTAGCGAGGAAACTATGTTTGCTGATATCGAGAACCTCAAGTCCTACTATGAGAGCAGACTATCTCCGGCGATCAATTATATTTTTAGTCTCGGTGCGCCTGTACCAAAAGAGCTCGCAAATATTGAGAATATCTATCCGTACTTTGTAGTTTGCGACAATGCCAAGCGCGAAGATATTGCGGCGTTATTAGCGCGTACAGAGCGTCAGAAATATTTTGAGTTCGACAATAAGACTTATAGTGTGCTTCGGGGTGATAAATATTATTTTATCAATAATAAGAAAAGTTCTTCGGAGATGGTCGAGCGTTATATTGAAGAACAGGTGTTCATTCGAGAATTCAAGGGTCAGTTGCATCGCTATCTGAATATGCACCGGATTATTTGGGAAAAGATCGATGCCGTCAAAGATCGTGCAAAAGTCAAAGGCAAAGACATCGTAAAATTCTCGTCAAAGCTCGAAAGCTATCGCAAGACCGTGACGCTGATTGGCGGGCGTATCGACCAAATGTCGACCTATATTTCGACTCGCGAGAAAATTGCTAAAGAGGATCAGGACTTGGCGGATTTCTTGGCGATTTCTGGCTATCGCTATGAAACCTTGCGTGATACACTTCAGTATATTAAGGATCTATGGCGGATGACTACGCAGTATGTTGATTCGGCTCAAAAATTATTTGACGGAATCAAACAAGACGTTACTTCGAGTTCGATTGATAGCCTTACAATTGTTACCTCAATGTCGGCTGGCGCAGCTATCCTGAGCTTGTTTACGGAATCAGAGCCCGAATTTACTACTTTTGGTTTTATCTATTTCTTTGTGCTTGCGTTTGTGGGTTGGGCGGCCACAAAGTTACTTGGTTTTGTAGCGCATCGTCGTAGATATGAGATTTCGGATGCAGAAATTGATAAGAATATTAAATAAGGAGTGGGAATGAAAAGAATTTTTTATACAATCATCGGGAGTATTATGATGTTGGGGGTGCTAAGTGTTCCGACGTCGGCTATCAGCTTAGCACCATGCCCTGAGGATGAATATCAAGCCGAATGCGAAAAAGAGCGTGCCGAACTTTTGCGACGTCAAGAGGCGGGCGAGCCGATTCCGCGCTCCGTAGAAACGCGTGACGATAGTGATCATCCGACTTTTGTTGCTGAATCCGACGAAGCACAACAATCCGCAAGACTTTGGTTTGGTAAAAATCTATTACTAGCTGGCAATAATTTGACGACCGCTCCCAATGCGGAGAATGGATTATTATTGGCGGCCGCCAATAACCTGAATTTGGATAATGAATCTGAGTATGGTTTCATATTTGGGAATATTGTTAAGTTTACTGGTGCAACTCAGCGTGATCTCTATGTTTCTGGTAATAGTATTACGCTCGATGCCGATGCAAATATTGGTCGCGATGTTTTTGCTGCTGGAAATAAATTCTATATTGAGACAGATTTGACTGGTGACCTGAGTGTTACGGCTAGCCATGTAATCATTAAAGAAGGGGTTACGATAGATGGAAATGTGAATATTATTGCTGATAGGATTGAAATTGGCAATGGTGTCGAGATTGGTGGTAAACTTGTATATAACGACAATGCTAATATTAATGAACTTCAGGATGTAACTTATGGAGGACTTGAGGTTTATCATGTTGCAGAGGCTAGTGTTGAAACGAAGATTCTTGCCGCGATTTATAGTAAATTATTGAGTATCGCAAGCTTGTTCTTGGCAATGGCGCTAATCATTGCATTCTACCCTAGGCTACATGAAAAAGTGCGACAGGAAGATAGCGCTAGTCGATCTGGTATGAATTTAGCGCTTGGTTGCGGTGCTCTTATCGTTGTTCCGATATTTGTAGCCTTAGCTTTTCTAACTATTATTGCGGCTCCATTAGGTATCATGGCTCTGTTGGCGTATTTCATTGCAATCTATTTAGCGCAAGGTTTTACGGGTATTTGGTTGGGGCATTTAATAATTGAAAAATTCTTTAAGCTAAAAGGGAATGCTTTTATTGAAGTACTGATCGGCCTCGTCATACTTAGTGCTCTTGCCTTGATACCATTTATTGGTGTTGCGACTGGAATACTATCGATGATGCTAGGTGTTGGCTTGATTATTAGCTGCATTAAAGGTAATAAGATTGAGGATAGTGTTAAGACTACCAAAGTTGCCAAGAAGACTAGCAAAGGGAGTCGCAAAAAATAAATTATGCACGAGAGCTGGAAGCCATTCCTTGAGGCTGAATTCGAGAAAGACTATTTCCGGCAATTAAGCCAGTTCCTGCATGCTGCCTATACGGAGGTACCAGTTTTTCCAGCTAAAACTCAAGTATTTCGGGCGTTCTCAACTGACTTGAATGCAGTAAAAGTTGTAATATTGGGTCAAGATCCGTATCACACTCCTGGCGCGGCGCATGGATTAGCATTTTCGGTGCCAAGTTCCCAGCCGATTCCGCCATCACTAATTAATATCTATAAGGAGATTGACAGTGAATTTGGCGATCATAGACTTAATAATGGCAATCTAAAACCTTGGCAAGATCAAGGAGTACTGTTATTGAATAATGTGCTCACGGTTGAGGCACATCGTGCTGGGTCACACCGCGGGAAAGGTTGGGAGCAATTTACAGAGGCGACTATAAAATACTTGAATGATCGACGCGATCATCTAGTGTTCATGTTGTGGGGGCGAGATGCGCGTAGCAAAAGTGGCTGGATTGATCAATCAAAGCATCTAGTACTTGAGTCTCCGCACCCGTCTCCATTGTCTGCGCACGCTGGATTCTTTGGTAATGGTCATTTCAAAAAGGCGAATGACTTTTTGCGACAGCATGGAATGGTGGAGATTGATTGGTAATTACAGCAAGTATATAATAATTATCTCTCCCTTAGCTCTTTTGGAAGTGACGCTGAAGAAAGCTACAACAAAGTCATTATGAATCTCAGTTGTATCTTTTACACTTCCAAAAGAGCTAAGGGGGATATACTTCAATCTATAACTAACAAGAGTAGGTATAGGATCTTCTCTGTATAGCCCTTTTGGATATTGAGAGACTCCATCCCAAGTGCTCGATCTATCTACCCTACTTCGCGGTGCAGCGTAGGGGGCGACCGGTGCCACGAGCGTAGTTGTACTGCGGATTGACAACGCTGCTATAGAAGTACAGGAGGTAGGCAACCGACGAGGAGTACGCAGTACGCGACCAGAAGTACCCGTACGTAGTCCCAACGCTCAACACGCCCGTAGAGTAATTGTAGTAGCCAGTGTAGGCAAAATTGAGAGGAGCACTACGTAGCTTGGTGGATCCAGTACTATCATTCGTAATACCATAGGTAGTAGTGATGAGATTAACGAAGTTGTCTTTGGTGATATGCCTACAGAGTACTATCTATCCTACTTCGCGGTGCAGCGTAGGGGGTTACCGCTGCCGCGAGTGTTGAAGTTCTGCGGATTGACAATGCCGATAGTGAAGCCCAGGTAGTAAGCATACGTAGAGGAGTACGCCGTACGTGACCAGAAGCTCCCGTACGTAGTCTCACCGTACAACGAGCCCGAAGTAATGTAGTAGCCAGTGTAGGCAAAGTCGAGGGGAGATGTGTTAAGCCTCTAAAATCGAAACAATAACGTTGTAGTTCATACAACGTTTTTTTGACGTAAAGTATATTTTCGGGTTTTATCAATAACAGATGAGGTCTTATAAACAGTAGCGACTTAATCATGTCAGTGCTTGTATTGCATTTAGGATTTGATATATGATAGAGAGGGGGACCGATATTTACCTTGCTGTAACAAGGGTGAAAAGTGCTTGATTTTTTGATTTGTTTCGTTAAAATGGGGGACAAGATGAATCAAAAAAGGAGGTAAATGAGGCATATCAAAATGGTACACGTAAGGGATCATAGGCGACGCCGTAAAGCGCTATTGCGTAAAGTGCTTTACTATATTTTGGCTCTCGCGTATGTTTGCGGGAGCAGCGCAATAGTTACGCCGTCAGCTTTTGCTGCGGATTGTCCATCTGTGCAATTTGTATTCGCACGTGGATCCGGGGAGGTTATTGGCGGTCCAAGCTATGAGGCTTGGCGCACTTCAATCATGCGAAGAATGAATAAACTCACGGTTAGCTATGGATTTTACGAACTTGGTAGTAGGTCCTATGGTGGTCATCAGTACCCAGCAACAGCCGTTTCTGGTAGTGTTGCTGGTGTCGTAAATTTAATTGGTGCAGCGATCAGCGGCGGCGCATTATTTGAATTTGGTAAGAGTGTTGACGAAGGTGTAGCGGAACTCAAAGCTTATATCTCGACCATGGAATCGCGTTGCTCTGATACGAGATTCGTCCTTGGCGGTTATTCCCAGGGTGCGATGCTGATTTCGCGAACGCTCGGAGAACTTGATGCGTCAAAAATTATTTATGTTTCGACGTTTGGTGACCCTAAATTATATCTGCCAGAGGGGAAGAAGCACGCTTTTCAAAAACCCGATGCGTGTTATGGTCGCAATCTATCCAATTATCGTATCAATGTAAGTGACTGCTATGCTTATGAGGGGGTATTAGGTAGCTATAAGCCATATCAGCCAGAGTATTACATTGATAAATTAGGAACATGGTGCAATAAAAACGATATTATGTGCAGCTCGCGAGTTAATACGGGCGATCATACTGCCTATGTTGCAGAAAATCTTTATGATGAAGCTGCAGCAATAATTACGTCAAAGATTTCTCAGTATTTTGGTAGTTATGAAACCTCTTCTCCGAACGCTATGCATGAAGTTGCATTTTTGGTCGATAATACTGCGTCTATGAGATATAAAAAATCTAGCTATCGGAAAGCTATTGGAGATTTTGCTGAACGTATTATAGCTAGCGGTGGAAGAATTGCGCTTTATGAATTTGGCGAATTAGCTGAGGGAACTAAAACGATTGGTCGTTGTGGTTTTGACTGTAGCGCTGCAGGGTTCAAGAGTGGGTATGATGACATTTATTTGCGTGGGGGTGGTGATGACCCAGAATCAGTATTATCGGGACTTAAAACAACGATGGACACTCTTGACTGGACAAACGGTGCTACGAAATCGATTGTCGTCCTAAATGATAGTGCTTACCATGATCCGGACGTTGATGGTGTTACTTTGGATGATGTAGTGAAACGTAGCCTAGAGATTGACCCGGTCAATATTTATGTGATAGATCCTGGCGATTTTGCTGATGACTATCAAGAACTGGTTACGAGGACGAATGGCGGTTTTATTAATGAGGGGAGTGATGCTGACGATATGTGGAGTGAACTATTCACACGCCCAATTGCTAGATTAAAATTAATGGATTATAAGGCCGAGGTCGATAGTACTTTGGAGTTTGACGCGACAGATTCTTATGCGGAGGATGGAGGTAATTTGCGCTTTGATTGGGACTTGGACGGTGATGGTATATTTGAGAAAGAAGATACTGAGGCGGTCGTCTCCCATAGTTATACTCAGCCTTTTGACGGATACATTCAGGTAAAAGTGAGAGACCAAAATGATAATATAGCAACGATGTCGGCTCATGTGAATATTAATACAGAAGAGCCCGTGTATGAGCTAGCGAAAATTACTAACTTTTCGAGCTGGGAGCATGGAGTATCGACTGTGATCAATTTTACGACGACAGGCACAAAGGTGTTACTAGCGACTAATGAAACTCCGCTCGGCTTTGTGAATTTATCTGAAGGGATTGGTGAAGTTAAGATAGATAACCTCAAGGAGGCGACGAACCTTTATCTAATTCCGTATTCTGAAGATGGCATCAGGGGGCTAAGGTATGATTTTGAGTTGCTACCTACTTCTGTGCCAGATAAAGCGGACGAGACTGATGACGCTAATGAGATTGATAAAGTTGATGGGGCTAGCGAATGGGATGTGAGAGCTGAAGATACTAAGACTACCAATGGATTACCATATCGATTATTACCAAAAGTTCCAAATGCTGGAGTATATACTAATGATCGTTAGTCCTGTTTCTGCGTCGCGAACTACTCAAATGCCAATGGTCTCCGTATTCGCATTTATAAACCCCGAGCGCAGGGATTCCGTGGTCGTATTGGGCAACCAAAGCTGCCGCTTCGGCCTCCTCGCGCGTTTCATAGCAATTTTTATATTGATCACCCACCCAACAACGTGGCGGGATAGATTTGTGATAACTGGCTCGTGTCATTATAACCTTACCTATGGTTGAGATTACAAATTAGGTATTTTTCTCCTTCATATAGAGGATGCCTAAAATAGGCCATATCTCTATATTACCACAGATTTGTTAAAAAGTCAAGAGTTTTCGGGTTTTTCTGCTTATGATATAATACGAATCATATGAAGGTGGGTAGGTGAGTCGGTTATCTGAGTATTTGAATAGGCATATTGTTGGGAATGTTTTTGATCGGCCATCGATTTGCAACACATATAGTACAGATGGATCGATTCTTACCTATACACCGAAGTTAGTAGCGATCCCGGAGACTCAAGACGACATTAGGCGGTTATTGCGATTTGCGAATCAGCTAGCGGCGCGAGATTTGCGTTTGCCAATAACTATGCGTGGCACAGGGCTAGATAAGACTGGTGCTAGTATTGGTCCGGGAATGATAGTATCTACCGAAAAATTAAATCACATTGAGGAGATTGATGTACGTGGGCGCTTAATTCGTTTGCAGCCAGGAGTGAAATTAGGAGAGTTGAATCGAGCCTTGCGTTTAAACGGTTTGTGGTTGCCGATTGGTTACGATAATAACGCTACTATTGGCGGGCTGATCTCGAACAATCCTATTGATGACTATAATTATAAATATAATGGAATATTCAGCTATGTCGAACGAGTTGAGGTGGCTCTTCCGAGCGGTGATTTAGTGCAACTGGCGGCTCTACCTCAGCGTGCAGCGGAATCCAGAGCAAAAGAAGACTCGGTTGAAGGCGTATTATATCGTAAGATTCTTCAGCTGCTAGACGATTACGCTGATACGATCTTAGATCGTTCTATGCGTCCATTTGATGCTGAAGGGTATGCCAATATCGTACGAGTAAAAGAAGGGCATATGCTAAATCTATTGCCATTGGTCTTTGCTGCTCAAGGGACGTTAGGAGCGATCACGGATATCATTTTGCGTTTGGAGCCACTACCCTCAGTATTTCAACGTATGATGGTGTCGTTCCATGATTTAAAAACTGCGCAAAGATTTATGAACTATGCTCGCGACCTAAAACCATACATGTTGAAAATTATCGACCTAGATATTATTGAAACAGCAATCAAGAATGGTAAAAAACTTGATTTCGTGACTAGGAAGCTTGGCAAGGGGATTCTGGTGATGGTAGGGTTCGATTTCCATAGGCACAAGACGAAACGCTGCCTTGAGCGCTTATCGGAGTTGTTGCCAGATAATGCACAACAGTTAGTCGAGACGGTGGATAATTGCAATGATTTTGAAGAGATCGAAAGTTTTCTCGTAAATTATCTAAATGACAGTGAAGGTGAACGGACGGCAATTCTAGACGGTGCTTTTGTCCCGAATATGAATTTTACGGATTTTGTTCAGGGAGTGAAAACTCTAGAACAAACGATCGGGAAAAGACTTCCAATTTATGGATCTTTTGCTTCGCCTAGTTACAGCTTGCGTCCAGATTTTGATTTAGCAGATTTTGGTGATCGACAGGAGGCGGTAGATTTTATGCAAATGTATGCCGAGCTGGTCGTGTCTTGCCAAGGATCAATTACCGCGAATTATCCTGAAGGACGAACTCGCGCGATTATTCAACTTGCTACTCTCTCTGTCACAGAAAGACAATTATACGCTGGGATTAAGGCGGCTTTTGACCCGCTTAATATTATGAATCCGGGCGTTAAACTCGGCGCGTCGGCTGAAGATGTAGTACGACATCTACGTACAAGAGAGAAAGGCGGGATAATCACCGCCTAGCAGATAGTTCTATGTTATAATTAAGGAATGAAGACTACAAAAAAGAATTTATCTGACACTAGAGTGGAAGTGAAAGTAACGCTGGATGCGACGGATTTACAGGCTGCGCGCGAGCAGGCTTTGGCACGTTTAGCGAAAGATTTAAAAGTACAGGGATTTCGCAAAGGTAAGGCCCCGCTGTCATTAGTAGAGAAGCAGATTTCGCCAAATGAGATCGCAAACGAAACGATTGATGTTGCGGTGCGCACAAATATTTCTAAGGCTTTTGAAGCTGAAAAGCAGCCACCTATTGCAGTCACTAATGTCGCTGTAACGAAGTATGTTCCTGGCGAGAGTGCAGAATTTACAGCCACCGCAGATGTCCTACCAGATATTAAGCTGGGCGATTATAAGAAATTAGGCGCCAAGATGGATAATATGGAGCCGACTGATGCAGATGTCCAAGAGATCATCGACAATATTACCAAGGCTTATTCTGAAAAAACAGCCACGAAGAAAAAGGCCGAATCGGGCGATGAGGTGATTATTGATTTTGTAGGTAAGCGTGAGAACGGTGAGGAATTCGCTGGTGGCAGTGCAAAAGATCACCATTTGGAGCTTGGTTCGGGGCAATTTATTCCAGGTTTCGAAGATGCAATTATAGGTCATGAATCGGGTGATAAGTTTGATATTAAGGTTACCTTTCCAAAAGATTATCCCGAGAAGAGTCTCGCTGGTAAGCCGGCCGTGTTTGAAACACTGGTTAAACAGGTTAACGAAATAAAGGTCCCGAAGTTGGATGATGAGTTAGCAAAGAAATGTGGCAACTTCAAAACGGTAGCGGAATTAAAAGCGGATATTAAAACTAATCTTCAGGCACAAAACCAACAACGTGCGTATGAAAAATATCGCGATGACTTAGTCCAAGAATTAGTAAGGAAGTCGAAAGTTGCAGCACCAGAGATCCTGATCGATGATCAGATGCGCTTTATCCGTGACGATCTAACTCGCAATGTCGCTAGCCATGGCATGACGCTTGAGCAGTATCTAACTCAATCTGGTATGACTCTAGAAGAATGGGAGAGGCAGGCAAAAGAGGTAGCGGAACAGCGCGTGAAATCTTCGTTGGTTTTGCAAATTTTAGCTAGAGAGCAAAATATTCAGGTGACAGATGATGAAGTTGAGGCAAAAATTGCAGAGCTTCGGAGCGTTTATGGAAAATCGAAGGAAGCACAAGATAATTTGAAGCGACCCGAAGTTCGCCAAGACATCAAGAATCGCATGATTATTGATAAAACCCTAGATTTTTTGACGGTCGAGAATTTACAAAGTACCAATAGCGCTAAAAAAACTTCTAAAACCGATAAAAAACCAGCAGCTAAGTCGAGCACAAAAGCGACTAAATCTAAATCCGCCAAGAAGGCAGATAAGTAATAGGGAAAAGCTTGCATTTTTATGTAAGCTAGCGTATAATAGTAGATAGAGTTTCAAGCTGGATACTATTGCTGTATGTATCTAGCAAAATATTAGTTAAATAGGGAAGTTTATGCCAACAATTAATCAGTTGATTCGTAAACCGCGTAAGAAGGCTGCGAAAAAGTCGAATGCGCCAGCGCTTGGTAGTATTGTTAATACTCTAAAGACTCGTAAATATGATCAAGCGGCACCTTTGAAGCGTGGTGTCTGTCTTAAGGTTACAACTAAGACTCCGAAAAAACCAAACTCTGCGTTGCGTAAAGTTGCGCGTGTGCGCTTAACTAACGGTCAGGAAGTTTGGGCTTATATTGGTGGTGAAGGGCACAACTTGCAGGAGCACGCAGTTGTATTAGTTCGCGGTGGTCGCGTACCTGATTTGCCAGGTGTACGCTATCATGTTGTCCGTGGTACGCTCGATCTTCAGGGCGTTCAGGGTCGCAAACAAGGTCGTTCTAAGTATGGTGCGAAGAAAGGAGAATAATTTATGCCACGTAAAGTTACCAAGTCTTTGCAACGTAAGATTTCGCCAGATCGCAAGTATCAGTCAGTTTTAGTACAGCGTTTAATCAATAAGAGTATGCTGGATGGCAAAAAGCAGGTCGCTGAACGGGCAGTTTACGAGGCGCTTGAGGGGGCGGCAAAGAAATTGAATTCGGAAGATCCAGTAGCAGTATTCGAGAAGGCGATTGCCAATATCTCACCGGATTTCGAGGTGAAGTCACGCCGTGTTGGTGGTGCGAACTATCAGATTCCATTTCCGATTTCTGGTCATCGTCAGGAGCACTTCGCTTTCACTTGGCTAGTTCAAGCAGCACGAGCACGCAGTGGCATGCCTTATGCAAAGCGTCTTGAACTTGAAATTGTCGATGCCTACAATGAAACTGGCGCAGCCTTTAAGAAGAAAGAAGATTGTCACCGCATGGCTGAAGCGAACCGCGCCTTTGCGCATTTTGCACGGGCCTAGAGTTCTACGGTTAAAAGATCCTCTACGAGCAAGGGTTGAAATAAGAAATAAAGGAGTCCTTAGAAGGGCTCCTTTATGTGTTTGGTCTCAGCTAGATAACTCCTGAGGCTATCATTCGTATGAGACGTTTTTGTTGAATGGTGCAGAATGATTATTAGCCTACCGCGGCAAGTGGTCTCATCCTCGTCAGCTTCTGGTTATAGCGGCGCATCGTAACCCTAAATTCTTCCGGATAATCCTTCCGTATGCGGCTCTCAAGAATAGCGTAGCTATCCCCGGATTCCGGGTCGTTTTCGCTCAAACACATCATTAACATGCTACATACGGCGATTCCGCTCATACGAAATCTATCCATATCTGACATGTCCTGAAGCGCGTTTGATGCTTCCGACGACAAATCGGGCTGATAGCAGATCCAAACCATCCCATTTTTGCCGTAATGGCAATTTAGTACCCAGCTTTCATGAGACACATCTCGTATCCCAACCAGATGGCCTGCTGCATGTGCGAAACGGCTGGATAGCAACATATTTCGCGCGCGACCAAGAGCCGCGCTCATACTCATGCTGGATGATTCATTTCCGGCAATTAAGATGTTTTGACTCAGACCACTTGTTCCGCATTCTGTGGTCTGGATCATGAGTGACCCTCCTAAGCCTAAACTTTCGAAAAGCCCCTGCAGGGTCTGAATATCCTCTGTGTCTAAAAATGCTTCTTTTGGTAATTTCAAATTACCGTACCTCCTTCAAAAGTAGTACACCAAAAAACAACTTGTTTAAGGTGCCTTTGCCTGAAATTAATCAGGCCTATCCTCCCATTTTATCATACATTTTCATAAAAGTCAATAGATGTGTCGTAAAAATGATATCTTAAAGCTAATTATTAAGCAAAAACTCTTATTTTTAGTTAAAACTATGCTATAATTAAACACAAGTAGATTTAGGAGGAATCATGGTCAGATTAGCTATCAACGGGTTTGGTCGCATTGGTCGATGCGCCTTTAAGATTGCTTTTGAGCGTCAGGATGCGGAGATTGTAGCAATCAACACTATTGGTTCACCGATGGAGCTAGCTCATTTACTTAAATATGACTCAGCTTACGGGGTTTATGATCATGATATCGATTATGACGACAAACATATCATTGTTGATGGACAGCCGATTCTATTCTTGCAAGAGGCGGATCCGTCGCGCTTACCTTGGGATCGATTAAAAGTTGATACTGTAATGGAATGCACGGGGAAGTTCCGAGCACCAGCGGATGCGCGTACGCATATCAAGGCTGGCGCGCGGAAAGTGGTAATTTCGGCGCCCGCGAAAGGTCAAGGTGCTAAAACGGTAGTATTGGGCGTGAACGAAGAAGTCGTTACAGCTGACGATGATGTGATTTCTTGTGCGAGCTGCACTACGAATTGCATTGCGCCGGTCATGAAAGTTCTTGAGGATAACTTTGGAATTGAAAAGGCGATGATGACAACGGTGCACTCTTATACTGCCTCACAAAAATTGCAGGATGATGCAGCGAAGGATCTCCGTGAAGCACGAGCGGCGGCGGTAAATATCGTTCCGACAAGTACTGGTGCGTCGAAAGCTACCGCATTGACAATTCCGTCTTTAGAAAGCAAGTTTAACGGACTTTCGGTACGTGTACCAAGCTTAGTCGTTTCGCTCGCAGATATTACAGCTGTAGTGAAGCGTAAAACCACTATCGCAGAATTAAATCGGGTGTTTGAAAAAGCTGCCGAAGAACCGTACTACGAAGGTATTTTAGCGGTTACGCATGAGCAGCTCGTGAGTACGGATTTTCGCGGCAATTCTAATTCGGCGATCATTGATTTGCCTCTTACGGATGTTGTGGGCGGCGATATGGTGAAAATTGTAGCTTGGTATGATAATGAGTGGGGTTATTCTAACCGTTTGGTCGAGTTATCAGTAGACTTTGGGAGATAATAAAATGCCAGAATATACTATCTATCTTGGAAGTGATCATCGTGGTTTCGAAGATCGCAAAGAGTTAAAACCGCTGCTCGAGGGCTGTCATCAATTTTTGCGAATAGAAGATCTCGGGCCAGAGCAATTGGATCCAGATGATGATTTTAACGATATTGCAATCACTGTTGCTAGTGCGGTGCTTGAGAATGAACATAGCTTCGGTATTTTGATTTGCGGATCAGCGCACGGCGTATGTATGCAAGCAAATCGCATTAAGGGGATTCGTGCAATTAACGCGAGCACTCCTGAAAGCGCAGCGATCGGTCGCGAAGATGATTACGCTAACGTTTTATGTCTCAGTGGAGACAGGTTTAGTGCCGAAGAGATGGAGAAAATTGTCAAGGCATTTTGTCATGCGCGCCCTAAGACTGATGAGCGGTATCGGCGTCGTGTGGAGAAATTAGACGAAGATGCCACTTGGCCGGGGAGTAAGGATTAGTCTATGGCGGTAATTGTGCCAACTATCACTACGGCTGATCAGACCGTATTCAGCACTAATTTGCAGGAGTTTGCGACTTTTGCAAGGCGGATTCAGATTGATACTTCGGATGGTACTTTTGCTGCTACCACGATGGTGGGACTCAACGAAATGGAACTACCCGAAGGGGTACAAACTGACTTACACTTGATGACGGCACGTCCAAGTCAATATCTCGAGCGCGTGATTGAATTAAAGCCGAGCCTTTGCATTGTGCACGTCGAGGTCGACGATAACCTACTCGGTATTGCTCAGGGGTTGCATGGAGCCGGGATTAAGTTTGGATTGGCGCTACTCAAGGGTACTTATCCACGTCGGGCGCAGCAGTTGATCGCCGAAGCAGACCATATAATGATCTTTGCTGGGTCATTAGGCGAGCAAGGTGGTCAAGCTGACCTCTTGCAATATGAAAAAGTGCCAATTATTCGCGAATTAAAACAAGATATTGAGATCGGCTGGGATGGGGGCGCTAATCTCAGTAATGTGCGGGCGCTAGCACATGCTGGGATTGATGTAATTAATGTCGGTAGCGCAATTACAAATGCGCCAGATCATGCCGCGATGTATAAAGCAATTAGTGAAGAGGCTGAACGCAAAGGCGTATTGATATGAGTCGAATTGTAAGTATTGGTCCAGCTGTAGAGGATATCTATCTAATTGATCGCGATGATCTGTCAGCCGTGGATTGGAATGGTCAGTCAATTTTTTCTGGTTTGAGTTTTGGCGCTACGGTTGATATTGATAAAGCTGAGTATCATGTAGGTGGGGGCGGTATCAATGCTGCGGTGACATTTGCGCGTTATGGGCATGAGACAATTTTCATGGGTAATATTGCGCGTGATATTGGTGGTGAAGCGGTCCTGCGTTGCTTGGATGAAGAAAATATTGACAGTAGCTACGCTGAAGTGGTTGCAGGTACTACGGCTACGCGAGTTTTGTTAGTTGATGCTAGGACTGGCGAGCGTACGGAGTTGAAATTCGAGGGCGTAGCAAAGACGGCTAAGAACTTGAATCCAAAAGACTTAGAGGATATTGAGCCAGATTGGATCTATCTAGCTGGTTTCGGTGGCGATATGCATAAGATTCTTGATCTAGTTGAGAGAGCTCATAAACTTGGGGCGAAAATAATGTGGAACCCTGGTATAGCCGAGCTTAGGCATACCAAGAAGGTGCTCGGGCTACTTAGCGATGTTGATGTACTGCTAGTTAATAAAGTCGAAGCTGCTAAGTTGGTTCCGGGAGTTATTTTGACTGAACTGCTTGCGCGGTTAAGTAACTATTGTAAAACAGTTATAATCACCGATGGAATTATGGGAGCGATCGCGACTGATCATATTGAAACTTATCGACTAGGTGTTTACGAGCAAAATAAGATTAAGGACATTAATGGTACTGGCGATGCCTTTGGCGCTGGTTTTTTGGCTAATTTTGCTGATAGCGAGGACTTTGCGAGTGCCCTAAAATACGCTTCGGCAAACGCCGTGAGAGTGGCGCAGAGATTTGGGGCTCAAGCGGGGATTATGAATGGGGCCGAAAAGCTCCATCAGATGCCGATGGTGAAGATTGCTAATTTATCGGAGTGGTCTATTTCGTGAATAAAGTTAACTGGTCGTAAAATTAGATAAAAGCTAGGAAAGGAAGAAGTATAATGGCAAAAAATGACGAAATCGGAGATTTTCTCAAACAAGAAGAGCAAGTGCTTTCTCAGCTCGAAAAAGATGACGTAGCGCGTGCACGTGCTTATGCGAACGATTTGCTGAGAGGACTAAAGACGGTTAGGACTTATCCGCAAGGTGTGACGATTTTTGGTTCAGCACGGTTTCCGCAAACTAATAAATATTGCAAAAAAGCTCGGGAGCTGGGGCAGCTGCTTGCGCAGAACGGCCATACGGTGATTACTGGCGGCGGTCCAGGAATTATGGAGGCAGCAAATCAGGGTGCATTTGAATATGGCGGACGCAGCATCGGCTTGAATATTACTCTTGCGCATGAACAATTCCCAAATCCATACTTGACTGATGTTTTGCAGTTTCAATATTTCTTTGCACGCAAGGTAATGCTGGCAATGTCCTCAAAGGTCTATGCGATGTTTCCTGGCGGTTTTGGCACGCTCGATGAGCTTTCGGAAGTAATCGTTCTGATGCAAGAGAATAAGATGCCTAAAATGCCAGTTTTCCTGTTTGGTAAGAGCTACTGGCGGCCATTGGTGCGTTTTGCGGAGTCAAAAATGGTCAGTTATGGTGCGATTTCTAAAAAAGACCTTAAATTACTGTATGTGACCGATGATATTAATGAAATCGTTAAAGCCGCCAATAAAATTGGTCATCCAAAGATTAAAACGAATTTTTATGATGGCTTCCGAGCGCAATCAGGTATCGATGAATTGCCGGAAGAGGATCGATTGATTAAATAGCTGGATGGGCCTATAATAGTATATATGAGCAGCGGAGGTTCTAGGTTTGGTCATGGATTTGACCGTTGGATTGACGAATGTAAGATGGCAATTTCTGGAGCTGTACTTGCGACTAGCAAGGCAGAGTTTTGGTCAGGTTTTTTGATTTCTTTTGTGATTTTTGGCACACTTATGAATTTGCTCGCGAGTGGTTTTGGCGTATTCAGTACAATGGCGGCATTGGGTATTTCAGGATCTTTGAAGATTATCAGTGATGCATTTTTGGCGATTTTTGGTTTTGATAAGAGCTTTGGTGATTGGGCGCTAACTTTTGTTGTGGTAGTATTACAGAGTATCCTGATTGGGTTGATCGTGTTTGTCTGGCATGCTAAATGCCGTCAGCAGGAATCAACAGTAACTGAGACAGCTAAAAATGCTGGCAACTTGCAGGACGCTGGGATTGCTACGGGTCTTGCGATCCTCGGGACCGGGTGCCCAACGTGTGGTACGAGTCTGCTTGCGCCGGTGATTGGGTCCTTGGTTGGCACAGGCAGTTACGCGCTGGCCGGTGTGGTCTCATGGGGTTTAACTATCGCCGCTGTAGTACTGATTCTTTTTTCAATCAAACGCGTCGGGAGGGATGCCTATGCTATGATTACCAGTGAACGTTTTCTGAATAAGAGAAAGGAGCAAAATGTCAGCAAAAACACCAACTTCAAAAAGTGAGACGATAGCTAGGATTGGGCGTATCGCTTTGATTAGTGGGATCGTAATTCTGTTCTTAGCGGTTTTCGTGTTGAGTGCAACCCATAAATCTCCGGCTAGTGAACAAGTTTGGGATATGCGTACGACGGTTGGAAATCAGGACGCTAAGAAGCACTATATTATGTATACCGATTTAATGTGTCCGTATTGTGATGTCTTTTCGCGCGCGGTGATGGAACATCAGGAGGAATTTGAGCAATTTTTGGCAGATAACGATATCTTGTTTGAGATTCGCCTGACAGATATGCTGTATTATGGTGCCGATAGTACGATGTCTCAAGATGCTGCTGAAGCGGCACAGTGTGCAGTTCGCGAAGATAAGTTTTGGGATTATTATCATGCGGCTTTGACAGCGCTATACGATGATTATCATTCTAAAGGCATTGGCAACAGTAAAACGGCTACGCCGATCAAGAATATGCCTGAGGATTACTGGTTAGAAATCGGTATCGAGGCTGGATTAGGCGACGAATTTGAGAAATGTGTTCAAGAACACGAGAGTGCGGACGAAGTTGAAGAAATTACCATGAAGGCTTCACAATTTGCTGAAGGGATGCCGACTTTTGTCTTTGAAAAGTTTAAGACATCTGGTTTTGGTGATACTTGGGGTTGGGAAGAAGCTAAAGAATTCCTCAATGCTGGTATCTAGTTTTGGGATATGCTGAGCCAGCTAGAGAGTCTCGGATCGAGTGATCCGAGACTCTTGGTTTTAGTTTTCGCCTAAAATCCTACAATAAAGGATTTTAGAGTTGATGCCGTTCTTTTTCGCCAGTTTCAAGATTTTTTAGCTCATACTCTCCAGTTTTAGCTTCGTTTTCGCCGATTACTGTCGCAAACTTGGCAATTTTGCTGGCGTGTTTTAATTTATCGCCTAGCTTTTTATTAGTCATAATTATATCTATTTTTTGTCCGGATTTTCGTAGGTTTTGTGCTAGTCGTTCAGCAACTGCAAGATCATTAGAACAAAACGGGATAATACAAATGTCGATTGGTTTCGCGGTGTTAAGGTTAACAAGTTGATAATTTTGCAAAATCCAGAATAATCTAGTCAGTCCAATTGATCCACCAACTCCTGGGAATTTTTGGTCGGTATAATTGCTGGCAAGATTTTCATAGCGACCGCCACTACAAAGCGATCCGATTTCGCGATGATTAGCAGCAAAAGTTTCAAATACGGTACCGGTATAGTAATCTAACCCGCGCACGATTAACATGTCGGCTGTGACGTCCACTTTAAACCCTCCGTCGGCGTCATTGATAGTCTGTCCTAGTTTCAATTCCAGTATTTCCATTACTTCGGCGAGCTCATCAACACCAGCCAAGAAAGTTGCATTTTGGCATCCGAGAGCCATTAGCTTCGGCTTAACTTCACTAATCGATCCGGCAATGTTCATAAATGTTGTAATTTTTACAACATTTTCCTCAGTAATACCTAGTTCATAGAGAGATGCAGTGGTTTTTTCGGCTGGAACTTTTTCGGCGTGATCAATGATCGAAAAGATGTCGAGCGATTTTTCTTCAAGTCCCAGCCATTCGATTAGTCCGCCTAGCAATTTTCGATTGCTGATGCGTATGATCAGATTGGATAGTGGTAGAATCTGCACTGCATTGATTAGGGTTGCAATAACTTCAGCATCATAATAAATCGGCAAATCATTTCTTCCGATTACGTCGATGTCGCATTGGTAAAACTCACGGTAGCGTCCCTTTTGCGGACGCTCACCACGAAAGTTGCGACCAATTTGAGTAACTTTAAAGGGGAAGGTTAGTTCGCTTTCGTGTTCAACGACATAACGCGCTAGTGGCACAGTGTGATCAAAGCGCAAAGCCTGGTCGGCCGATTCTGTATCTTCGGCAGTTTTGACAACTTTATAAATCTGTTTTTCGGTGTCGCCGCCAGCTTTGGCTAATAAAATTTCAGTACGGTCGATCATCGGTGTTTCAATACTTTGGAAGCCATGAGCATGGAATTCTGTCAAGAAGCCGTTTTTAAAGCGGTTAAATTCGTTTTGTAGATTTGGCAATAATTCCTGCATGCCACTAATTGGCGCTGTATTGATTTTTTTCATGATGTAATTATACTATATTTTCGCGATAAATAAAGACGAGACTGTCGTTACGCGATGTGACCGCCATTTTTGGAGTGATTTTAATCTATTTTAACTTCCTTACCACTACGGCTGATTTATCAAGTACTGATGGATCCAAGAATTGAACATTGTCGCGGTTTGGCGGTAAATAGAGAAAATAGTGGTCAGAAAAAAGCTGGAAGCGCTTGCGCAGTTCGTAAAAATATGATTCTAACTTGACTTTTTCAACCATCTCCTTCTGAGATGGATCGAAAATAATCGTAGCAGAGGCTTGATTATCCTCGATTGGTTTGATAGCTTTAAAAATCCAAAAATCATCGTCGATAATTTTATTTTGTTCAAGATAAATCACATAGTCATATGCTTCTGGCAAGCTAGCTTCGAAGCAAGCTCGGTCTTTCGTAATATCATAGGGGTTGAGCACTTTGACGTGCCTTGATTGAGCGAGTTGTATTGTGTTATCTACGCTCCCGTAATCGACAACAATAATCTCTAGATTTTTGATTAATTTTTGTGATAAAAGCTTGTCTAGTTGCACGGAGAATTCTTCTCCGGGACTATAGGTCGATAGTAACACCAGCACCTTACAATCGAGAGGCTTTGCATTCTTAGTTTCGCAGTTAATTCTGAAATCTAATTGCCCCTTTTCGAATTTTCGTTTTGCTTTAATCCTAGAGGGGAAGCGCAGAGGAAGAGACATCTTCCACCATTTGGAATTTACTAGGAAGTGAATATATTCGTTGTTGAACGCGACAGTTCTTTCTAAACTGGTGATTCTATCCATTAGCTGCTTATTCTGTGAGATCAAATAATCACGATCACCATAACGCTGAATTACTAACTCGTTTTGAATTCTCAATAAACTCTCTAAGTCGTCTGCGTATCCACTACTAGAAAGTGTTTTGATTCTTCTTTCCAAGAAACTGATGTAGCGTTTTGATGTTTTATCATCCATTTTCATTCCTTTCTTTGCATTTTTTAGCTAAAACCTTTTTGATACCTTCATCTAATTGGGTTTGTGGTTTCCAGTTCAAGGTTTTTGCAGTGTTTGAGATATCTAATATATTATTCTTGACATCGCATTTTCGTGGCGCCGAATAATTAATTGTTACCTCCGATATATTAGAATATTTTTTGATTAGATCAATGCAATCATTTAGTGAATGACCTATGCCGGTACCAAGATTAAACACCTTATGATCTCCGTTATACTCTATAATGCGTCTAATCGCTTCGATAGCATCATCAATGAAAATAAAATCTCGCAAATTATTACCATCACCCCAAATATCGATTACTTCATGATTTAAAATTTTATCAGCTAGGATAGGTATAATACCTTGCTTTTGTTCTATTTTAGTGTTTTCGCTATATGGATTAGCGAGGCGCACTATTTTATAATTGACACCAAAGAATCGGTGATACAGTTGCAGGTACTTTTCGATTAGCATTTTAATAATACCGTAATTTGAGATTGGATCCAAGCTTTCTGTTTCGGAGATATTTTGAGCTTCACATTCTCCATATACTGCTCCACCCGAAGATAGGAAGATAATTTCAGGAATTTTGTTTTTGACCATATCATCCAGTAACTTGATTGTGGGGAAGACATTTTGTTCAATTTCAGAATTAACGTGATCCATATCGTCATTTGGATTAATAGTGGAAATCAGGTGTATGACTAGATCGGCGTCTTGTAGGTAGCTGGAATAATCCTCGCATTGTACAAAATCAAGAGTTCGATAAACCACATTTGGATGTCGGATGGGGTTTGAAATATCACGTCCAGTCACCACTAAGTAATAGTCATCAGCAAGTTGCTTGACAATGTTTTGGCCAAGAAATCCAGTACCGCCTAAGATAAGAATCTTTTTCATGTCTCCTCGCTATGTGATATGAGCTTTAAGAGATTCTTTTCAAAGATCTGCATATGGAAAAATTTTTCGTAGATTTTTCGGCCTTCGACTCTGATTTGATCTAGCTTGTCGGGATGCTGTAGGATGTATATAATTTTTTCCGCCAATTCATCAACATTGCCACTCTTGAATACAAAACCATTCTTTCCATCGTGGATATATGTAGATGTCCCGGTGCAGTCAGAGCACAGGCAAATATTGCTCAGCATAAAAGTTTCCGTAGCCACCACTGGCATCGGATCATCAAGTGATGGCAGTGCTAGGACGTCGATTTCTTGGTATAATTTAAACAATTCGTCTCGATTGATTGAGGAGTATAGTTTGATTTGGTTTGAATTTTGCGATGCCTCAATAATTTGATCCTTGATCTTTTCGCCCTCGATATCTCCTGGAATAGTATCACCGATGAAGATGAATTCTGCTAATTCCAAGTAATTACTCGGGATTTTCTTGATCGCTTCGAGTAATAGGTGCTGTCCTTTGCGAATGTTGATTGATCCGCACGACAGGAAACGTATTCGCCTATTTTGAGTTTTTCTCGGAGTAAGATTAGCAGCTTTATCACGAACTCCGTAGTTTAGGATACTGGCGTCATATTGAAAACCATAGTTTTTTAGTTGATCCATGGCATATTGACCCCCGCAGAGGACTTTTATGTTCGAAGTGAGATATTTGGGCATTTTGGATCCTATAATGTCGTAAGATATCTTACCTTCGTGAATCCACCAAAAGATTCTTTTACCAAGATTCATATATCTACGTACGAAATTATATAAAGTGGCGGTCACCATAATAATTTCGTCAAAATTATCAACAAAAAGGTCCAAATCGAGTTTTGGCAAGATTGATTCAGTACCGTTATTAAAGAATTGCATAAAACGTAGCTGAGTACTGATTATGACTGGTACTCCAGCTTCCAGAAAGTCATTTCGTAGCGGACCATCAGCCAGGGAAACAACTGTTACGAAATAACCATTTTCAACCAGCACCTTTGCCGTGTCAAGTACGACTATGGGCGCCCCAGTCCGGCTTAACTCGTGGGTGACTAAGAGAATACTCTTTTTAGCGCGCTGATGAATGGGCTTTTTGGGGAAGAGCATATAACTACTACTGCCCGGATAGAGAAACTCTCTTTCGAAATAAGGAGAATCCTCCGCTAAGCTATTAGTAATAATTTGCTTGAAGCCTTTTAGGAAGTTCGGATCGTGTTCTTGGGCTTCATTTTGGAAATTGCATAAGTCAAGCAAAGACTGATTTATGACGCCAGGTTGGTCGAGTTTATAGGTCTTACATCCGTCGATTTTTGCTTTAACCTTGGTATTTATTACTGCATATTCTTGATAGTAGCGCTGTTCGATATCAAGAAAAAGTTGCATTTTGGTTGCAGTAATATTATATTGTCGATGCTTTTTGTCAGTATAATCTTCTGGGAAGACTTTTTGGTTTCTAAAAAGATATAAAAATGAAAAATAGATTAAATAATCAGTAGGGAGTTCCGCTTCGGCCAGCCATTCTTGATCGATAAACATATAATTGCCGTCGTGGCCCCTAATTAGGTTAGATATGTTCCCGTCGATCAGCGATAAATTCAGTATGTAATCATCGGAGCTATAAATAGAGCTCAGCTCCTTTGAGATTGGGTTTTTAAACTTGCGCTTAGTCGATATGCTTCGGTAGAACGAGACCAGTTTTTCAAGCTCTTTATCAACTAGCTCCCATTTCTTTTGTTTTGCAAGATTTAGAATATAGCTAGAAGCACTTACTCCTTCTACCTTTTTAACACGTAGTCCCCCCCTCGTTTTTATCCACGCTGCAGGTAGGGATTTGATGATCTTTCATGAGATTATAGATATGGTAGATTTGATCAATGTGCCTCTCGGCGCTAGGGTTGGTTGGTATTTTTATGAAATCATGTTTTTTGCCTATTGTGGTGATTTGGTATTTTTTGTTGCGATAGTCATGTTCTTTTGCGAAAGTAATATTCGCCATTTTTGACTTTGGGAGGCCAAATTCCACCAAAAAAGAATTGGCAAAAAAGCCAAAATCACCATTTTCGATCAGTCCACCTAAAACCGAGTTGATTGGATATTGAATATAATTGCCATATGGGTAAATCGGAACTTCATCCACCTCTTCTACTCGTGGGGGTCGCTGGTCGGTATAAATTATGCTCGGTAATTTGTAGTCAGGGAACGGATAATAAAATTTGTAATTTGAAAACCCATGGCGAGCGATCAGGTCGATAAACTCTTGTTTGCCAAAAGTTTGAATATTGGTATCCTCATAACCCTGGAGGCCGATATATGGCGTTCTGAGATGATCTTCGTCGCAGCCTGCCCAATATTTGATGCCGTAACGGTTTTCAATTGCTAGGAGAATTTTGCCGGTCGGTTTTAGGAGAGCTTTCATGCGATCCAGGAATAGATCGAAAGGCTGATCGTGCTCAAAGAATATTTTTGCATACTCGAAGACGCCAACTAAAACGATATAATCAAACTTATGATCTAGTTGAATATCTTCGAAATTACCAGCATAGACAGTTAGATTTTGTCTTTGGATGTGGCGATGATACGTGATGGCAGCTCGCCGTTTTGAATCTTCAATGCCGATGACGTTTTTACATTTGTCGCAAAGTAGCTCCGTGATTGTGCCGCATCCAGTGCCAATCTCTAGGACATCGCTATTATGATCAAAAGGATACCAATTTAAAATATTGGCGCGAATGTCGGTAGTCAAATAAAAGACACCATCATCATTAAAATCGAGAGAAGTATCCTTATCTTTATAAAATTTTAATAGCTCATTTTCTACGTCACCATCATCGTAGGTATCGTTACCGCTATAAAAGTCCAAAACTAACTTTGCCAAATTCATTCCTTTCAGATGGCTTAATAAAAATTGCGAGTCAATTTTCGCAACAGAGGCTTATTCTATCTAGTATCAAAAACGGAAAACCTCAATAAGCCATGGAGGCACCGACCGGAATTGAACCGGTGTACACGGTTTTGCAGACCGCTGCGTCACCACTCCGCCACAGTGCCATGCTATTATTTTAGCATATTTTGAAGTTTTTGGATATGTATTCTTCCTCTACCCCTCCCGTGTAACGCAGCGGATGGCGAAGCCTGGTCCACGTAGA
>CARSRA010000003.1:0-13871 GCA_949063825.1 uncultured Candidatus Saccharibacteria bacterium
TCTCTCCACTTTGATCAGTTGATCCGTCGTCAACTAAAATCAGTTCAAAATCCTGAAAATCTTGATGTAATACACTGTCTATACATTGTATAGCATATTGCTGTACATTATAGATCGGCACAATAACGGAAAAAAATGGTCTATTCGGTCGCGGCACGACGCACCTCACGATCAGGATCTTGTCTTAACTCACGCATCCGATACAGGAAGACCACTAGATACATACCGAAAAGCAAGATCATCGAGGTAAGATAACTGAGACAAGCCCCCATAATCCCACCCCAAGATACCAAAATATGTGAAATTCCAAGTGTCATAAGCGACACTACGCAAAAAATCCAAAATTGATCACTCGTATGACGCATGGTTACGAGTGCGGTCGAAATTACGAGCACTAGCGCGCCAAACACTCCACCCATAATGATCATAACTAGATTCCAGGTATTACCGTCAAGCTCAATCGCGTATAATAATTCCAGTACGGGTAGCCCCATTAGCCACGCCGCAAGTACACAAACAGTACCAATCACGGCAATCGCAAGACATAACTTCGCTACCAAAGCCTGAAACTTGTTAGCATCGCTTGCGAAGAACTTTTTAAAATTCGTCAAAAATGGCTGAATCAAATATTGTCCCACTAAACTCAAGACTGTTGCCGGCATTGCAATAATGCCGTAAATCGTCTGCGCGCTATTATCACCAGCAGAGTCTAAGGCGTATTTGGCAGCACCAACCACATAAAGATTTAGAAAAGTGAAACCGAAAGTGAAAAACCCGATCTTAAAAAGATACTGAACTTTTTTAGGATTGAACTCGCCGAACTTGAACTGGGTTCTCATGAGATTGGGTAAATCATAAAAAATCATTGGCATTAGGTGGCCAAAAATTACCATCGCACAAGACAGTGCGATATTATGAGTTAGGTGATCTACGATAAAAAATCCAGCTAAGCTTAGCAGCGTCTTTATAACCATTGAACGACCGACTTGATAAAGGCGGTCTTTTTTCTGAATGACTGCGTATCCCCATTCGGACAGAACCTCAAAAACACGATAACCCACCAAAGACATAATGACTAGAATTTTGTCACCGCTATAGCCGCGGATAAAACAAAAAATTAACCCGATTATCAGCATCGTAATACTGGTCACAATTTTAAGATAAAAATAATCCGAATCAGTAGTCTTTCTATTTTTATCAGTAACCTGGAATGTTCGACCACTATAAGTCCCGATCACAGTAAAAAGACTAGCGGTAGAGAACGCAAAGGCAAAAATCCCCGCATCATCAATGCCATTGAGACGCGTAACGATCATCATCAAAAATAATGATAAGAAAGATGCTGCAGTGGACCCAATCAGGTTCCAAACAAAATTCTTACGTAGATTAGTCGAATCAAGTGTTACTTCGGAACTATTCTTTGGTTTTGGCATCCTTGACTTCCTTTTTGAGTAAGGCCACCTCCTGAGAAACGATATTGATGCGTCGTCTTTGACTTGCGATCATAACAGTAAGTGCAATATTTAAGAAAATTAAAATCACTAGAATCAATGCAATAATAAAGTCTGACAAGATATTGAACCCCACAAATCGCCCGAGTACACCAAAGAAATTGGGGAATAGTCCAGTCAGTAATACTATAATCGCAAAAACATACCAAAGCAGAGAGTATTTAACTGGGATTTTCCCTCTTACGACTAGAATACTTACAATCGCAATCAAGGCAATTGAGAAAAAAACCAACACAAGCATCAGCGGCAAAGACATCAATACCTCCCTCTAATTTTCACAACTAACAGCGTCATAAGGACATTAACCATATAATAAGCTTTCTTCCAGGTATGGATTGATGAAGACCCGGCCGTACGCGCATTCATCCCGACCTGAACTTCCATCACCCGATCTTTCCTGAGCAGGCAAAAAGTCGTCGTGACAGGCTCAGGATATTCACTCGGATAGTTATGAGCAAATTCATTAATCAGTCCTCTGTTGCAGGCCCGAAAACCTGAAGTCGTATCGGTAATACGTCGTCCAGTAAGTAATTTCATATAGTTAGATATCAACTTTATGCCGATCCTCCGCGCAAAGGTCGAACGAAAACGACCATTTTTCGTGATGAAACGTGATCCGATCACGAGATCAGCTTCCTTCGCCTTGATCGGTTTAATAAGATCGCTAATTGAATTAATGTCATGCTGCCCATCACCATCAAACTGCACAGCAATGTCGTAGTCGTAATCACGCGCATATTTATAGCCGGTCTGCAACGCACCACCGATACCGAGATTATAGATGTGGTCAATGTGTGGCAATTTTTTCTCATCCAAAATCCGCCCCGTGGAATCATTCGAAGAGTCATTGATGACAATAAAATCATAATCAGTATGATGTTGATCATTGTAATCTACAATACTTTGACAAGTCCGCAAAATGCTAGCTTCTTCGTCGTAAGCGGGGATAATCAATAACACCTTTGACATGGTTATATTATATCACATTAGCTCTATAATCGCCGAAGCTGATCGATATTAATAAGGGTCCAATTAGGCTCATAAATGTCCTCATACATTGGATTATCATTAAACCATCTATCTGGCGCGATCACGACTTTATCATTATTACGCGAAAGATATTGTGTCCACCAGCTAAAAGTACTATTTGAAATAATGAAGTGTTTGCAGCTATACATGAGGCGAAGTTTTTCCCAAACCGGATCAGTTCCGTCCTCGTAGACCGTGCCCTTTGGGAACTTGATATTCTTTCTAACCCATTTAATATCATCAGAAAAGATTACAAAACGCGGATTCTCAACTTTAGTCTTGATGACCCGAATCGCCTCGTCAAAATACTCCGGTGTACAAACATAGTGATTCGATTTAAACTTTGAACTAAGAAAATCGCCACGACGAATCGAAACACAAACCGAATTAGTCGTCTCAATAATCTTATATAAATCCTTATTCTTGTCTAGCTTGGCATGTTTTGGGGTAAATTCTTCCTGAATAACAGGCTTGATGTCATTAAAGTACTGCGCCGACTCATACAACCCCATGAAAAGTTTGTTGCGAGCCTTCGTCGCACTGAAAGGATAATACCCAAACGAATACAGATAGAGACCATGTTTTTGGTATTTTTCCGCAAGTTTTGTATCGTAGGCTTTGCGCCACAAACCATTGTCTTTTTTATGAATATATCGTGCCAAATAGCAAACAGCAAGGTACTTTGCATATAATATATATTGCAGCGGGCTGAGCTTTGGTGTTTTATCGACAGTATGCGGAGCAATATTGAATTGCTCAAGCTGATTATAAAAACCTTCCTCTCGCCCCCCCTCGCAATAAACCGAAAAGAAATTAAGATTAAGTGGCTCATCTGGAGTATATTTTATTTGATAAGCACGAACGGCAGCATATTGAAACATTTGGTTACCAAGACGACCGGACATAATTTTATTAATCATGTTTGTCCTCGGTTTGATTTTGGTTACTTTTTTCAGACCTTGCATCAAGTTTTGCAATCTTTCGTGCAATCCATTTTGGCCAAAAACGCTGTAATATTTGAAAATCTTCCTCTGTACGGGTATGATTTTGAATATTCTCAGTTGTCGCCGAAGCAGTGTGAATACGATGCCCCATTAATTTTCGATCTACAAAAGTGAAATTTCCTGGCTGTTTACTTAAAACTTCCCAAGCATGCCAGTCTACATCATTCTTCATTTCGTTATCAAATAATGGCGGCTGAACTTTTCTAGTATTAAAAGTTACCGCTGGACAAGAAATTGGATCGCCAAATCGAAGCGTCATGCGTTTCATGAACTTTGATTTGCCAGAGCTGAACCGAAGCGGCCAGAGTAATAAATGTTTTACTTTAAGTAATGTATTTTGCTCCACTCGCTCACCATTCCTAAGTTCATAATAATCCGGAAAAATAATTAAGCTCTCTGGGTGCGACTGATAAGCACCTATCATTGCCTGGCTATATTCAGAATCATAAATGTCGTCCTGATGTGCAATCGTAACTAATTCAGTTTCCCCCGCCTGCAAAGCAAAATCAAAGTCAGCACCAATACCGCTCTTTCCGTGATTAATTTTAAGTTCTAGCCCATATTTTTTTGCTAAATTTTTGATAAACTGATTTGGTGTCGAAGTTGCAAGAATAACCTCGCTCGGATATTTTTGCTGTGTTACCGATTTTATACAGTCTTCAAGATATGGAGATTCTTTGTAGGCAAGGACAGAGAAAGTGTGAAGTGAATTCTTTTTATTTTTCGCTGTCATTACGGCCCCCTTGTTCTACTTTTGCATTCCGCCTAGCACGAATATTAACTAGCACCGGGAAAAAAGTATTAAGAAAACGATATCTCAACGACGGAAAAGGTTTAGTTACAATATCAAAAATGTTATAGAAAAAGAAATATGCCTGCCAGCCATCTTCTCTTGGCGTATCTTTCCATGGCGTCTTTGAGAAATATTTAAGATAGTCGTCACGATATTTATGCGTGTTACCCGTACGCCATGGACGATCCTCGCCTAAAAAGTGTACTATTACAGGATCCGCCACGCTTACATCGAATTCACTCTTTGATATATATTTCGTAGGATACATGATCTTCTTAAAAAATCGATAAGGATAATGCAGGAAATAAGTGCAAAGATTATATTTTGGACTCAACGTGTAAATCTTATTTTTCAATACACCATTAATCACGTCTTGGTCCGGAGCAAAAAGCTTACCATCATGATCGTGATAGAATTGAATCATCTTTTGTCCAATTTGTTCTTTGCGCCATTTTCGCATATCAATCAGCAATACACCGCTATTGTAATATGCATCATTTATATCTAAGGCTTTCTTATTTTTAGAGCTCGCAATTGGCTCTATGACCGCACCAATCACCGCATCACCAAGATCCGTGGAATACAAATCAGCTAAACTACCGCGCACAATTGTGTCACCGTCTAAATATAGCACCCTATCCACGGACTGCGGTAAAAATTTATCTACCAATAACCTCGTCACAATCACAGGGTTCCAGCCAGACGTATCAAACTCAAAATCAAATTGTTTCCTTATGTTACCAATTTGAATAATTTCTGATTCCTGATCGTACCCCTTAATCATATTCTTCAAATTATGACAATTTTCCCTACTTATATCGTCCACGATTAAGTAGAATTTGATTTTTTCAGCTTTATTATTCTCACAGATTGAAACAATACTTGTTGCCACCTGGGGGACAAAACCATCATTAAATGTATAAATGATATTCATTTTGATAATCTCTTAATAAAAACCAACCAATACAGTAATTACATAACATAAAGTCGATAAACTCAAGAAACTATAGCAAGTCTCTGCGGGCAGTTCAATTCGTGCTTTTTGTGGAGCCAGAGCAATCATTAAAAGCGGTAGTGCTGGCAAAAAATACCTACCCTGTACACCTTCAATTATCGTAGAAGATCGCGGCGTCCAACTTAAATACATTGCTAGACATACGCTAAGAATTAATCCTGCGCCAGCTAAGAATATCCAGATCCGCGCCACTCTACTAAGTTTCATCTTTTCAGATAACACTACGACCAGCAGAAATATCAAGTATGACATAATAATTAATGAATCTAGCCTAAAGTCAAACCACCCAAAGTACCCAATTGTCGAATTAATATAGAAATCGCCAATATGATACAATGTCCGCAAAACCATCATAATGAATGTCTGTGGATGTAATAGTGACGAAATCGGATAGCCAATCTCACCGTCAGTCGGGAGAATCTGTGCAGTACTAGACATTATCATATATGGTACTACGGATGCAAGCAGTAATACCACGAACAGAATCCACTTTACCGCTCGATGCTTACTAAATTTCTCTGGCCTCACAAACAGTAACGGTGCAGCTACCACAATATACGGCACTTTTATCATCCCTATCATAGCTAACGCGACAATCATAATAACAACATCACGCTTGCGTAAGGTATTATCGGTCGTAAGGAATCGAATACCATAAGCAATCATCAAGATACATAGCGCGTTTAATAAGCCATCATATGAATAGGCGATCGACTGCTGTAAGAACATGGGAATAAATACGATAGCCAAAAGAATCATACGGTGCTTTTTGATGAGACTTAGTGCAAAGATGATAATTAGACCCGTAAACAATAAATTGGAAATGCGACCACACATAAATATCACCATGGGCGAATCGGAAAAGAGATCGCCGATAACTAATCCAGGAGCCATTGCGGCGTACGTAATCAGCCCACGCGTCTTTCCTGCCTCAACAATTCCATCCGTGCTACTCTTGGAATCCGGTGCATAGCATTCTGCAATCCGTTCCGGCGAAAGAAGGTAGGGTGCAGATTTCATCACCGTAAAATACGAAGTCGCCAAACAAAAGGCATGTGATGGCAGAACCATATCTTGACGTTGTGCATTTTCTTCTAGACTTTGAGACCAATCATATTGAGCCAATCTTAAAGCACTAGCAAAATGATAAGGCTCATCTGGTGCTGTGTATGCTGGGAAAATTACTATAGTTGGCAAAACATATGCCAACATGCAAATTATAAAAACAAAGCAATTCTTGATGACCCCTGAGTTAATCAAGAAATTGATAGCTAGAAAAACAACAGCAAAGAAAACCGTTGATATAATTACGATAGCCTGAAACTCTGACTTAAAATCAACCTTATACATAATGTTGCCAGTCTTCGTGTTGGTATAGAAAGTAATTACATCATTATCTGCCGTCCTAAGGACGCGAATTGTAAAAGAATAATCACTACTATTATCAAATTCAATTGAATCATCAAACTTGATTTGATAATAACTATTGTTACTCGTATCTAGTGCAGAAAAATTCTTCGAAAAAATAATTTCATCATCGCGCCTTAGCTGAAACTCATAATCAGCATCATTCAGACGCTCATAAGTCGCAACCAATATCCCGATACCAGCAACATCACCCCAAT
Source organism: uncultured Candidatus Saccharibacteria bacterium (assembly GCA_949063825.1). Classification (GTDB taxonomy): domain Bacteria; phylum Patescibacteriota; class Saccharimonadia; order Saccharimonadales; family Saccharimonadaceae; genus Nanosyncoccus. Next base: position 6,978 of record CARSRA010000003.1, read on the forward strand.
CATCATTAGGATTAATCTCTTGTGTAATCTCGCCATCATATAGTGGCTCAGTTAGGACAAGATTAACACTTTCCTCCCCGTATACCGTAAAAGTATCATTATAAACCAATATTTTTACTGCAAAAAACGGAATTAGTATTAATGTTAACACTAACACTACTAGACTTGGTGGTAAAACTCGAAATATTTTTCGTTCGCGGATCGTTTTGACATAATCGCCATTAAGCGAGCGATATGTTGACCTAGCGCTATCAATATGCTTTTTGATCCATGAGACTCCGTGATCGAGTTTTTTCCCAACGCGCTCGAAGAATCCGGGTTGAACGGTTGTATCTATTTTAGAGACTTTTTCGGTTTTCTTACCCTTTATAGGCATCCCGATATTCTCCGCTTTCGATATTCTTCACCCAATCCTGATTCTCTAGATACCAGTCAATTGTCGCCTTCATACCGTCGTCGAAATGATATTTCCTAGTCCAACCTAGCTCTTCTTCGGCTTTAGTTGGATCCATCGCATAACGTAAATCATGACCTGGGCGATCCGTTACAAACTCAATTAAATCTTCAGATTTTCCAAGTGCAGCCAAGATCGTCTTTACGATCGTTAGATTATCACGCTCGGCGCGCCCACCAAGATTGTAAACTTCGCCTTCCTTTCCCTTGCGTACGATCATATCAACCCCTACATTATGATCATAAACATGAATCCAATCGCGCACATTTTTCCCCTCACCATAGACTGGCACTTTTTGATCTTTCATGGCGCACGCAATTGTATGCGGAATTAACTTCTCCGGGAATTGGTATGGACCGTAATTATTTGAACAACGGCTAATCGTCGCTGGAAGCTTGAACGTGCGCATATAGGCCAAGACTAATAAATCTGCGCCACCCTTTGAGGCTGAGTATGGGCTCGAGGTATGGAGCGGAGTTGCTTCTGTAAACAGTAAATCTGGCCGATCAAGTGGCAAATCGCCATAAACTTCATCAGTAGAAACTTGATGGTAACGTTTCACGCCATGCTTTAGGGCGGCATCCATTAAGACCTGCGTACCCATCACGTTCGTTTTGACAAAAATCCCCGGATTCTTAATCGAATTATCAACATGGCTTTCAGCAGCAAAATTGATAACATAGTCCGGTTTTTCGGCTGCAAACAATTTATCTACACCTTCACGATCCGTAATATCAAGTTTTACGAAACGGAAATTTCCTTTGTTAATGATTGGGTCGAGATTATAATAATTCCCTGCATAGGTCAATGCATCGATACAGACAAACTCATCCTCAGGATATTTTTCAACCACATAGTGTAAATAATTACTGCCAATAAATCCGCATCCACCGGTTACAATAAATTTCATAATTCTCCTTCCTTTGTTAACTCTGCGATATATCTCTTCACTGCATCTTGCCAATTCGGCAAACGTTCAAAACCTTTTTGCTCAATTTTATCTTTGCTTAATTTTGAGTAATGTGGACGTTTGGCCTGGGGTTTACCAGCTAGCTGGATATATTCCTCCGTGCTGACCTTATTCACCTTTGTTTTAATGTTGGCAATTTTATAAAATTCTTCCGTAAACTCAGCCCAGGAGCAGAAACCCTCGTTAGTGGCATGGTAGATGCCATACTCATCGCTTTCAGATAAATCAACTAAGAACCTCGCAAGATCAACTGTATAAGTCGGTGAGCCTATTTGATCATCAACTACCGAAACTTCCTCTCGCCCATTAGCAACTTTTAACATGGTCTTAACGAAATTCCGCCCGTTCACCCCAAAAACCCAGGCCGTACGCACCACGAAATGTTTCGGATACTCCTGAACGATTTCTTCGCCAGCTAACTTGGTTTGACCATAAACACTCTGCGGATTAGTATCATCATTAACCTCGTATGGCTGAAGATTTTCTCCATCAAATACATAATCTGTTGAAACGTAGATGATTTTCACACCTACTTTCTCGGCTACCTGCCGCAAATTTCGCGTCCCGTCAACATTTACTTTCTTACAGAGCTCTTGATTTTTCTCAGCTCCATCCACATTCGTATACGCTGCACAATGAAAAATTACATCTGGACGAAAGTTATCCACATACTTTTCCACAGCACCAGCGTTAGTAATATCTAGATCCTTTGAACTTGGCGTCGCGATACTGTCACTATTTACGCCCCGCTCGAGCAGCCCCCTCTGTATATCAAAACCTAATTGCCCGCTTGCACCAGTAATTAGATACTTCACTCTTCCCCCTCATCAAACTGTGTAAAACTCATGCGATCAACATCTTTGTTCGATAATTCCGGCTTCTCAATATCATATTCGTTGAAAATACTTTGCCAATCAATCCCAACCGTCGGATCATCCCAAGCGATACCACCTTCTTCTGCTGGTGCATAAATATTATCAACAAAATACTGAAATACCGTATCATCCTCAAGACTAATGAAGCCGTGTGCAAAACCTCGCGGCACATAGAGTTGTCGACCATTCTCGGGATTAAGTAGAACCGAAGTCCACTTACCATAGCTTGGCGAATCTTTACGCAAATCGATCACTACATCAATCACTGCACCCTGCACAGCTTCAACAACTTTAGCTTGCGCAAACTCACCTTTTTGAAAATGCATCCCACGAAGCACTCCCTTGGCCGACTTACTGCGACTAACCTGCTTCAGGCCCTGAAAACCTAGATCTTGATATTCTTTTTCAATATATGGCGCCGAAAAATAGCCTCTAGCATCACCGAACCGTGCTGGTTCTAGAATATAGCAATCTTTTAATTCCGTCTCAATCTTTTTCATGCCGCATTCTCCAATGTCTTCTTTAAAAACGCTCCGTAATTATTTTTTCTCAGTAATTCCGCTCGCTCGGCTAGCTGTTCTTTTGAAATCCAACCACGATCAAACGCAATTTGTTCTGGACAAGCTACAATCCTACTTTGGTTAGTTTCGATCGCTCGAATCATTACCGCTGCATCCATTTCGCTATCGAAAGTGCCAGTATCAAACCAACTAAAACCGTTCCCTAATAATTCTCCACGAAGCTTTCCATCCTGTAAGTAAATGTCATTAAGTGAAGTAATTTCTAATTCACCACGCTCGGAGGGTTTTACTTGTTTAGCCTTTTCAGCTACACCAGATGGGTAGAAATAGAGCCCAGTAACTGCATAATCCGACTTTGGTTGAGCTGGTTTTTCTTCTACGCTTACGATATTATTATCGCGATCCAACTCCATGATGCCAAAACGCTCAGGGTCATGCACTCGGAAACCAAAATTAGTCGCATAACCCTTTTCCGCATTTTCACTCGCGCTAGTTAATAACTTCGTCAGACCATTCCCATAGAAAATATTGTCTCCGAGAATCATTGCACATGGCTCATCACCGATAAAATCTTCACCAAGAATAAAGGCCTGCGCTAAACCATCTGGCGAAGGCTGGATAACATATTCTAAACGTATGCCAAACTTCGAACCATCACCAAGCAACTTCTTAAATCCTGGTTGATCAACTTCAGTTGTGATAATCAAAATATCACGAATCCCTGCGAGCATCAAAGTCGAGAGTGGATAAAAAATCATCGGTTTATCATAAATCGGCATCAGCTGTTTACTGATCCCCTCGGTGATCGGATACAAGCGTGTACCTGATCCACCAGCTAAAATAATCCCTTTCATAGTCACTCCCTGCTACTTTATCTTATAAATCAGTGTTTTGTAGCCTTTTATACTACTTATTTTATCACAATATGTTTGAAACGGATCTGATCGAACTACTAGACCGCGTTCTGAATTTGCCGGGCACATATCTTTAGATTGCAGGGCTTCTTCATATTTTGCTTGTTCATTATCGGCCACCATCATAATCAAAACCGACTCAAAGATCATTTGACTCTTTAGATTTTCAATGAACTTTTCAAGCTCATTTTTGGAGACATGACCCTCGAGTGGTTGAACTAAAATAAAATCAAAAAAGATTTTTCGCCCAGTTTGGTCATTGAAATTAAAACTGCATAGATCTTGAATTCTTTCGCTCTCGATTTGCAATTCCTCACCCCAATCGTTGTTTGCAAAAATTACCGATGGCTCATATAGCTCCAAAGAAGCTAAATTATGTAAGCCGATATTTCCAATTAATAATACATTGGATTCATCTGTCAACGGCAACTCTAGCTCAAAATGACGGGCTATAATCACATCCTTATCAGTTAATGATAATCTACATTGCTTCTTGGAAGACTCTACTAATTCATATTGACGCCCTAGATGTTTTTGTTCTAACTTCGCCTGGAGTATGGCATTTTCCCGCTGCAGGCACCGATATTCCCTATTCAGACGATCGGTTTTATAGGCAAATTGTACGGTACGGTTACCAATATACTTATCCATTAAATAAATTATTGGTTTTAGGATATTTTTCGCGACCTTTTTTAAAATCCGCTTTGGCAAAGAACCGCCCGAATCTGAATAAAGATTCGGTGTCTCACTGTACTTATTTTTCACGTTATAATCTATTACATCCAAATCATATCCACGTCGGAGCAAATCTTGTTCTATTATCTCCACAGAGTAATCAGTATGCATAGAAATCTCTTTACGCCAATCTAGGACACCAGCCTGATCACGGATATCACCTAGGAAAAATTTAACTTTCAATAACGGGAAATGACACTGCTTGATTGCCGTAATTACATCATTATAAGGGTGATTATTTAGATCGCCATAATCTATATATGAACAAAAACTAAAACCAGCCTTGCTCAAAATATAAGTAAACCGATCCTCATATCTAGCACAGACATCACTATATCGTTCCTCTTTTTTAACTTGTTTGAAAAAGTCATAAAAAGTTTCTGAACAAAACACCTGCTGTTTTAATACCATGAAATAACTCTGTATATGTACGTGCCGTCTATACGCCAATGATAACCCCCAAAAATCACAATCACACTGATCCATCTTTGAAAAAATATCCGACCATTCAAAAAGAGGACCATAACAAGAATCATTAGCGAGGATTAATTCATCGTAGCTCTCGATATTTTTACGACCTATTTTACTGATCAATTCTTGCCAAGATCCAAAATCATATTTTCCATGCCGCTCACAGTAAATTGCTTTACAATATGGGGCAATTTTAGACTTCTCATTTGCTTTTGCGGTAAAGTCCCCCCAATAATATACGTCGGTAATCCGAGAAAGCGTCTTAATGTAATAAACTACGTAATCCGCAATCTCGCCATTCTTATCAAAACCAGCAAAAAGACATATTCGTTTCTTGTGCTCCATCCTTATAATTATAACACAAATCAGCTATAAACGAAATAGTCATCCTTAACACGGCAACGTTTAATAGAAATATTCTGTCTTTACTAAGATTTATACTTCACCTTTACCCTTAAGGCTACAGTTAAAGTATTGAAGGGTGAAGTTTTCGTTATAATAAGGATCCCCTACCTTGTATATTTCCGGCCATTTATCACGCAATAATCTTGCCTCTTGCTCCATACGCAATCGTTTTTCTTCTGCCGTATCAGCCCCACGACTCTTACTTTCATAGTGGTAAAACTTGGCATACGGCGTATAGACAATCAAGTCGCCTAATGCACGAATCTTTAAACAAAAATCCACGTCATTAAACGATACCGCGAATTCCTCACTGAAACCACCAATCTTATCATAGGTAGCTTTTTTCACGAGCAGGCACGCCGCCGTTACCGCAGAGTAGTTTACGACACAATTTGCACGATTCCCATAACTAAACTCCGGTCTAATATGATGGAAAATATGCCCCGCGCTATGACCAAATCCAACTATAACACCAGCATGCTGTAATTCGCCATTTGCAAATAAAAGCTCTGCTCCAACCGCACCCACTTGCTCGCGTTCAAGGATTGCAACCATCTCTGCGATTGAATCTGCCGCAATCATTTTTACATCATTATTTAGCAGTAACAGAAACTCCCCACTCGCGTATTTGACGCCAAAATTATTAACCGCCGAGTAATTATATTCACCATCAAAATAAACCACCTTGATATTTTGATCATCTTTCAGCGTGTCGTAATAAGCAAAAGTCTCCGGTTCGACAGAATTATTTTCAACAATAATAAACTCAAGGTTCTTGTACGTACCGCTCCTAACCGATTCGATTGCAACCTTTAGGTCCTCGACGTGATCTTTATTTGGAATAATTACGCTTACTAGTGGTTCTTGTTTTAAATTATACTTAACACGGTAAGTTCCCCATACATCCGTATGTTCCACTCCAGCGATATCTACTCTGCGACGTTTAAAATATTCTTCTAGCGCACGCTTACCAGCATCAAAGGCATATAGCTTGTTGCGTGGATCCTGGGCAGTGGAGTTTTCAGCTGCCCTCCAGTGATACAAAACTTTTGGTACATGATGAATCGTTGAAGAAGTATAGATCGCTTGCCGGATTTTTACTTCTTCCTGTTTTTGTAGTTTATGATCCAGCTCCAACGCTTCTTCAATCAGACGCAAATACAGATCATAATCCTGTGCACCATCAAACTCTGGTCGCTCATATAGACCATCCTTGGTTTTAATTTTCCCAAGTAAATTTTTTTCGCAAACAAAAAAATGATTAATGTAATTACAACTCTCCATATGATACGGGTTAAAGTCCGGTTTCATGACATAATACGCCTCTGGATCACCCTTGTACTTTACGACATCCTCATCGGAATAAATGATTTTGACGTTCCGATCTTTATTTAGGACTTTCGTATACTGATAGAATGTATCCGGATCAACATAATCATCATGATCACAGAGGGCAATATGTGTTACGTCAGAATCCTTCATTGCAAGCTCGATGGCTTGATTGGTATTACCTGCAATACCCTCATTTTTATCTAAAATCTGATAGATA
>CARSRA010000003.1:13881-45889 GCA_949063825.1 uncultured Candidatus Saccharibacteria bacterium
GGATCAGCCTCTTGTTCCTTCTCCATGATATCGGTCAAAATCGTCTTACCTTTTTCTTTTGGTGAAGCATCAACCAGGAACAATTTAAAATTCGTGTAAGTCTGTGCCTTGAAACTATCTAGCAAATCATAGAGATATTCCAGCTTAGTATTATATAGCGGAATCATTACCCCGAAACATGGTCGATAGCTAAAATGGGTCTTGTGCTGTTGCTCCAATTCTTTTTCGGTTGGTCGGGTAATTCGCAGATAATCACGGTACTGGTAACACTGTTCGGCGTGCTGATAATACAATCTAGCCCTCAATCTCTGCTTAAACTCTCTTAAGCCGCCGTGTCTTAAAATCCGATACGCTTTCCTAAAATTCTTCGGCTGCGCTAGCTTAACCACAAAACCAACCCTGCGCTTTACTGCACCTAATTTTTGCCCAGTTCGATTCTTGTCGGTATTTGACTGTTTCTCCATACCGTTATTATACTATATAGTCACCTTAATACATGACTGTAATGATTAGTTTTCGAGCCCAAAATTGTGTTGGTGGTTATTTTATCCAGAAATAACCACCAATTTTCATTAATTACCGAGCTTAGTCAACTGCCACTTTTGCGCCGGAGTATTATTACTAACGTATTGCTGTACGTTTGCAGAGTTACCGCCGCTACCGCCATGGATGTCCGCTACATGATTAGAATTTACTGAGGTAATAGTAAAGCTATTATCACTATTTTTCGTAATAGACCATCTCTGAGCCAGAGTACCATTCTGGGTGTACATTTGAATATTTGCACTACTGGATAAGCTACCGCCACTAACATCAAGCGACAAATTAGATGCTGGATTAATAATTAGGTAGGAATCGGTCTCTCTATCATAAGTAATCCGCCACCTCTGTGCATCGGTCTGATTACGATCATAAATTTGAACATTAGCACCATTCCTAGCGTTAGGTACCCCACCGCTAACATCAAGAACTCTATCCGAATTTGTCCCGGCAACTATTTCATAGATCCCGTTTTCAACAACTTGATCGATATTGGCTGCTGTGAATTTCCAAGTTTGCGCTTTGGTGCGATTTGAAACATATAACTGTACATTTGCACCACTATTACTGCCGCCATTATTAATATCCATAACTCGCCCAGATTTCTGCGAGATCATCACATAACCTCCATCTTGAGGTAAGATATACCACTTTTGGGATGAAGTACCATTCTGAGTGTACATCTGAATATTGGTTCCATTACTAGTGTTACCACCCGAAACATCAAGAGATAATCCTCGATATGGATTGGTAATCGTATATGTACCATCTTGGGCATTATATTTTAGTTGCCATTTTTGTGCCGCGGTGTTATTCCCGACATAAACTTGGATATTGGTACCATTTGATAAGTTAATCAATCCACCATGAGCATCAAGTCGTAGCGATTCGTTAGTGCCAGCTATAATCTCATAAACACCATCTGTAATTGCCGCATCAGGAATCATAAACCAATTTTGTGCCGCGGTGTTATTGCTACCATATAGTTGTACATTTGCACCACTTTGATTATTACCGCCATTAACATCAATTGCATATGCTTTTGAACAGGCTGAGAGCAGCGTTTTCGATCCATCACTATTAGCAATTACATTCCAACGCTGTGCACAGCTACCATTACTGTCATATATCTGTATATTCGTACCATTATTTGTAGCAGCATTATAAAGATCTAGAACTTTTCCACTCGCAACGTTGGTGAATGTATAGCTGTGGTCATCAGCATGATACTGCGTCCTCCAGCGTTGGCTTTTTTGACCATTAGCTCGCGTACGCATTGTGACATTAGAACTATTATTGTTACCGTCCGCCGTCAAAACCGTGTCATAGGTTAACCCTGAAGCTATCACGTATTCGCCATCAGCAATGGTCTGATATTTTGTTACTGGTACATCCTGCTGTGTGCTACCAAACCACTCCGTGAAATAATGATAAAAATTACGATTACCATAAGATGAACAAGCATCGCTCCCCCAATTTAATGCCGCACTATTGGGCTGATATGGAGTATAGCGATAGAGCGCTGCTGTCGCAAGATTCTCAATGTAAACCGTAGAAGAACCACAAGCGCCGTTCGGATGATACGCAATCTGATTGTTTCCAACATGATAATTACTCCAACCACCAGACAAAACTTGATGGAACAACGCCGCTGCGTTACGTACCTGATTCTTGAAACCATAATACTTGGTATCACATGCCGCAGTATCCGGACAACCATATCCAGTTGCTGAACGATATTGAATATTATTTGGATATTTATCTGTGATTAATCCCTGTTCTTTTTCAAGTAACACTATTAGAACCTGAGGATTAATATGGTAATCCTGCGCTGCATTATAGATAATTTGCGCCGCCGACTCACCATTAAAACGCTCCTCAGATAAACATACGAAATGCCCATTTTCCCAATGCCAGCTATAACCTTTGTTCTTAGCGGCGCTTGAATTCATTAACGAAACATATTTATTATAATCCCGATAATCACATGGATTTTTACGGGTTAAAAAGCTTTGGATATCCGCCACGCTCATAGTGTTACTATTAGACATCATATAGTCTGTGATTATATTCCCCGGCTTAAACCCAGCCGTAGTAGCGCTAGTATTTTCAGTGTTACTAGTAGCCAAGAATGCAAACACCGCACCCATACAAAATGCAAATACTACAAAAACCGCTAACCGCGCCCGATACAACTCGGATTTTAGTTTATCAATAAAATCTATCCTCATTCTCCTTGTCACTCCTTAAATTTCTACATTACTTGTAATTGTTCCTGTTTTACCACCACTCATAAGAGTTACTTCAAGCTGATACTTACCGCTACCAACCCCAGTTAAATCGATCGCGATTGGCCCACAATGTGACGTCGAAGCATCAGCTTCGATTGGCTGTTCTATGCCAGCTACAACCTGGTCACCAATCTTAAGATTAGCCTCGCAGGTACCGCTACCAAGATATTGATCAATACTCACCATCGCCATAAGCGAACCATCTTTTACTTCAGTATATGTGATTAATCCGGTTAAATGGTCGAGATTGTTCGGGTTCTCACCCTCATATTGCATAATTACCTTTTGATCTTCGGGGGGTAAATCATTCTCCGTATCACCATCGCCTTCTTCGTTGTAAACAAGCGCATTTGAGGTCTCTTCGGTAGGTTGATTAACCGTATCCCGATCTTTTGCGGTTAAAGTTTTAACAATCATAAATACTACGAGCGCCACAATAACGACAACCACCAAGCTTGATATAATCACGACCGGTCGACGGTAAAATGGCACGCGATGCTTAAGTTTTTTGTTTTGATTTGGCATATTTTCTCCTGTCTAAATCTTAACAAAATCTTTCCCTGTTTGCAAGATTAAAAATAACATTGACAAAAATACATATGTGTGCTATAATATGAGGTTAGGGTGTTAATTCTAAACCAAGAATTTCCGCTGCATGGCGTAAAATCTCAGATTCCTCCTCATTAGCTCTAGTCAAGTATAACCGAAATAACTCAACTGTCTCTGGGTGGCGAAGATCTACCACCTCAAGCGAGCGAGCTTCACCAGGCACTTTACGTAAGGCACCTTTTGCTACTAAGTTATCAATATGCTCCGCTACTGCCGAAACTGAATTCAAACCCAAAGCAGACATTATCTCTCGGTAAGAAGGTGACCCACCTTCACGAGCAGAATAATCCTGAATAAAATCAATAATAAGCGCTTGTTTTTTGGTCAATTTCGTCTTCATATGTTATAATAGATTATAAATAGGGATGTGGACAAAGTCAAATGAAAAACACAACGATTGATGGTCTCGCTACACGATCGCCTAGAGTGCGATCTGTTTCTGGTACTCGTCCGACGACTCGAACTAACGTGCGTCAGTCTACCCCTAAACGCCGAAATAACACTATGGCAATGGATGTAACTCCACAACGTAGGCGCGCTACTTCTCCGTCCACCAATAAGCCAAACTTGGATGATTTTCTCGAGCCGACCCACGGCTATCGTGACCCTATGGAGGTTAATTTTACAGATGCTTCAAACAATGATTGGTCGTCTCTGCTTGGGGAAATAGACACCAATGCAGTAAATAATACTGAGATTTCCGATGAAGATATCCTAGCGCAACATTTTGACGCTGGTAACTGGACAAACGAAGATAATGATTTGTTAGCTGCAGAATTTGGAGCCGAAGAAGACGATCAAGAATCCAAAAAGAAACCTAAAAAGGAAAAACCCAAAAAAGGCACTAAGGAATACAAAAAACGCCGCCGCAAACGGATTGGATTTTCGATTTTTGGAATCATTATTATTTTGGCCGTAGTTGTCTTTGTTTGGGGGGATTGGATTATTTCCAAGCTCACTGGCGGTAATTCCGGGATGTGGGACATGATCTCTGCAATGGTTTCAGAGACGGTACCCTTTGATGAGGATGAAAATGGTCGCACAAACGTTTTAGTTTTTGGTACTGAAGGTTATGATATGAGCGGCTCTAGTGGTAAAGGTAAACATGATGGCGCCCAGTTGACCGACTCAATTATGGTTATTAGTTTTGATCAAGACACCAAGGATGTTGCTCTACTAAGCTTGCCGCGCGACCTGAAAGTTTCTAAAGCATGCTCGGCTGGCAAGATCAACGAAGTCTATTGGTGCTTTAATCAAGATGGAAATGATGAAGAGGCTGGAGCTCAAGCCCTAATGGATCAGGTTGGTAATATACTAGGAATTGATTTTCAGTATTATGCTCATATTAACTGGGCTTCATTAGTGAACATTATCGATACTCTAGGTGGTATTACCATCACCCTTGATGAAGATATTAATGACCGTGGCTGGACCAATGCAGTTGCTAAAGCTGGGGTGCCGATGACCGTAAATGGCGAACAGGCCTTAGGGTTGGCTCGCGCGCGTCATGGCACAACTGGTGGCGATTTTACGCGCGGCAATACACAGCAGAAGATTGTCGAAGGTATGATCCAAAAAGTCCTCGATAATGGCCTGGGCGCAGGTGAAGCAATCAATATTATGAATATTTTAGGTGATAATTTGCGTACAAACTTCTCAGTCGACAATATCAAAGCTGGAGTGGGATTGATTTCCGGATTTGACATTAATAATATTCGCCAAGTTCCTTTAGTTGATTATGAGAATAATGTTTATTATGTTACTACTAGTACAATTAATGGTATTTCTTTCGTAGTACCATCTGCCGGATCTGGGAACTGGAAAGAAATCAAATCCTACGTTGCGAAAATGTTTAGTAGTGATCCAGTCAAGCGTGAAGGTGCTACAGTTGCAATTTATAACGGCACTGGTACAAGTGGCCTTGCTAGTCAAGAACAATCCGCACTTGAAGAACAAGGATACAACGTAATTAAAATTGGTGACGCCACAAATGATTTGTGTACAGCTAAATACTGTGTATATAGCTTAACAACCGATAAGCCACAAACCGGGCAGGCATTAGCAACAAAATATGGTGTAGATATCCAGGACGGTTCTAACTTACCACAATCCCTACGCGCCGCCGGCAGTGATTATATCATCATTATTGGCGCTGCTGATTCGGTAACTGAATAATCATAATATTTTAATTTATCCTCACGTTATAGTTATTCGCAAAAGACTCCTTAGTAACCTAAGGAGTCTTGAATTTTTGTACCAGTAGACTAATCGGTTTTCTTTTCGATATGTAATTGACGCTCGCGCCCTTGGCCCTCGGAATGGGTAGTTATATCGGAATAGTCCTGTGCTACCTTATGTACAATACGACGATCCGCAGCGTTTAGATTCAGAATCTTTGATGTACCAGTGCTACGTACTTCACGAATCCATTCTTCAGCTTGTTCTGCGATACGATCAGCACGTTGACGCTTATAATCTGCTACATCAACATTTACTCGAGTAACTTCACCGTTATGGCTGACAAGTGCCATGGAAACGATATGCTGTAAAGCACGGAGGTTATTAGCGTCTTTACCAATCAAAAGTGAATTCATAGAAGTAGATGGAATACTAAGTTGAATTACTTCATCATCAATCGTTGAATCGATCGCAACATTAACTCCAAAAAACGATAATAGATCTTCTAAATATTTTGTAGCGAAACGGATTGATTCATCTTTATTCATACTTAACTCCTTTTCTTTTTATGCCCCTTACGACTCGACTTAGCCGAGATCCTAGTGACTTTTGTTCCAGATTTTTCTTTGGTTTTAGTATGTTTATTTCGAGTAGGCTCTACCACCTGCCCTTCTTCAATATTCTTTAATTCTTTAATTAATCTCTTATCGGCGGCTACTTCCATTTCGTGCGCATCAAGTTTTAAGATTAAACGTTGTTGTAAAATAGTTAAGACATTGCTAATACCATAATAAAATACTAATGCACCAGGTAAATTTACCATCACTAGAAACATCATAATCGGCATCATCATTGACATTTGCGTAGACATTACCTGTGAAAGATCGGCTTGATCCGGCTCCTTACCATCTGCAGCTTCCTTCATTAATTGACGGAATGTGCGTGATTTTTCTGATTTCTTAGATGGCATTTGCTGTCTAGCAATAAAATACTGCATTAATGCTGAACCAATTGCAAAAATCAGCGCCACCACCGCTGACCAAGATCGAAACCCCGGTCGCGCCGCAAGATCAATTAGACCAAGTAGCTTAGGTTGGAAAGTATATGTCGGCTGAACTAAATCTTCCTGACCAGCCTCCTCAGCCTGCTGGTAAGCTTGTACTTCATTAAAATAAGTTTCCTGTTTTGAGATAACCTCTTCCACCCCTTCAATCTGTCGCACCGGCATGTAAGCCCGAATTGATAAATTATCATTTACTGTTGGTAAAACCATAACGCGCACCGCCGTATAGAGCGCAATAAAAATAGGAAGCTGAATAAGTATCGTGAGTATCGAACGGAAAGGCTTGATATTATTACGCTTATAGAGGTCCATCATCTGTAATGATTCAAGCTGACGGTTACCATTACAATTCTTTTTGATTTCAGCTAGCTCGGGCTGAATCTTTTTCATAAGTCTAGTCTGATGTAATTGGCGCTTTACTAGTGGCCACATTAGGAGTTTCACCAAGACCGTAAAAAGGATAATTGCTAGACCAAAGTCACCCACCAAGCCGTAGATTACAAAAAGCACATTTGTAATCGGGCGCACAACCACCATATCAATTAACTCAAACATATTTCTATTATACCATATTACCCTGACTACGCTCTAATAACTCATGCACAATCTCCTGAATTTCTCGAAAAGGAATTTTGAGAAAATTCGCACTATGCACTATAAAGATACCATCCATGGGCACAAACTGTTCCACATCCTCAAGGCGAATCGCCTCATAGATCCGACGACGAATCCGGTTACGACCAACCGCAGATTTTAAAACTTTTTTAGATACTACCACTGCAAAACGACGCATCCGACGCTGATTTGGCATAAAAATCAAACCTAAATTAGCGTTATGGATGGTTTCACCATGACGATAAACATAATTAACCCCACCACGTGAATGGAATCTATATCTTCTTGATAACATTAGACAATAAGACGTGCGCGACCCTTAATACGGCGACGCTTCAAAACTTTTTGGCCAGTTTTCGAGCTGTTTCGTTTCATAAAGCCATGCTCGGTTTTACGCTGACGTTTATGCGGTTGATAAGTTCGTTTTGGCATCTTAAATATCCTCTTGCTTTCTATTTACTCAAATTCTTGTTCTAGTATACCTCAGTTTTCCACTTTTTACAATAAGTTTTCCACACCATATTTTAGGGGTTTGCTTTTATATTGTGGAAAACTCACCCCAGTTAACTAATTCCCACACTAGAACATATTAAAAATCACCCCTGAAACTGTGGAAAAGTCTGACGGTTTTTGCTATACTAAGGCTAGTAAGGAGGTCAGAAGAGGCGGATGTTGGATGTGTGGAGAAATGTACTAGATGAGATTGAACAATCTATCTCGAGTTCTCAGTTTTCAACATGGTTTGCTGGTGTAGAATTGCTTTCTATCGACGAAGGCAAGATCGTGATTGGGGTACCAAACATCTTTAAGCGTTCACAGATCCAATCTCGTTACTCTGAAGTCATCAAGGCTGCATTTGAGCATAATGACATTAAAGTTCGTGAAATAAGTTACGATATGATCAATGGTAAAAAATCACTTAAGGATCGTAATAATCACACTAGTCAACCTCAAACTATTAAGGTAAATATCGAACGTAACTCGACGATCAAACCATTATCTACCGGCTTAAATCCTCGTTACACCTTAGAGAACTTTATTATTGGATCAAATAATGACCTCGCTGTTAGTGTGGCTAATAATATAGTCGAACACCCCGGAGAAAAATATAACCCATTCTTTCTTTATGGTGGGCCAGGGTTGGGTAAAACTCACTTAGTACAAGCGATTGGTAATGCCATCACCGAAAAACACCCAAAACTCCGCGTGCTTTATATACCGATCTCAAGTTTTTATTCTGAATTCATTAAATCGATCCGCAATAATCGGGGTGGTGGCGATGAATTTCGTCAAAAATTCATGAAGATTGATGTTTTAATTATTGATGATTTTCAGATGATTATCGGTAAAGACCAATCACAAGTGGAGTTCTTTGATATTTTTAATAGCCTCTATCAGGCCAATAAACATATAATTGTAACCTCTGATCGATTACCAGATCAAATTAAGTCAGTAGATGAAAGATTAGCATCGCGTCTGACATGGGCTGGAGCTTTTGATTTACAATTGCCAACTTTTGAAGATCGTTGTGCGATCTTACGCTCCAAGGCTGAATATCAGGGAGTTTTCATCGAGGATGAAGCGATCGAGTACATAGCAGAAAATGTTAAGACCAATGTTCGTGCGCTTGAGGGTGAACTTGGTCATATCTTGGCTGTTGCCGACCTTAAAGGTATGACTCCACTCGCAGTAATTAATGAGGGCTACGCTG
Source organism: uncultured Candidatus Saccharibacteria bacterium (assembly GCA_949063825.1). Classification (GTDB taxonomy): domain Bacteria; phylum Patescibacteriota; class Saccharimonadia; order Saccharimonadales; family Saccharimonadaceae; genus Nanosyncoccus. The sequence continues at coordinate 22,889 of CARSRA010000003.1, forward strand.
GTACCACCACAAACACGCGTACTAAAACTGTCTCACCAAAACATATCGTCGATCAAGTGGCGAAATACTATAAGTTGTCAGTTAAAGAAATGTGCAGCAAGAGTCGAGTGAGTCATATCAAAAATGCACGCCAAGTTTCAATGTACTTACTATCCAAAGAACTTGGATTAAGTACTCCCAAGATCGCTCTTGAAGTTGGTGTTAAAGACCATACTACCGTAATGCATGGTATTAAGAAAATTGATAACGATCTAAAGTTAGACTTCAATCTACGTGACCAAATTAATAGTATCAAGGAATCAATCTATGCATAGTTATAGAGGTAGATTTGACATAATTTCAGAATATAATTATAACTGTATTTGTAATTATGCCATTTTATGTCATGAATTACGCGCTAAACACGCTGCTTCATGTTCTAATATTGTGGATAAATTGTGTAAAATGTTGCGCAAAAATCTGCGAATGTGTTGTGGATTATTTTATGATTTACAGTGGAAAAGTGGATTTTATGTTCTAATATTGTGGATAAAATTAATTTTACACCGAACAGTGGAAAAGTTTTACACTTCGTTTTCCGCAATTGTTTTTCTCTGTAAAATTATTCTTTTGCACAGTTTCCACATAGCCTACTACTATAACTACTATTTTTATTAATAAAGAGGAGAGGTATGAAAATAAAGTTAGTTCAGAATAAGTTATCAAAAGCATTAAATAGTGTCAGTAAAATTACTGGTGGAGCTAGAGCTTCCTTACCTATTCTTAGTAATGTTTTAATTCGAGTAGATGAGAAACGTGTTTCCCTAGTAACAACCAATTTAGATATGGCAATTATTAATTATCTACCATCAACTGGCAGTGAAAAAGGTACGATCACAGTACCAGCAAAATTAATTGCTGATTTTGTAAGTAATTTACCTAGTGGTAGTGACGTGGAATTATTGGGTGAAGATACAAAGCTTACGATTAAGTCAGGTGAATATACCTCAATCATTAACGGTACAGTAGCAGATGATTTTCCGGAATTACCAGACATAGATACTGAAAAGGTGGTAACAATTAAGATTGCTGCTGATATGTTTAAAGAGGCGATTTCGCAGGTGATGGTAGCGGCGAGTAATGACACTACAAGACCAGCACTTACAGGTGTTTATTTTAATACGTTTGAAGATGCGTTATATTTTGCATCAACCGACGGTTATCGTCTAGCAGAATGTAAAGTAGTGGAAAAAATCAGTGAATCGGTCTCAGTAATAATCCCTTCTGCTTCCTTAAGGGCGGTAGTTGGTTTAATGGGGGATGCGTGTGAAGAGGTCGAGCTATTAATTGATGAGTCTCAAATCCGTTTTCGCTTTGGTGATATTGAGATCACCTCAAAATTAATTGACGGATCATTCCCAGATTATCGTCAACTAATCCCTAAAGAGTCAGAAGTAAATTTGGAACTTAAAAAAGATGAATTAACTAGGGTAACTAAACTAGCGGCTTTATTCGCGCGTGAGGTTGGTGGGTCAATTGTCTGTCTGGCCAATAAAACAGACCAGGATTTTTCGATTGCGTCGGTTGCGAACGAACTTGGAGAGAATAGCTCCAAAATTAACACTAAAGTAGATATTGATGGTAAAATCACCTTAAATTCGAGATTCCTTCTCGATGCTCTTGGTACGATCTATGGTGATAAGATTGAATTTAAATTTTCTAACAACTTAAACCCGATTATTTTAAGAGCAGTAAATAATGATAACTATATCCATATAATAATGCCGCTAAAAGGATGAAATGATCCTAGAGTATCTCAGACTAATAAATTTTCGTTGTCACCATGATTTTGAATTAAGACTTACTCAAAACACTACGAGGATTATTGGTAAAAATGGTTGTGGAAAAACTTCTGTTATCGAGGCAATTTACGAAGCTTTGCAGGGTAAAAGTTTTCGTGCGGTAGATCGGGAGATTATTCAGCGGGAAAAGAATTTTTATCGGATTGAATTAGGTTTTAATGATGGTAGAAAAACCGTCGTAACGTATGATGGGGCTAAAAAAGAGTTTTTAACTAGCGACAAAAAATCTCGACGGTTACCCCCCAAATCAAGATATCCGATAGTATTATTTGAGCCAGATGACCTACATTTAATTGGGTCGAGTCCGACTAGTCGTCGTAATTATTTCGATCATATGTTTGGCCAATTTTCGGATGCATATAGTGTAGCCTTAAATCGTTATATTAAGGCTTTAAAACAGCGCAATGAGCTCTTAAAACAAGAAAATGTATCGCCAGGTGAGTTGTTTTCTTGGGATGTTATGTTGGGGTCTTATGGAGTTAAGATTGCTAATTATCGTCGTGAATATATTGAGCGGATTAATCATGATTTTACAAAAGTTTATCGCTCGATCGCCGAGAATCAAGATCAAATTAAAATGAAATATCAAAGTGAAATTAGCACTGAAAGTGATTTTCTGGATCGGTTAAATCATAATTATCGGATCGATTCGTTGGTTGGTCATACTAGTTTTGGGATACATCGTGATGATTTTAATTTTATTTTTAACGGTGTGGGGGCTGATGGATCAGCTAGTCGCGGCGAAGTACGTTCTGGGATATTGGCACTGAAATTTATTGAGGCTGACTTAATTTTAGAGATCTTAAATCATAAACCAGTAATTTTACTTGATGACGTTTTTTCAGAACTCGATCAAACTAGGCAAAAATGTTTGATTAGGAATTTTCAGGATAATCAGGTAATTATGACTTCGGTGGGTGATGGTGTTATGGAAATCATGTAAACTAAATATCAAGTTCCACGAATGTACGATTTAATTTATTTAGAAAATCAGTTGGAACTCCAGCCGCATTATACTGTGATACGATCGGATAGGGTGAAGTTATCAATTTCCAACCTGCGTCATCCTTTTTTAGGATTGCGCGGTAAGTCGGATAAGTGGCGTTATTGTCGGAAAGATCAATATTACTCGGTATGATTAAAACACCATAGTAATCATCTTGTTTAACGACGCGATTCTCTAAGACTTTGTAATCCATAAACGATGAACCATAACCAGTAGCAAGATACTTTATTGGGTCACTCTCGGTGTTAGGAGTGAATTTCTTGAACGGATCTTTATAATCACGTACCACAATATCATATTGTGCTGGGTCAACATCACCATTGTTAATCCGATAAAGTGTAGCTATGGCCGATGGACTATATTCTATTCCACCTTTTAAGATCAACTCGATAAAGAAATTCCCCGTTTCGTTCTGACTGTAGCTAATTGAGTACATATTAAAGTTGATTGGTAAGTATTGAGCTATTGGTGCTGATTCAAAAAGCTTTTTCGCCTCATTCTCAGCTTCAATACTACCAATACTTTCTACTAAATTAAATTCCCTGCTATGTTCTTTTGAAATCGCATATCCCTCATCATCACTTGGCGATAAGCCACCAATAAAATAATTTTCATCCGTACCGGACGTTAAGGTATAATTCAGTGTCATGGTTTGGAAATGTTCGCGACTAACCTCTACTTGATAATCGCCGGGATCAAGATAATGTTTCTGATTGTTTCGGTACGCTTTACCGTTGATTTTTACTTCCGCATCAAACGGTGCATACATGATAGTAACTGGGATTTTACCAATTCGAGAAATCATAACAATTATATTATAACCAATAACTCCAGTGATAATGACTGCAGAAATAATCAAGATTACCTTGCGATTTTTTTGCAAAAATTGTTCGAGAAAATCCATATCAACCGATAATCCTTATCTTTTATGATACCAAGTTACGTTATTCATGTTTTCCTTCCCTGCCATTGGTGCACGCCAATTAGTGTTAGTTCTACCACTATATGAGGCTGAGGCAATGACGGAACCAAACCCATTAATATTACCAACATAGACAAAAGTATGGGAATTATCAGCATTAAAAGCCACGTCGCCAGGTTGTAGTTGACTAATATCGTTAATTATTTCCCAGCCTTGTTCTTTAACATAGGAATGTTGAGTTGGGACTGATCCGCCTCCACCATACTCTGGATCAAACCCGGAATCCTGTAGTAGGGTTGTCACAAATCCACCACAGTCTATACCTGGGTGACTACCACCTCCAACATATTTACCTTGTTGGAGACGACGATCGACTGCTTCCTTATAATCTGGCATCATGTCAAGAAAGTTTGGGGCATGATATTCTGGCCAAGCATACGCTAAGACATATGAAGTGAGGTTACCAGCCTCAGGACCACAAACCGCGGCAAGAGTAGGACTATCGCTAGTGATCTCACCATCAAGCCCTACGGCACCACCAATCGGAATATTTTCCTGTTTTGCATATTCCGCTGAAGTTGGCCAACCCATTTCCTGGCGCACTTCTGTTATTGGACCATTAATAAAAGTTTTTATTAATTCAATATATCGTACAGTATCATTATTATCCTCTGGTGGTGCATAAATTGGGACCATTGTGTTGATAAAATTATCCAAACTATAGTTATCAGGATCTGTGTATTTAAAGGCTTCATTATATCTGCCATTACGAAGCAGGTGTGGTCCAGCCCAGGCATTCATCATACTCTCAACCGATGTAAACATCGCCCAGGACCTACCTTTCGCATCGATATATGGCTCCGTATCACCCACATTACCTCGGGGACTAGTGATACCAAGCCAGTTGTAATAACCAAGCTTTGCAACATTAAAAGATACTGCTTTTGGATTTGTATCCTCACCGGTTTGGCTTTCCATTTGCATTTGAGCAAAAATAACCTCCCACGGCGATCCATACTGTTTTTGTAGCTGCATAGCATACTCGCCGTATTGACGGACGACATTCTTGAGTTTTTCGTATCTACCACCCCCACCGTTTGGTACGGAGTTATCAGTAGTACCTCCTCCAGGAGAACAAATATTACCTAATCCACCTTCAGGGTCATAATAATAAATATTATTGAGGTAAAAATTTAGCGAAGTCTCACTATCCAAAGTGATATCACCATCAGCAAGTACTGATTGGGGGATTGAAGTGACTATTAAAGCGGTAATTAAAAATCCCCAAAAAATTGCTCTTAAACTTAATTTGATGCGATATTTTAGTTTCATACAGCGTAATTCCGGTTTCTAATATCAGCATAAACAATACTTGGTCGGATGATCGCTAAAATATATTGCACGAAACCTGACTCGCTTTCAAATGGAGCTTTCGTATCGTTTGTAGCTTTAGCGATAATAGTCTCACTGTCATCGACTTCACTTGGGTGATCGGTCATAGCAATACGTTCTGTTGGATCATATTGGTCTAAATATTGGAAGTATTCAATGAAGGCTAAAGTGGTTTCGACATTTTCCGGTAGTAGACCTGAAATTAGTGACATATAGCCAATATAAGAATCGTCAATCGGATGTTCAGCTTCATATTCCTCTGTGTAGGCCGTGATTGGGTTCGTATCCCCCTCAAATGATCCAAATTGTTCAAGTAGACGCATATCTTCAACATAACGTTGGTAATACTTGCCTTCTGATTCCCAAAAAACGGAATTGTTAGCAGTGTTACCACAGCGTTCTCCGGTTGCCCAAGGCATATTGTCTTCATTTTGTGCAGCGTCCAATAGGTCAAGGCCATCACCAACGAGCGGGATTGCACCAACAATTCCTCGCCACGATCCTAATCCGCCAGAAGTTTGGAGATCACCGAGGATATTTTGATCAACCACTGCGAATGGTGAATCACGATTCGCGCAATATGAAATATATTTTGCTAAATCAGAGCCTTTTTTAATTTTACACCCATCGCCATTTTCATCACAACTCTCGGGTTCCATAGCTTTATTAATTACGTCTTGATATTGCGCATTACCTGGGTCTATATCGATTGTAGATACGTCTGTTGAGGTAACCGGATTACAGTAATTATCCCCTACTGCACCAATCTTAGCGAGACTCTCACAATTACCAAATTTTGTCATATAAGAAGTATTTTCCCCGGCAGCACTTACACCATGATTCATTAATGTGCTAAGCGATTTTGATGTAGTGCTAAGTAATGAAGATAGATTCGCAAAATTCGAACTAGTAGTTAGTGGTAATAAGCTATAAGCGATGCTACCAAGGAAGGTATTTTTGTTACTAATATCAAATGGGCTATGATTTTTGCGTTCAATTTCTGCATCCTGAGCAATGACTTCTTGGTTTACTTTATTATATGCTACAGCAGCTTCCTTAGAAGAAAGGGATTGACCGCTGGCGTTGCGTCCTAGACGAGTATTTGTAGCAGAGGCACCTTTAGTAAAAAGTGCGCCTGCTGGGATACCTGATGCAGTTTCGAAAGCATTGGTGAAGAGAGTTTTTGCGATAGTGGGAACAATAAAGCTGAGTGCTACTGATACCGCAATAGATGCGGCAGCTCCTTTGACAGCTGACCAGAGTGTAGATGCGATAGCACTAGTACCGAGTGTAGCGAGAGTAGTGCTGATTGACACGAGTGCTGAAACACCATCCACCGCCATACAAGAACGTTCAGCCTCAGGTGAGGAAGAAGCATTATTAATACGCTCTAGGGAAAACAATTTGTTTTCTGTACTACTAAGCGCTGCGCCGGCGAGAATCATTTGCATACCATTAGATTCAAGTGGCGATCCAGTTTGTTTGACGACATCATCTCCACCCATGATTGATCCGGAGTCACCGGAGTCGGTAATAGTTAATTTACCATATTTAGTAGTCTCGGTGGTTGATGGGGTGGATAAGAAATTTAATACCTCATTGACAGCCGATTCGTCACCCCTACCAGCCTTCATCTTACTAATATTTTCAGTCATTCCCATAAAGAAATTGATTGACTGGTAGATTTCATTTGCCGCCACCATGACTGAAACCATACTTAAAACTCGAGTTACAGTGCAACTCCAAGAACCAACAGCGGTAAATTTACTCGCTACACCATCAATCATATTCTTGGCTTTGGTATCGGCGTCTGCAGAAGAAATATTTTCGCTTTTTGCGGATTCACTTGCATTGATGTCTTTAACTTCGGTTTTAGGATTACCATCAGCATCAGGTTCAGTGACCTCATTTGTACCTTTTTGCCGAATATCAGAACTACCGCCACCCATTTTGTCGGTCATGGTTTCACTAAATTTTTTTGCATTGGCTTCAGTGTCGGATGAATTTTTAAATTTATCAAAAAGATTACGTGAAATACCAAGTTTCTTGAGAACTTTAGTTGCGGTATTATCAAAGAAGCCAGCAATCCTTCCCCGCTGGGCGGTTTGGAATGATTCACGGAAATCACTATTTGAATTATATGTTTTGGTAAAATCTTCGGCGGAAATCTTCGTGCTTTTCGTAGTTGGAGCACCATCTTCACCAACAGTATCAAAGGTATAGACTAATTTAGTATTCTTACCACTACCTTCCACTGTAATACCTTGGGCGGCGAGTCGCTTCTTAAAACTCCCTGACATCTTGCCATATTTTTTCGCTCCAGTCCAACCGTTAACTTTGATCACTTCATCACCAGATGTAGTGTAGCGCATGAGTCTTACGGTACGTCGTTCTGCAGACGCATATTGCGTATCAGTTTGCTCGGTATATAATGCTTCAATTGCTGGAGCTAGCATGGAATTTGTGGTACCGAGGAAAACCCCGCCGCCAGTTAACATCGCTATAACTAAAGCTCCAGCTATTCTGCCTCGGATACCACCTTTTTTTAATTTGGCAGTTTCCTTACCTTTACCGGTGAAAAACCCACCATCACTATTTGCTCCACCATTGTCAGAACCAGTCAAAGCCGATTCCTCCGCATTACGCAAGGAGTTTAAAGCCAACTGACCTTTACTAACGATGGTGGGCGCGACCATTTATTTGCCGCCTCCTGGTCTGGTGGTGACGAGTGCTTCTTCGGTTTCGGAGGCGATAACCTGTATATGGACATGATTAGGACCCGCAAAGAATAATCCTTGTCCAACTGGGAAGTTAGCCAATCGCTTCTTTTCCTCTTCGGTTAATTTAAAGACATTTGATAAAATATCCACCGCGCTAGCACTCTGCTTGAGTAATAATTGCATAGAACTGTTAGCCACGATCGCGCGACCCATCTTAGTACTCATAAAATCTTCGACGTCTTGAGTAATCGTAGTGAGACCAAGATAATATTTCCTAGCGCGTTTAGCTAAGCTAAAGAGGAAGTTCGCAGAATCCTCATACTCCATTAATTGCCAAGCCTCATCAACGAGTAGTAGACGTTTTTTCTGTTCTGCGCGAACTACATTCCAAATGTGCGAAAGTACAATATACATCGCTACTGGGCGTAATTCATCTTCTAGGTCGCGAATATTAAATACGACCATTGGATTATTAATATCGATATTAGATTGTTGTGAGAAAACCCCAGCGAAAGTCCCGGTGGTATATTTTCGTAGGCGCTGTGCGAGTTGTGGACCAGATCCACCCATATGCTGTAGGGTGTCAAACAGGTTGATAATCGTAGGTGGTGGAGACTGATGGGTAGCGGGATCACTAGTGATACCAGCGCGAGCGTAAGTGTCGATTAAGGCTTGGTCTAGATCAGCTTCTTCGTTGGCGGTGAGACCAGCTTGATCAGCTGAACCACCTAACATCAAACGGAAAAGTCCATGTAAGGTGACGAGATTTGCTCGCAGGGCGTCATTCGCATCCTCCGTATCAATAACACGTGGTAGATCAAATGGGTTAATACGTACGCTAGAATTAAGGCTGAGGCGAATATAACTACCGCCTACAGCGTCACACAATCTCTGATATTCATCCTCTGGGTCAATAATTAAGACTTCCGCCCCTATCATCATTGAACGTACGGCTTCGAGTTTCACTGCAAAAGATTTACCAGCACCGGATTTAGCGAATACTACCATATTGGCATTTTCAAGACTAAATCGGTCGAAGATCACTAAGCCGTTATTATGCATATTGATGCCGTATAGAATACCCTTTTCCTGAGTCAAGTCTGCGCTTGTGAATGGGAAGCTAGTTGAAATCGCACCAGTATTCATGTTGCGGCGGATCTGCAATTGGTCCATGCATTGTGGCATTGTGCTATTCATTCCCTGCTCTTGCTGGGAAGTTGCAACTTTTGAGAAAATCATTTGCTGACCGAGCATCGATTCAACTTTATTTTGTACAAAGTTGAGATCGTCAAGTGAGTTGGCCCAAAGTGTGATATAGAGTCCAAAACGGAAAAACTTTTCTGCACCAACTTGAAGCTGATCACGTAATTCTTCAGCATCACGAATAGCCGCCTCAATCTCTGGATCACGAATTTTCCCTTGCTCAGCGTTTACCTGATAGCTAGCTTCCAGCTGGGTAACTTTCTTGCGCAAGTTTTTCATGATCACAGCGGTTTCGACTGGATAAATATATATTGAGACATCGAGCACTTCATCAATGTTAATTAATGGCGAAATCCAGCCTGTAAAAAGTGTTCGTGGGTAACCATATATATATATTGTGCGACCATATTTAGTGCCTAAACGGAAGTAGCTTGAATGAATCTCAATCGAACTAGGCGAAATCAAGTCGCGCAGGGTAGTAATCCCCTGCTCAAACGCTTGCTGGATTTCAGCATCTTCGGCGGCTTGTGAGCGTAGGGCGATTTCTGCTGCGGTTAATTTTCGTTTATCTTTGGCCATTTTGTGGTGCTCCTTTACGTACGTAAGTTGTCGCCAGTTGACTAAAATCGACTAGAGGTTCGCGGACGGCGGTATCAGGGTTGTTGAAATTGTAGAATAATTCGCTGAGCTGTCTAGTATTGAGGCGGACAGATTGAATACCGATTTGGAAAAGACCAGAGATAACTGCTTCGACACGATTATTTAATTCGTCGACGGCCTTATCATAAGTATCACGATTAATACGAGTTACTTCGGGGGCCTGCTTTTTGAGGCCACGGAAAATATTTTTAGTACCGGTAAGCAGTTTTTCTGCATCCGCGGAAGAATAATATGGGATTACGACGAAAAACGATTTATCCATAATGTTTGCTTCTTGAGAAAGCATGGCGATAAAGTTGATGTAATCATCCATTAGAACACCTAGTAACATATTGTCGTTATTTCGACGTAACTTACTGAGCTGATCGATATATGGCCCAATATCAACTTGTTGGGAGCGCACTAAAATTTGTACTGTGAATGTTAAAGAGTTGAGGAAGTTTTGGTAACTGTATTCTACGCCTTCACGTTCAGCGTTCGACATTAAATCAAAGTTGATTGATTGACAGGCCACAACCGCGCGGAATGAGCCATTTTTCATAATTACAATACCGTCTCTCAATTCGGAGATTTGCAAGGTAGATTGAGTAGAAATTGGATCCTCAACAACTGTGGGTGGATTTGCATTGATGATATTTGGTTGTTGACTACTAGCTGCAATAGCAGCATTGCCTAGAGCCTGCTGGTTTACCGGGATACCGGGGGTTGCCGGTGGCATAGTGCCAGTCGGTTGCGTACCTGGTGCTGGTGGCAAAGGTGCTGCGTTTGGATTAATTTGTGGATTCATAAGGTTAACTCCCTAGTGTAATGATACATATATTTCCCCTTCATTTTCTTTGCGAATACGATCAGCTTCTTGTTGAGCAGTTTCACCACGTTCATTAACCGGGGGTGGAGTTGGATTGGTTAGTGGCTGGACAATTGCAGATTCTGCAGGTTGTGTGGTGATGCCAGGCTGCAAGACCCGCTCACCGGTAACTGTAGCTGGGGTCACTGTAGTACTGAGCTCTCCGTTTGTACTACGGTATTCATTCTCGGAGTTTTCAATCGCATTGCGCATACGATTGATCACCGTTTCGCGGCGTTCTTGCTCCTGTTCGGCGATCCGATTGCCAAAACCGAAATTATTATCCCGTTCAAACATATCCGTAGTGTTGTATGCTTCGGCATAAAAGTCATCCTTCATGGTAGCGTTGGCATTTTTTATGGCATGACCTTCGGAATCAATAATCTCAGAGAGAAATGAGAGGCGATGACTCGCTTCATCCCGGGAAATATTACGCTTCCTAGAAGGCTCTTTAATCTTAGGGGCAGTAATGAGGATCGTCGACTCGCTCTGACCCGGCGTCCAATAACGTCGATTGGGCTTTGTGTGGAATTGTAGGACTGCCGCAAGATAGGTTTCCATCGGCTGGTCTTTTTTAATCGGTAGAGCCAAGATGCCAAAAAAGATTATAAACGGGACTGGGATAATCGCTAAAAGCGGGAAAATCTGAAAAAGTGCAATTGCTAGCAAGACACAGCCGAAAATCACCATTAGGTAAATAAACTGCCTAAAGGTAAACGGCCCAAGTAACTTGTCTTCCGCCTCCACATCCTGCGGGACTTTGTATGTCGCCATATTATTACTATTATAGCATATAAATTATTGACAGTGGAGATTTTTAGTAGATACAAGTTACTTGGTGGCGTAAGCTTGATGAACCAAATCGATAAGATCCTGTTCAATTTCATGTAGAACTGATTCTAGTTCTTGCCAATAGTTTACGGTGTTATCAATGCCGTCCTCGGTAGACTCTGGCTTGAAGTCTGCAAGATGCTCATCGAAAATCTCTTGACTACGATCAGCATAATTCTGAAGTTTTTCGGCCTCATTAAAGAGGGAGAATATTAGTTGCTTAATTTCATCTACATCAGCATGTAGCATGAAAATTTCTCTTATACTTATTTCATTTGCGGCTGGATCATTACGTCTATCAAAATCATCCTGTAGGCTCATATTACGGTAGATTTTGTCGACGAACTTACTGCCAGCTACATTTCTGGGTGCTGAACCAGGGGCGCCAGAGCTACGATTGCCAGCCCTATTAGTTCCGCTGGCTCTATTAGCTCCACTATTCCCACTGTTTCCACCAGCTCTATTGGCTCTAGCTCCACCAGCTCCACTGTCTATATCAGAATATATGCTCATGAGCGCGTGTCTATCGGCTTTTGATACTAAGGTATCCATAGTGCCATCCGGTCGATTCTCGAATGCAACATCTTCATTCGAGTTGTATTCATCAACTGAGATTAAGGTTTGGACAAGATCTTTCAGCTCAGTTAGGGTTCCTGGCTTTTGAGCATCTATGACTGCTGGTGAGAACTCACGGTTAGTGATACCAATCATTCTAGAGATACTCTTTGGAATGATTTTGTGCTTTAAGCAATCTTTGCGTGCCTGTACGACCTCATCATAAGTCATTTCTGACAATTTTTCCGGCGGTATTTCTACCCATTTCTTGCCAATTACGTTACCGTCATCATCGGTAATGTTTTCGAGACGTAAGCCAGGTAGATCGTGGGCGTTAACGTTACGATAATTATATAGCTCATCGTCTGGGAAGAAATAGCTGAAATCTTCGGGTTTTTCGCCGTTCGGACCTTCCAATCCGTAGGTTGCTCGAATAATCCGTGCCCATTTCTTGATGAAGTTAGCATCGTTCAGAAGGAATTTACCTGGTTTTACGGCTACGCCGATACTTTGTAATTGAGCGATCGAAAGCTGAGCAGCAGAGGTGATATAACCCAAATTAGCCTGAGAAGTGACCATCATTGAATCGGCGGCATTATGCTCACCGTAGCCACTTGAGTTAATTGCGTTAGCAATTGTACTGTGATATTTACGTAAAATACCAGTTTTTTCGCTATTAGCATGGGCGACACCGATCTCAGCTAAGTAACGGTCGTTGATTGGGTCACCGATTGCAATAGTGTCGTTTAGGAGTTCCTTCATATACCCAGCATCGTCATCGAATACTCGTTGTACGATGTTTCCGTTATCATCTTTAATATCGACGTATTTTACTTTAGTGTATTGACTTCGCTCAATTGGATCGAGCCGATCGTACTCTTCTTTAGTAATTTCAGCTCCGGTAGTCTTATGGCGCCCAATATAGTGCTTCCACTTACGATGGGTGTAACCATTTTTCATACGGTATTGATCATCTTGGATTTCGTAGCCGTTTTCGTCAGTTTCGATACCGTTATCGTTAATATGTTCGGTATCCAATGTCATCCCGCGGAAGGCTAGCTTGTCGATCCCGAATTTCGTGATCATAACACGTGCCTCAGTGCGACGACGACTTTCAGTGGTGGCATTATTAATAATTACTTGACCCATGATTGACGATTCACCAGTGTGGCCAAGGCTACCAGCCGCACTTTTTACTAAGCGGTTAAATTCGTAAGGGTCTTTCTCTTGATTATTTTGTGCTTTGAGGTATTGACCGAGTAGGTAATCTTGGTCAGCCTGAGCTTCGTTTGCGGTCAAAAACTGCTGTGCCATATTATCTTTGTAAGCCTCGGCGTGAGCCTCAGAGAGACGTGATGCAGCGCTACTGTTACTGAAGATTCGTCCATAGGCCGTCAAGGTATTTTTATAGGCACTTTCAGCAGTACTAGCGCGGGTTTGGTAGAGGCTAGACATTTTAGCATTTTGAGTGTAGCGATTAGCTATTGGGTCCCAGTGTAAGTTACCATCCGCGTTGTGGCCACGACTAGAAGAGGCTGTTTTATAGGCTGCTTCGAGAGCACGATCATGTCGGGTGTCGGTGGAATTTTTGGTATCTAGTTCACGCAGGGTTTGACGATAGTCGAGGTAGCGTCGTAATTTGGCGCCTGGTGAAGTTGAGTTCGCGATGTGATATTGGCGACTTTGCTCAGCATGGCTGAGTCCCCAGCCAGTAAGCCCGCGCTGAATTGGCGACGCCACCTTCCGTACTCCACGATTGATTGCTTCTAGTACTGTACCCGACATCTTCATTAAGCTCCAGCCGAAGAATAGTGGGAAAATTTGCACTGCAACACCAAGGATGATCCCGTAGCCATTTTTAGCGGCCAAGATTAGAGTATATCCAATTGCCTGTGAAGCGCCAAATAGGAAGCTAAATAACGGATAAAAAACCAGCATTCTAAAGAGGAGACTTTTCCATTTCTCGAACCATTTTTCAGTGTTAGGAAGTAGATATGCGACAAAAGCTAGCGGTGAGATCATAATTAGCAATGCGATCAAAGCTTGACGGGCGGCAATCGTGATCAAGCCTGAGATTACCGCTACCACTGCACCAACTAATATCACCAGGAGCATAAAGAATATATATTGACCCCCACCGATTGCGCTAATTGTGACGCCAACTATGGTACCACCAGACAATACGGTGACTAAGAAATCTGAAAGACTAAAATTCTTGACTGCCTCGCCGAGTTCAGCATGCTCCAGCACCTGTTCACTGATAGTCGCAAAAGTTCCACGCAGACTTTCGCCAATTACATTACTGACGTCGACCGCGAGGGCGCAGAACAAAAAGCTCAAGTTCACGAGAACTACAGAAATGATTAAGCGCGGTAGAATCCGTTTGACACCGTAATTTTGTACCCCAAGTCCGGTTATCTGTGAATAGATTACAATGATTAAACAGATGATGAAGATAATATTGGTCAAGTCGCGTAAATACTTCCAAACCAGGTAGATTGGCGATTTATTACCCATAGCAATCGGGTTCACCTCAAGCATATCTTTGATGGCGTTATAGAGCATGTCAGTTGCGCCAGCGATTACACTACTGCTTGGGCAGACAATCCAAGATAATGATCCGGTTTGTTCTTGGCAGGCGTCTTTCGTCGCCTCGCCTTCAGTTTCCTGTTCTTCTGATCCCTCTTCCTCGGAGTCTTCATCGTGATTTTCGTTTTGATCTCCATCTTGGTCTCCGTTTGGATGTCCGACTTCCGGATCTTCTGGATCTGATGGGGTCTCTGTTTCGTCAGGTACGGGGTCAGCATAAACATTAGCGACAAAAGGTGAATCCGAAGGTAGCACAAAACTACCAGCGCAGAGTAGCCCGAGCGCTAGTAATATTGCTGTCAAAAGCTTAGCGGTTAATTTCTTCATTTTCACCCTTCCCAAATTGGCCTACTATAGACCTATACTTCCATTATATCACACATAACCTTTTTAGTCAAGTACTTTTATGTAAAATTGCTTATATTTCAATAATCTTATGTTTATTTTCCGTAAGAGGATCCTAAAAAATGTGTGTAGCGAAGAAAAACTTGGTTTTTTGTCAGAATAATGTTAAAATCAGAGTATGAAACGCAGAGTGTTAGCGATTTTGAGTGGGGTTTTGATCGCCTTCAGTAGTCTAGTAGCGTCTCCGGCTCAGGCAATGGCGGCTGCTTCGGATTGTGGTGGCTCTTTACTTGGATTGCGACCATGGTATTACGGTATCTGTAATGGTAGTGGCGAAAATGTCGAAATTAAGAAGCCGGGAAAAGGCGATGGTAAGCTAGCAAAATTCATCTGGACGATTGTGTTAAATGTTCTTTTTGATTTGTCGATCGTAGTTGGCTATATTGCTTTAGCGATGATTATCTATGGTGGCTATCAGTACCTCTCTTCTCAGGGCGATCCAGGCAAGATGGCTAAAGGCATGAAAACTTTAATGTCGGCAGTGATTGGTACGACGATTGCCCTCAGTGCATCCGTGGTGATCAATACTGTATCGGCGGTGCTTGGTGCAGATTTCTTTAGTGGGGAGATTAATCAAGACGAAATTAGCAGAAATATGCTCAAGGATATCTTAAAATATGCCTATTCGATGGCGGGCTTAATTGCAGTTGCATTTATTATCAAGGGCGGATTTGATTATATTTTCTCTCAAGGCGATCCAGGCAAGACCGCCAAAGGAACTCGTACTTTGATTACGGCGATTGCTGGGTTAGTGATTGTGATTGTGGCGCGACTACTTACGGCATTGATCCTTACTACGACCGGAGGAGCACTGAATCCATGAAACGACGATTTGTGACGATTTTGACTGTGTGCGCGATGCTACTGTGTGGGATTGGCCTAGTGTCTGTCCCTTCCCCGGCATATGCGGCAAAAAATGTATGTGATGATGCTGACGCAACAATGAAGGAAGTCCTTGGTTGCAAGGATGAACAAAAGAAGGCTACCGTCGGTACAGTGATCAACGCTTGGATTGCTGTTGTATTGAGTTTTGTGGGTGTAGCGGCGATAGTCATGATTGTTATCGGTGGTGTTTTTTATACTAAAAGTATGGGGGACCCTGGTAAGGCCAAAAGAGCACGCGATACAATTATTTATGGCGTAGTAGGATTGATCGTAGCATTGCTAGCCTACGCCATTGTGGCGCTGGTGACCGAGAATATCGGTGTTTCTGGCAAGCTTTGACGTAAGCAAAAATCCCTAGACAAAAGTCTCATGTTGCGGTATGATAGAATCAAGAAATAATAGAAAAGGGAGAATTTCTAATGAAAAAACTAACACTAAGTGTTATTGCGACAGTTTTGACTGTTTTTGGTCTCAGTGGCGTAGCGATGGTTTCACCGGCATTGGCAGGTGGTTTTTGTCCAGATGGCTCAACATGGGGTACTTCTTATACGCAGTGTTCAGAAGGCAAGGGTGGCATCGCGAATAAAGAGGATGATTTGATGAAAGTCCTTAATACTGTGATCGATGTCGTCTTGGGTGTAATTGGTTTTGTGGCAGTTGCCATGATTATTCTTGGTGGTATCAGCTATACTACTTCTCAGGGTGACGCCGCAAAGACTACTAAAGCTCGCAATACCATCCTTTATGGTGTGGTTGGTCTTGTAATCGCACTTTTGGCATTCGCGATCGTGAACTTCGTTCTCAACAGTGTATTTGCGCCTGCTACAGCCTAGGACTCTGATTATGAAAAAAATAAAGCAACTATTATTAGTAGGACTCGCAATGGTTTGCGGTATGGTGGAATTGCTCGCCATACCAGCACAAGACGTGACAGCTATTACTTGCCCAAAAGGTACCAAACATTCTGGGCAGCCCATGAATACTTACGCTGACTGTAATCTTGATACTACCGGTGATAATGCTGGCTCGAGTGTGATGACCCGTATCAATACTGGTATCAACGTCGTCCTCGGTATTATTGGCGTAGTTGCAGTTATCATGATTATCCTTGGCGGTATCCAATACACTACCTCACAGGGTGATGCTGCGAAAGCTACTAAAGCTCGCAATACCATCCTCTATAGTGTAGTTGGTCTAATCATTGCTCTTCTTGCTTTTGCTATTGTTAACTTTGTGCTTACGAGTGTATTTTAGGTAATATGAAAAAATTTCTAGCCGTATTGATCGCAGTTTTTAGCCTTACTTTGACAGCGATTTGCGCACCAGCTTTTGCTGTTACCTGCCCAGCGGGTACGGCGAATGCTGGCGGAACCAAAAATAATCTCGCCGAGTGCGATCTTGTAACGGTAGATGATCCTGCCAGCAAGGTTACTAGTAAGATCGAGAGTGCTATTAATCTCGGGCTTACTTTTGTGGGGATTGCGGCAGTGATCGTGATCATTATTGGCGGTATTGGTTATATCACTTCTCAAGGTGATACTGGCAAATCCGTTAAGGCGCGTACCACGATCCTTTATGGGGTCATCGGTCTCGCGATTTGTCTCTTAGCTTACGCGATCGTGAATCTCGTGCTTTCGGGGGTCTTTGGTTAATTTGATCTTTTTAGCTTGACGCCTAGGTGCTAAGCTTGCATATAACACTAAATCTAAGGAGGTAAAATTGTGTTTGGAAAGAAAGGTTTATGGGGGGGGTCTAATTTTATTAGTCTCTTTCTTTAGCGCGGTAGTTGTCACCCCGACACCGGTCTTGGCGGAAAGTAAGCGGGCCCAGCCTGCCTTCGGCGATCCGATTAGCGATGAGGCGGCAAACATCAAAGTTGAAGGTGAGGCAGCGAAATGTAAGCCTGGCACTGAGGGGTGCGCCGTGAGGGGATATAAATGCTATCAAAGTGCTAAGCGTCCATATTATATCAACACTCAGAGTGAATGTGGCGTTGAAGACGATGATTATGTTAAAGATAAAGATGGTAATAAAGTCTGCACTAAAGACAAGGACGGTAAATGTTTGGTTGAAAACGGTCAGATTGTCTACGAGCGTAAGACTACGATGTGGTACCTGAATCGCGTGATCAACGTCGTCCTCGGTATTATTGGCGTAGTTGCAGTTATCATGATTATCCTTGGCGGTATCCAATACACTACCTCACAGGGTGATGCTGCGAAAGCTACTAAAGCTCGCAATACCATCCTCTATAGTGTAGTTGGTCTAATCATTGCTCTTCTTGCTTTTGCTATTGTTAACTTTGTGCTTACGAGTGTATTCAAATAAGCCATCGGTTCAGCTGTCATTAAATAGAAAAGTGTCGTGTCCTCGACGCTTTTCTATTAGTTTTTATCAATAATATGTTACAATGTGATTATGGTATCAAAGACCTCAATGCAGCGACAGATTCCAGAGTCGATTTCTTGGGAAGCTGAGGAATATATCGTGCGCGATAAGACTAGTTGGTGGTATGTTGGTTTGGCGGCATTGACTATTGTTCTTTGCGGGATAGCGGTATTAATGCAATGGTGGACCTTCCTGATAGTAATTTTACTAAGTGCGATTTCCCTTGTTATCTATACGGTTCGTCCGCCACGGATAATTCATTATTCCCTCACGCGCAAAGGACTCACAGAAGGAAATATTTTTCGTAGTTTTGATGATTTTAAATCTTTCGGTTTTTTGCAGGAGAATGGTCATTTTGCAATCGTACTTACGCCACGCAAGCGTTTTTCGCCTCGCGTTACAGTTTATTTTCCGCAGTCACAGGGCGAAGTGATCATTGACGCGTTGGGCTTACGTCTACCAATGGAAGAAGTACATATGGATTTACTCGATAGACTGATAAAATTCTTGCGTATTTAAGTTTAAGTGTGATATAATGTAAAATATACGTTAGGTAAATAATATTATAAGGTGGGAGAAACTATGAACCAAAACCGCAACAAAGACAACGATTTGCAGCGGGCAATCGATGAGATCACCCAGAAGAATACTGGTCAGACTCCGAAAGCTGCGAATCCAGCTCCGGCTCAGCCGCCAGTAGCACCAGCAGCTGCACCGAAACCACAAATGGCTGCTCCACAGCCAACAATGGCGCCGCAGATGCCATCAAGCATGCCTGCAGGGATGCCGGCAAGTTATGGTCGCCCAATGAGCTACGGTGCCGATATTTCTAAGGTGAAGGAAGCTGCCCTAAAAGAGCTCTTCCCGATCATGGATCGTGTTGAAGTTGAGCCAGAAAAGCGCTTCTTGCTTTACCAGGAAATGCTTACGACTATGCGCGATAAGGCAGTGATTGCTCCAGCTTATGAAGCCGCACGTCAGATTCGTGATGACAAGGTTCGTGCTGATTCCCTACTTTATCTGATCAATAGCATTGACGAAATGAGCTTGTAAAGACAGGCAAAAAATCAAGAACCTCCCATTTGGGAGGTTCTTTTATGTGTAGCCACAATGCTTATCATCCATAAACTGATCCATATACCGAACAAAAACCATCCAATTAAAATAGCCCCCGAGTGGAGGCTATTTTAGGATTTGCGATATATCTAGTACATTCCGCCCATATCTGGAGCTGGGGCTGCTGGTTGTTTTTCTGGTACGTCAACAATCAGAGCGCCCATAGTAATAGCAGTCGCTGCAATGCTAGTAGCGCTCTGCACGGCTTCTTTAGTTACTTTGGCTGGGTCGATTACGCCAGCTTTTTTGAGATCAGTCAGACCTTTTTCTGGTTCCATGACATTAATGCCGAAGCCCGGCTTAGCTTTCTCGACTTCCGCCAGTAGAGCTTGAGAATTGAGCCCAGCATTTTCCATGATATGCACAAACGGAGCTTCGAGTGCGCGTTTGACGATTTTTGCCCCGTCGCTTTCCGCTTTAAGTTTGGCGGCAAGGTTGACTAGTGTTACGCCACCACCAGCGACAATTCCTTCGGCGAGGGCAGCCTTAGTTGCGGCTACAGCATCATCAACGCGGAATTTCTTTTCGTCGATCTCGGTTTCCGAAGCGCCACCAACTTTGATTACGGCGACTTTACCGAGTAGGGCGGCTGCGCGCTTCTCTAATTCTTCGCGCTCATAATCTGACTTTGCGAGTTTTGCTTGACTTTGGATCAGATCAATGCGCGCTTCTACGTCCTTTTGATTCCCTGCACCCTTGATGATAGTGGTTTCATCTTTGGTTGCAAGGACTTTACCGCAAGAACCGAGCACTTCCATGCCAACTTCTTCGAGCTTCATACCTTTATCGCTTGAAACTACGGTCGCGTCGGTCAGGATAGCGATGTCTTCCATGATTTCTTTGCGGCGATCACCGAAACTTGGTGCCTTGAGAACTAGTGTATTAAACACGCCTTTAAGCTTATTTAGTACCAAAACCGAGAGAGCTTCACCTTCAACTTCTTCGGCGATGATTACGAGGTCTTTGCGTCCAGCCTGTGCGCATTGCTCGAGCAACGGCAATAATTCTTGAGCGCTCGAGATTTTCTTGTCGGTCACGAGGATCAATGGCTTATCAAATGCCGCTTCCTGACGATTAGTGTCCGTAATGAAGAATGGCGATGAAAAACCTTTGTCATAGGTAAAGCCTTCTACGATCTCTTGCTCCATTTCGAGGCCCTGGCCCTGTTCGACGGTAACTACGCCATCTTTGCCGATTTTACTAATTACGTCAGCGATTAGCTTGCCGATCTCGGCATCACCAGCGGAAATCGAAGCCACTTCAGCGACTTTCTGATCATCGCCATCAATTTTTTCGGCTGATTTTTCGATATTTTTGATGATTTCAGCGCCAGCTTCTTCGATTCCGCGGCGTAATTCCATAGGATTAACCTCAGCGGCAATTAGTTTGTTAGCTTCGTTGAGAATATTGTAAGTAAGTACGGTGACTGTGGTAGTGCCATCACCGGCAACTTTATTGAGCTTTTGGGCGGCACTTTTGATAAGCTTGGCACCGATTTGTTCGCCGAGGTTTTCTTCGGTAGAACCAAGATCTACGGCCTCAGCTACAGTTACACCATCATGAGTGATAGTTGGTGCGCCATATGATTTTTCGATGACAACGTTTTGCCCTTTTGGACCAAAAGTCACCTTTACGGCATCATAAAGTTGTTTTGCGCCAGCGAGTACTTTATCGCGAGCTTCGTTAGTATAAAAGATTTTCTTTGCCATAATACTCCTTAATTTGAATCCAATTATAATGTCGCAAGGACATCTTCTTCTTTGAGAATGATATAATCCTTGTCGTCGATTTTAACATCGGTAGTAGAATAATTTTTGTAAACGATCTTATCGCCCTTTTTGATATTCTTGACCTCTGGGCCAACTGACTCGACAGTGGCGTAAGCGGGTGCCTCTTTGGCTTGACCCAGTAGGATACCGGATTTAGTAGTTGCGGTGGCTTCTTCTTTGACTGCGATGACGCGGTCAGATAATGGTTTTAACTGCATTTTAACTCCTTTATATCCCCATGGTAACGCAGATTTTTAGCACTGTCAATAGATGAGTGCTAAGATGGAGAGTATTTGATATTTATATAGTATAATGACCTCATGAGTTTGAAGAGTAAGTTGGAGAAAGTGCCAGGCTATAACACCGCGATGCGGCCGTGGCATTATATACAGGCACTGGGCGCGGCGACGCGTTACAACCGCCCAGCGAAGAATCTGCGCGTGATTGCCGTGACGGGCACAAATGGTAAGACTACGACTTGTTTTATGATTTGGAAAATGTTGAGCGATGCAGGGCTTAAGACTGGTCTATTGACGACGGTAGCTTGGGGTGGCGTGAATGGTGACGAGAAGGATGTTATACTGGCAAAAAAATCTGACGGGGCTAAACCATTAAAACTTTCTCAGATTGATGCTGGGCCACTTCATCAGCAGCTCGAGCATATGACCACCGAGCGCGTAGGGACATTGAACCGCCGGATCAAGGCGATTACGAATGCCGGCGCTGAATTTCTCGTTCTCGAGGTGACTTCGCATGCGCTGATGCAGTCGCGCACACTCGGAATTCCGGTGGAAATGGCAGTGTTCACCAATCTTACACATGAGCACTTAGATTATCATGGCACTTTCGCCAAATATCGCGCGGCAAAACTCAAATTGTTTAAGAAAACCGATATCGGTATCGTGAATCACGATGACAAGAATGCGCGTTATTTTGAGGAACTTTATGCGCCTGGTGATATAATTACATATGGTATTCAACAGGGTGATTACCGTGCAGTAGATATAAAGCTCAGTGCTGCTGGAGTAGAATATTCGTGTGGTGATATGAAAATTCAAACGCAGA
This sequence comes from uncultured Candidatus Saccharibacteria bacterium, assembly GCA_949063825.1. Lineage (GTDB taxonomy): Bacteria > Patescibacteriota > Saccharimonadia > Saccharimonadales > Saccharimonadaceae > Nanosyncoccus. The sequence continues at coordinate 45,083 of CARSRA010000003.1, forward strand.
TTCCTGGGAGATTTAATGTTTATAATTCCCTGGCTGCGGTCGCAGTGGGTAAGCGAATCGGCCTTACAGACGCAGAAGTTGAGCATGGCATAACATCCTTGACGGCGGTAGAAGGTCGGATGACGCGAGTACGCGAAGGCCAAGATTTTGAAGTGATCGTCGACTATGCGCACGCGCCAGATGCTCTAGAGAAAGTATTTGAATCGGTGGGTAAAAATGCTGGCCAGTCTGCAATGGATGATGATTCGAAAAAAGTCGCAAAATCCAAGAAGAACCCCAAAGAAAAAGTCTATCGCAAGATCCCTAGTTTTACGGGGCGGATTATCTCGGTGCATGGTGGAGCGGGGCGACGAGATCCGTCGACACGTGAGGAACGTGGAGCGATTCTCGGTCGCGAGAGCGATGTTGTGATTATTACTGAAGACGACTCACGCGACGAAGATCCAGCGTTGATCGCTGCGGCTTTTGTAAAAGGTGCCAAGAGAGCCGGTAAAACGGTAGATAAAGACCTCTTTGTAGAGTTAGATCGTCGTTCGGCGATCAAAAAGGCTTTAGAGATGGCTAAAAAAGGCGATTTGGTTTTGATTCTCGGCAAAGGTCACGAAAAGACGATTTTGCGGGCGGATGGCCCCCATGTTTTTGAAGATATCAAGGTCGCAGAAGAGCTTCTCAAAGAGATGAAAGGGGCGAAAAATGGAGCCTAATTCCCTTGGTCATTCAGCAGATAACGAATTAGACTCTCATGCCACTGGAGATAATGTAACTTCTTGGGATGATTTGAGTAAAATAGAATTTGCGGGGGGGGGG
>CARSRA010000004.1:0-11860 GCA_949063825.1 uncultured Candidatus Saccharibacteria bacterium
CCCCTAAGCCACCATAGATCACCAAACCAATTAACCCCAAAAATAACAAACGGTACGATCATATAATATACAAACGCTGATGCGCAGGAATATTTATCGACCTTCATCTTAATCATTGGCAATACATCTATAACCCCCGCAATCGCCCCAATCAATAATGTCAATATGAAATTCATTTTAGCTCTCCTTTTCATGTATTGTATCATAAATTATCTAGTCTCAACATCCTTAGGCGGACTCACTCCATAATACCAGTATTGACTTTTTTAATAAAGTATGATAAAATAGAAGTATAGGCAGTCGCAAAAATGGGCGATATGTCTGGGATTTTGATAGATTTTGGATGTTTTCTCTCTAGAAGGAGGTGGTAAAAATGGGCGGGAGAGGCAAAGAGAAAATTGCTGCAATTGCATTTTTCCTGGGAGCTGTAACGCTCGGATTATACGCAAAGCTAGGAAAAGTAGCTTTTGGCGTATTATCGCTGTCGGAGACGAAACTATTTTGTACAGTCTGGTCTTTTGCGTGTGTCGGAGGCGGTATTCTTTCGGTTATTGGCAATTACGGGCTAAATATGTGGCTAAATCCACATTTTAGAGCCCGCGCAGGAGCCGAAGAAAAACGCTCACATCACAAAAAGATGATAACGCTACTAATAGGTTTAATCATATACCTTCTTGTTGCAAATATAATGCTTGTCGGAATCAAGAACAGTCGTATGCTATTAGCGATCTGTCTTGTCGATATTTTACTAATATTCATAAGCGAGAAAAATATAAAACTAAAAAACAAACCTATTAAAATCCCAAAAGTTCTTTATTGGGTACCGCTAAAAAAGTGGTGCCCAATTTTATTAGCTTGATATTTTATTAGTATATGCTATGCTGATAAAAATTAGGAGGTTCTATGAGGGCAATTCTATTGCATGGCACGGATGGTAGTAATGAAAGCAACTGGATACCATGGCTAAAACAGCAATTGGTTAAACGTGGTTTTGAAGTTTATGCTCCATCTTTACCCAATGCAGCATTACCAAATGGCGAAGAATGGAGTAAATATGTTGTCCAAAACACGCCATTCGAGTTTGATAATAATACTATCATCATCGGGCACTCTGCCGGTGCGGCTCTTATTCCAATGCTATTGCAAAAATTACCATCAGGAACAAGAATTAAAAAGGCGATTTTTGTAAGCGGTTTTTACACCGATCTAGGTTGGGATAAGCTAAAAAATCTCCAAAATGTTGAGGTGGATTACGACAAAGTAAGGCAAAAATGTAATGAATTTATATTCCTACATTCCGATGATGATCCCTATGTCCCCATGAAAGAGCCGCAAAAGCTGGTCGCAAAGTTGGGTGGAAAACTCACTATTATTAAAGGTCAAGGGCATTTTAATCTCGGGGCATCGCCAAAGTATAAAGAATTTCCAAAACTACTCTCCGTCATTTTGAGAGAGGACGCATTGCAGAACCTTTACTTAGCCTCCAGTTTCCGTGGGGTCGGCGTAGCTGATCTGATCATGACCGATATTGAAGCTTTATTAGGAAAACCCGCAACGGAAATCCAGCTTTCCTATATCACTACGGCTGGGAATTTACATCCATCCGACAAGAAGGATTGGATCAATGAAGGTAGAATAATTTTACAAAAACGAGGCTGGCAAGTTTTTGATTATGATATTGCAGGAAAAACTGAGGCAGAAGTTTTAGAAGAATTAAATAATCGAGATGTGATTTTTGTGCAGGGCGGCAATAACTTCTATCTCTTAGAGCAGATGCATCACTGTAATTTTAGTAAAGTTGCCAGAAAGATTCTAGCGAAGGGTGTTCCCTATATTGGCGAAAGTGCAGGCGCAATAGTTTGCGCTAAAGATCTCCATGATCAACAATACATGAGTGGCGATCCGAACCTAGCCAAAAATTTAACGAATTTTAGTGGCCTAGGATTAGTGAATTTTCTAGTCAAACCTCATTGGAATCGAACTGGCGAAAAGCGCCAAAAGTTCTCCCGATTTCTTCACGAAACCCCAGATGAATTTTACAGTATTTCTCAGCCAATTATTTGCTTAAATGACGATCAACTAATACGAGTAGAAGGTGATAGTTTTCAGATTTGGTAAGGTGAGCGAGGGGTAGTTTTTTAGTAACATCCAAAAAGGAAAAACAAATGAATCCAAATTTTTAAAATGACATACTAGACACAGACAACCCCTGGTAAAGAATGGCAGACGAAGTTCTTCAGGAGAACCCTTTTCCAGGATATTCAGATGAGCTATTCGTAGAGGATGAATACATTTTTCAGGTTGAGCCACAATTAAACGATGCAAACAAAGAGATCGATATAAATACATCCTCGATAAGTAAACCCATCCAAGACTTTTTAGATGCTACAGGATATAAAGCAAATGGGCTTGGTTATGTTAATATCCCGACAGGTCTTACGCGTAAATTACTCGGATCACAAGAAGCGCAGGAGATTTATCGTAACTTCAATTCTGCGAATACCACGCGTGGCAAAATATATATCGAAGACATTGTTGACTCACAGGCAATTCGTGAATCTCAACCTACTCTCCTAAGCTTTATGTCATATTTATGTCAGGACTATTATAATGGCACTTTTGCGACGTACGGTAATCGTTCTACCGAGCACTTGCAGGAAAATTATAAAGATACGGCGCAACATCTCTTAGACGACATGGAACCGTTAGATTTTGCAAGCAATGAAGAGAAGCATTTACTCTCTGTGGTGATGGAAATCACAGAATATTCTTTCTAGCAACCACACTAGAGCTAGAACTTGCAAAATGCGATGACAAAGCTAAACTTGCCGAAGTCCGACAACGCTATACTATCCCGGCCAATATTTGCTTATCGAACAATTTTCCAGCAGATCTTAACGAAAAATTGGCGAATAAGCCAATTGCCTGGGATAATGACGTGGATTTTATTTAATATACTTTAATTTTGACAGTCGAATATGTTGTTTGGTCGGGCGTGGTTTGTTCAGCGTTAACAAAGTTTCTAGAGGGAGAGTAGATTTGCTATGTTATAATATATAGTATAACAACGTAAGGCAGCCACCATGGAGCACATCAAGAATCGAAAGGGTAAATATACCGCATCGCCAGCCGTAGACTCATCGTCTGCGATTCAAGATATACAGTCAGTCTCGTTAGTTGAGCATATTTTATCCACACATGGCGTAGCAATTCCGAACCTACAGAAGAATGATAAAACTCCCAACACAGACGGCGCTGTAACAATTTATGATGACGAGTGCCGGATACTCGGGAAGATTGAGGTGCAAGTCAAGACGCTCAATGATAATAATGACTTAAAGTTTGACTGTCCAACCAGTACCCTTGCTTATTGCGAAGATGTCCAACCTATGTTATGGTTCTTCGTAGACAATACAGACAAAAAAGTATATTGGCTGTATATAGATTGTGTCTATCTATCGAATAATGAGTATAGGAATCTTAAAACGAAGCGAGTTACGCTCCTTCCTGAGCGATTCTTCTCTATAAGCAATAAATCATACATTGATGAATGGCGGAAAATAGCACTAGAGGAGCGTGAAATGCGTAAGCGATACTTGACCATTAAGGCTGACTATTACCATTTAAGTAACCTTAAAAATATCGGTTTAGGGTCGTACGATGAAAACTTTATACAAATCCATAGATATTTAGATGAGCTTAATAAAATGTACGACGTCAATTTCCCAATCATAAAGAAAGTATTATATCCCGGGATATGGAAAATGGGAATAGCTTATAGTGAATATAGCCCCAACAGACTGTTATACGCACTATATCCCATCATTCATGGCATTAATGACACACAGATTAAAAAATTTAAAGATAATGTCTTTGCTAAATTGTCAGAGAATAGATTTGTCCAGATTGTCGACTATTGTACGGAAAATCCTATAATGTTACGTCCTATTCATCATGCGCGAATAACAATAAAGAAAAATGTAGAACAAATCATAAAGATTGATGCTCTTGACTTGACATGCAGTGAATTTCTAATGATTGAGTATATATTTGCCGTCATTGACCGCATAGGATTTAAACTATCACTTAAAGAAGCTCAGGAAACCTATTCAATAAAAGAAATAGAACACGGGCTGCAATTCTATGCACCTATTTGGCTAGATGAGCAGTACAAGGATACCGTTAAAACGCAAGGGCATGAGTCGTCAACTGAAGAAATACCCAAATATTACATCGACAGAAATAATTTTGCCAACATAAACGAATTACGCAATCGGGTTGAGAAAAGAATACAGCAGGGAGAAAAACCAAAAAGCTGTATTTTAGCCGCCACAGATTTTAATATCCGTACTTTTACACGCGCTTTAGAAGAGTTATCTAAAAAGCACACAGTTATCAAGCGTCCATATAAAATGCAACAGTTTGATAGTACAACCTATTTAGTAGTGAACACTCTGTCTAAAGAAGCAGCAACATATAATATGAAAAAGATCTTAAGCAATTTACCAATATGTTATGATGCTATCCTAAAAAGAAACTTTACTGGCATAGTAAATGATGTAGGACTATTACATGGAGCAGATTTATTACTACTAAAGTATGATCTAAAAGATCATACTTATGATGATGCGCCAACACTCAGCCAATATTACCTTCAAGACAAACGTCAGACTAAAGGTACGATGAGCATTAAAGTCGTTGATAGTAATGAGCTTGGGCAATATCCAGTCAGATTTGGGCAATTTGAAAATGAGCAGTATAAGCTTATGCGATCTGTCCATTCAATGTTACTGAACACACTATACACTAAAACACCGCTACTAAACCTAGTAAAAGAGATATTAGGCGATCGTCTTAAGGACTATTTTAATAGCTGATCTTATACTTCCCCATAAACTTATCAACCGACTCATATTCTGCTTCAATATACCTTTTATAGTGATTGTAGTTCAGTATAATATCTCTATACTCTCGACTGCTTATACCACATACTTTTATTGCCTTATCAACTTCTATAACCATATTGTATCTACCACTTCTACGGACTTTTTCATACTTGTAAAAGTTAGGCTTCCAGTTTTCATTTATCAACGTCATCTAAGATTCTACCTCGCAATGATCTGACGTCTTCGTCCATATATGTTCAATAATCTCGCCATCAGCCCAAAGTTTATATTCTAGTTGACTTAAGTAGTTTAACCTATCTTCAAGGCTTGGAAAAGCAATTATCATTAGAAATACATAAAAAGTAAATGACAAAAATATAGTCTCTAAGTTCAATACTTAAAGGCTACTACTTAAACTTAAAACTTTCCCACTAACTGCCGTTTAGCCGAGGTGGCGTTGTGACAAAACAAACATCGGCAAGGTTCTAATCTGCAAAACCTCGTAACCCTCAGCTTCCAACTTTTGTTTTCTTTAATCATTTTATCCAGTCGTTCTATCTCATCCGTCACATTCCATTTATCAAATAACCGCCCAAATTCCTCCAAAAACCCTCCATTCTAATTATAGTTTTTGACCCCGTCCTTAATCCTACTAATGACTATATCCGAAACTTTCTGATCGCGGCGCACAATATCATCCAACCCCCACTCGACCTGTTTATCTCCGAAATCTTTCACGACTGCAATATCCGATTTTATATATTGCTCGCGCTTTTTTCCAAAGTACCCGTTCCCCGCTACGATATTTAATCTTTTCTCAAACGGTAACTTATTTCCAATGTGTTCAATCTTTTCACTTGCCTCTTTCGAGCTACATTCAAAATAATTTGCTTGGTAACGGCGCGGAAAAATATGTTCAATTTCCCATTTATCTGGCAATAACCCTATCTGATCCTCATTCGCATAGGCTATAGTTTTTAGGATCATACGCACGATTTTTGTATGCGGGGTCTGGATCTGCCTTTCAAAAGAGCTAGAATCAAAATCAATCTCATTGTTAAATTTATTCTTTTGTACGAAATTAAAATCTGGATTTTCGCTCTTGATAATACTGGCATCAAGCCTCAGCACGCCTGACTTAATTGCGCTAATACTAGGATCGACAAGATAGCGCGAAATCAACTCAGAAAGTAGCCGATTTGCAAAACGCAGGAATTTCTTATCGAAACCCGTACTATTACGGTAGCATATGTAATATATGATAATAGGATACTTCCAAAACTCGTTCGGATAAGAACTCAGGATATCCAAAGTATGCAACAGGTCGAGATTAGTTGACCAGCTTTCACCTATAATTGACTGATGTCGTTCAACTACGCGCCAAATATTATAGACGCTCGATAGCTCGGTCAAGATGTCATCAACCTGCAACAGTCGAGTAAATTTGCCATCTGTACCAGCGTAATATTTCCTGACACCAGGCGTAGTAGTATCAATATCATTTTCTTTGGCACGTAAATAAAACATATAATACGTGAAGAGCTTTTGAATAGATTCGTCGCTGCTTTCTGATATTTCTTCCTCTAACTCTTGCCATCGCTTGATGAAAAACTTACTAGCTTCGTCATCTAAAGTATTATAAATTTTTGCCTTAAAAATATCCGCGTCCGAAAGCGGTAGACCACGATCGTTCAAAGTGTTAAAAATCGTCAATGCAGAATCCTGTGTATCAGCCTTAATCGGTAAAACAATTGCTTGTTCCAACAAACTGTAAGTGAACTCATAAAGCGCCATTGGATCATCTTGATTCAAATCACGCAGTCGTTTCTGTAAATAAAGATAGTTTTTAGTATAGTTGTCTTTTGCATTTTCATCTGCCACTCCTCGCTCAAGAATATTTCGAAAAGATTCATTTGCATTCGTACTAATCACTTCTGAGCTAATTAAAACTTTATCAAAAAGCACAGTTCCCTTCAACTTGTCGGCATCCCAAATGGCAGTTTCAATTTTACGCATCATATTCTCCGCTTCGGGAGTCTGGATTCCGTTGCGTAATACTTCATAAATCGCTCTTAGTAATAAAAAAATCGATGTCAGCCGCTGTTGACCATCAATAATCTCTTGTTCGTCGTGATCATTCTCAAAGGAAACAATACTACCCAGGAAATAGGTATTGTTGCGCTTAGATCCACCGGTAGTTGCAACAAAGTTGTATAAATCGTCAAAAAGTGCATCGAGTTCGTCTTTGCCCCATTCGTATGGACGTTGATAAGCCGGAATCACAAACTTGTGCTCCCGCCCGCTCGCCAGCAGCTCCTGAATCTTTTGTTTATTGACCTCAATACTCGTCGCCATATATACTCCTACACTTTTAAAAAACCGACCAAAACGGTCGTTCTACTTTTCAAAGCTCTGGTCGGGGCGACAGGACTTGAACCTGCGACCTCAGCGTCCCAAACGCCGCGCGCTACCAACTGCGCCACGCCCCGATAAAAATCTTACAGACGACCGGATCGCAATTTTCGATCTAACCTGCGACATCGGAAATCGCTCCGCAATTTCCTCTCCCCGGGCGTCGCCTCAAAACACAAAACAAGCTTTCTGTTTATTCGGTTCCTACGGGGTTCAGCGTCCCAAACGCCGCGCGCTACCAACTGCGCCACGCCCCGTTCCCTTCATTATAACACATTTCTCAGAAAATATCCGATTTCCCATTTCAAAAGCCCCACGACCATTGCAATATTTACTTATCACAGTTCCCCGATCTCAAGCAAAAAACCTTTCACCAAAACCCATGGCTCAATACTGGTCGTTTTCATCCGCTGGTCTAGGCGTGCTAACGCTTGCAGAACTTCGCGATCGCGCTTCTTGCCACCTGAGGCTTGCAAGTTTTTCAGCGCATCACTCACAAACAACCCGACCAACATATACGGATCTTGATCCGACTCGCGCATTTCTAATTCGCTGATCGCCGCCCGAGAATCTCGCAGCGCCAAATTCAATAGTCCGAATAGCGGCTTTGCTGTCGGTTTTTTAAACTCCTCCATCTCGATGCCAGCCGTCTTCAATATCTTTGTCCCGCTCAACCTGGCATCAAGCTTCATTTCCCATATCGCTACCTTATGCTCAGTATCCTGATAATCTGGCACTTTCGCCCAAGCTTCAGCATTATCGCTTAGGTTTTTTACTAGGATTCGCCGCGCTCCTGACTCGAAAAGACTTGTCCCCTGAAAAATCGTCGGCAAATCATCAGCGCTGATCTTCTCGCCATCAAATACTTCATAATCTTGGCCGAGAAAACGTTTAATCACAATTTCAGCGTTTTTGCGATTTTCTCCATAAAAAATCTTAAGCACTTTTCATCCCTTTTACAGCAAGCTTGCCAGAACAGGGGTGATTATCATCTCTGTAGCTTTTCACCCTTGTTATAACAAGGGTACATCGATCAGAACACCAATACCAACCTGAACACTGACCTAGACGCGATCGTCCCTGGTCTTTTTTTATGTTGCAGCTAAATTTCATCTTGACCATTTTTAATTTTTTGACAATTCGGGCAGATATGTGTCCCGCGCCCAGCAACTTTGAGTTTGATAATTTCGGTGTTGCAACGCTTACATGGTTCACCATTACGACGAAAAACTTCCGCGAATAACTCTAAATAATTCCCTGTAGTACCATCTGGTTTTATATAAGTCGCCATAGTTGAACCGCCCGAATCAATCGATGCTTGCATCACTTTGCATGCACCCTCGAGAATTCGCTCGACCTCCAGTAATATCAAATCCCCTGCACGCGTCTCGGGATGAACGCCAGCATAAAAAAGTGATTCGTCCGCGTAAATATTACCAATCCCAGCGATCACTTTTTGATCAAGCAATACCGCCTTAATTGGTGCGCGAGCGTGGCGTTGGCATTTTTGATAGAGTTCCTCTGCCTGCATATCCCACGGCTCCTTGCCTAAGCTAGCAATAAAACTATCTTGTTCAATTTCATCAGTCGGGATCACCTTCACAAAACCAAATTTGCGCTGATCATTAAAAAATAATTTACCATCTTCAAAATCAAACTCTACCCGTGTCTGCGAATTTGGCAACTCTGCAGTAAAATTTTTGCTCGGATGCCCCGCGGCAAAATCCGCATGCGCTGAATCCTGTGGCGAGGATTCGGATTTTGAGCTAGATTCGGCCTTCGTAGATTTCGACGAAGAACCAACCTGCGAATGCGACCCTCGCCAAATCAATTGACCAGTCATCCTTAGATGAATCACCATTGATTTATCATTATCAAGGTCAATAATTAAAGCTTTCCCACGCCGTCGCAAATTAATTACTTTTGCAGCGCGGATATCGGTAACACTACCCTGGAAACATTTACCTGGTTCTGGCTTAACCTCTACAATCTGCTTCCTAAGGATCAGTGGCTCTAATCCTCGGCGCACGGTCTCAACTTCTGGTAACTCTGGCATAATACCCTTATTATATCACCTCGGTATATGGATGATATAATATATCTATGAAAAAGAAAAATTGGTTACCAATCACTATCATTACGCTGGCTATCTTGGCCCTTACCATTAGCGTTGGTGCCGTCATTTTAAATAACATCAAAAACAGAAGTGATACAACTACAATAAACGACGTTCCTGGCTCAGAGCCACCATATAACTTTGATTATTCTTGGGCAGATAACAACCCCTATATTGCACACGCTATGGACGGCATTATGGGAAAATCTTATACGAATTCCTACGAAGCCTTCCTCCTTAATTATCAACTCGGACACCGAATTTTCGAAGTCGACTTTTTCCTCACGGATGATGGTTATAATATCGCCGCCCATGATGCTGAACACTGGCGGAATAATGCCACCATTCCTCCTGACGCCGAAATCCGTAGCTCCACCTTTGACACGAAAAAATTCACCTATGACAATTTCATGTCTTCCCTATGGTACGGTGAATATCATGCTATAGACCTTTCTATATTGTTTGACCTGCTCCAAGAATACCCCGATGTCTATATCGTAACCGATACCAAATATTCCGACGAAACAAATGTCCGTAAACAATTCTCTAGCTTCGTTGAAGCTGCCAATGCCGTCGACCCTAGCCTACTTGACCGTTTTATTATTCAGATTTACAACCAGGAAATGCTTGATTGGGTTATGGATGTTCATGCTTGGAAATCTATCATCTACACTCTCTATCAAGACCCCAACTGGACCCCCGAAAACGTCCTCGCCTTCTCTGAATCAACTGGCGTCAAATTCATCACCATGTGGGATTCCTATCTGACCCCAGAAATCTCCAAAATTTGGAAACCAGCCAACATTAGAATCGCCACCCACACACTAAATAGCCTCGCCCGTGCAAAGCAATCTCGTACTCGTGGCGCTGATGTCATCTATACCGACTTTCTTATCCCCCAATAATCTACTACAGCTCTCCCCAGTTTTTGCCCGTAGCTACATCAACGGACAACTTCACTGGCAGCTCCGGAGCGACATTTTCCATCTCCTTTTTCAAGATCTCTCCAACTTGCTCTGCGACTTCGCCTAGGCATTCGACAATGACCGAATCATGCACCTGCATAATCATCCGCGCGCCATCTGGCAAAGCTTGACTAATCCTAATCATTGCTCGTTTCATCAAATCGGCTTCAGTCCCCTGGATTGGCATATTTTGCGCAGCACGCTCTGCCGCACTACGTGCTACAAAATTACTTGATCTCACATCGGGAGTCGGTCGACGACGCCCATAATAAGTCTCAACGTAGCCTAGATCTCGAGCCTGCTTTAATACTTGCTCCAAATAAGTTTTAACTGGCTTCCTAAGTTCAAAATATTGCTCAATAAATTTTTTTGCTTCGTCATAAGACATATTGGCAGCATTCGCCAAACCACGAATACTCATACCGTAAAGAACTCCAAAATTGATCACCTTGGCTGCACGACGTTGAGTTTTAGTCACTTCAGACATTGATACACCAAAAGCTTCCGCCGCAGTTTTAGTATGGATGTCAACGTTTTGATTGAAATCCGCTAGCAAATGTACATCGTTCGCTAGTACAGCCGCTAACCTCAACTCGAATTGTGAGTAATCCGCGCTCACTAGGACTTTCCCCTCCGGCGCAACAAAGCCCGTCCGAATCCGCCGTCCAACCTCTGTCCGCACCGGTATATTCTGCAGATTTGGGTTTGTAGAGCTTAGTCGACCAGTTGCAGTCACATCCTGATTGAAAGTAGTATGGATCCGTCCATTAGTATCAGCTAATTCCGGTAAAGGCTCAATATAAGTCGAAAGTAATTTTGCTGCTTCGCGATAAATTTTAATTTTAGCAATGATCGGATGCAGACTTTCGAGCTTGTCTAGTTCTTTCACTCCAGTCGAATAACCTCGCGCTGTCTTTTTGATGCCTTTGGTCGGCAAATTCAGGTCACCAAACAATACTTCCGAAAGCTGCATAGGCGAATTAATATTAAATTCACGCCCCGCCAATTGCCAGACTTCGTGCTCTAATTCCAATACTTCAGCGCTAAACTCATCCTTGAGATCTGCGAAATATTGTCGATCCACCAACATGCCATTTTCTTCCATTTGATATAGTACTGGTATTAACGGCAAATCAAATTCACTTAAAATGCGCGATAATTCAGGCGCTCCGGCAAATTCCGCTTGTTGGCGGAGATATTCAGTTTGTTCATCGCCATGATCAAAATTTCTCGTCAGCGGATTAAGCAAAAAAGCACCTTGAGCCAAATCCCAATACTTTAAATCACCTGTCAAAATTTTCTCGGCTAGATCTGGTTTTTTGTGCATCAAAGCTTTCACATTCCAACTTAATAAAGTCCCGTTTGATGCATAAACTGGCACTTCCAAAGTCTGCTGAGCAGCCGCCTGAGCCATAGCTTGAGTCGTAATCTGAGCAGAATTTTGGCTCTTAGTGTTGGCGCGTGGCTTCTTCTTTTGTTCC
>CARSRA010000004.1:11870-13743 GCA_949063825.1 uncultured Candidatus Saccharibacteria bacterium
TGTTCCTTATCCTCGACCACTAGCATACTCTCCTGATCGGATGAAGTATCCTTTTTTAGAGCATTAAAGCGCCGGATTAATGACCGAAATTCTAGCTTCTCTAGTGCTGCAATAATCCGCGCCTTATCAACTACGAGATCTGGACACTCATCCAACTTGACAGGCGCATCTGTCATGATCCGTGCCAAACGCCATGACATATAAGCATTCTGTTCCCCTGTACTCAGCTTTTCGGCGGTCTTACCAACAATCTTCCCCGCCCTCAAAGCTTCGTAAACGCCATCCAGTGTTCCAAATTCGTTCAAAAGTTTTACGGCCGTCTTTTCCCCAATCCCCGCCACACCAGGAATATTGTCTGAAGCATCCCCCTTTAGCGCTTTCAGATCAAGAAACTGAAATTTTTTAATCCCATATTTCCGCTCAACAGCTGGGACATCTAGCTCTTCGAGTTTAGAAAACCCTTTTAATACCCGATACATCCTCGTATTTTCATCCACGATCTGCAACATATCGAGATCCGAAGAAACAATATAGGTCTCCCATTCGCCTTCTTCATCCGCCTGCAAAGCCAAAGTCCCAATGATATCATCTGCTTCATAAGCATCACACTCAACAAAACTCCAACCTAGTGCCAACACCAATTCCCTCAGCATTGGAATCTGCGCATAAAAATCATCGCCCGGCTTCACTCGTCCGGCTTTATATTCAGGATAAAGCTCCTTGCGTTTCGCAGTTGAGCTTTTGGAATCCCAAGCCACGACGACTTTTGTCGGATCAAGACTGCGCACAATCTCCATCGCAATCGCTGCAAATCCATAAATTCCACCAGTCGGCGTACCGTCACTAGTCGACAAAGCCCCCATCGCATAATACCCCCGATAAAAGACTGATTTCCCGTCGATAATAACTAAGCGCTCCATCTTTTTAGTATAACACAGAGTGCTCGCCATCCCTAGCAAGCACTCTGTGACATATCAGTATTACATTCGCTATACAATGTACATACAATATATTAATAATGTACTAACATTGTAATACCTTAGTATTTAGAACGCTGAAATGTTATGTTTAAACATATCTGCAATAAGTTGAGCCGAATCAGCTTCCCATTGCCTATCTAGCTCTTCACCGGCAACCGCATGCGGTCCTGAATATGTATAATAGTAATCATCATCTTCATATACAATTACTCCGCCACTATTGAACCACTCGTTTTTCCCAACAAGAAACTTTTCGCCAGTCTTACTATCCGTCTGTACTTCTGCGTTATCATTGTTCTTGGCGTGTCGTTCCAATACACCCAGCCCAGTGCTATGATTTTCCATATCTTCCAGGAATGACGGATGATAATGCATCCCACCTTCACGATATTTCGCTCCCGCAACATACAGGACTCCTCTTCCGCCAATAAAATGATACGTCACCGATACCAAATCCTCTGGAACCTTGATCTTGATCCCCCATTCCCCAATATAGATGTAATCTCTAGCTGCCGAGACTTGCACTTCGGTGATCGGTTTCTTTCCACTTTCTTGGTCTGATTCCTCAAGCTCTGCTTCAGGTTTAATTTCAATCTGCGCTCCAAGTTTTTCCTCGGCCTGCTTCAAAGCTTCACTTTTTTGCCCGAGCTCGGAGTCTAGGGCATCAGCTCGCTGATTGGCTTGACCGTTTGAAACCATCCCAAACACGCCAAATCCCACCCCACTAAGAGCTAGAATTGCTAGTACAATAACTGCGACCGTACGCTTGTCGTAATGCTTTTTAGGTTGAGCCAACATCGACATATTTTCTGTCGGCTTGGCGTTGCTAGTCAAATTTTTGGTATTTTTGCTATCCATATTGTTTTTCCTTATTACGCTAATCCTATTAGTGG
>CARSRA010000004.1:13753-34547 GCA_949063825.1 uncultured Candidatus Saccharibacteria bacterium
AAAATTACCAACTCAACGCGTAATATAGTATAATACCTATCATGAACAAAGAACCTAAACTCCTCGCCATCCTTGGTATGACCGGCAGTGGTAAATCCGTCCTCGTCGAGATGCTCTGCAAGCAAGGTATTCCAAAGGTTCATTTTGGTAATATGTTATATCGCGAAATGGAAAAACGCGGCATCGAGCGTACTCTGGACGGAGCCTCCGAAAACGCCTTTCGTAAAGAAATCCGCAAAAGCGAAGGCAATGATTGGGTCGGTCGTCAAGCAGTTGCTGAAGTGAAGGATTTAATCACCGCCGGGAAAAAGCGAATTGTATTAGATGGTCTCTATTCCTGGACCGAATATCGCCTCTTTAAGCATGAATTTCCTGGTATGCTTACGACTGTCGCCGTAGTTGCTCCACGCGCCCTACGCTATGAGCGTTTATCAAAACGTCCTCAGCGACCATTCACTCCTCGCGATGCTCAAATCCGCGATTATGCCGAAATTGAAGATACCGAAAAAGGCGGTCCGATCGCCATCGCCGACTATTACATTCTCAATGACGGCTCACTAGAAAATCTAGAAGCTAATTTTTCAGACATACTAAAAGAAATTGCTTTCTAATTCTCTTCCTATAATTTTATACTAGATTTTATACTGAGCCGCACTGATCTTTCAGCGCAATGCTAAATTACTACGATTTTCGGTCCTTTTGTGATTTTAATTTGCTTCACTTGAGCTAATTTCTCGAGTTCGCCCTCGGCCTGGATTGTCATATCCGTTGGCTGGTCGAATTCAACCTTTAGCTGCTCGACTTTTGTAAGCGGCACTTTCTTAAACATACTCTTCATCATGAATTTGAAAAGTGGCCAAGATTTCCTGAGCCAAAACCCTCCTGCGGCAAAATGCTTATTATCTCGATACCACTCGTCGCCATGCATAACCTTCGCCATATATGGTGTATTCAAAGCGATAATATCAGTCGTCTCAGATCGAACTTCGCCATTCAGTCTTAAAGTCGGCAGGAATTTATTCTTCTTTCGATTACGATAATACCATAGAGCTACTCTAAAATACGAACGCAGATGACTAGTATGCGGCATATGCTTGCGTACTTCCCTTTGTTCAAATAGGTCAGTTACTTCCGCAGACATACCCATAGTCGTATAGCATGCCGCATAGCGCCAAAGCTTGTTATCTACCCTCACTTCTAGTGGATAAAAATCCCGCACTTCACCCGCATCAAATTTATGTACGATTTCTCTCACCCCGCCCAAATATTCATCACCATATTCAACTGGATGCATTGTACTAAGTGTATGCGCCAAATCGTTGAAATATCCATAGCCCAATACTCCCAGAGTAGCCTGCTTACTGGATTCAATAATACCATTTACGGCTATAGCCGCCGTGCCATCACCACCTGCCACGATCACTAGATCACCATCATCAAGAATCCGCGATAAACGCTGAGCATTTTCCATTAAACTCACTGGTTTAACCTCTAGCTTTGCGACCATCCAGCCTGGTAAAGTCCGGATCGTCGTCAGGACTTCCTGCTTCACTCGATCGTGATGGGTCGACTGAGGATTATAGACCAAGACGAGTTTTTTCATAATTTATAAAACAAGACCGCCGGGGATCAACCACTTTAGCAATGACCACATCACCGCCCATAATGCAAGACCGATTACGATTTCCAATAAGCGTCGTTTCGCCATAGCAACCTGCGCTTCATTGTCTCGAGCCGTCAGATACCTAATCCCCTCAATCACGACACCGATCACCGCCGCTGCACCAATACCATAAACTAAAATGCTCAGGATCAGTTTCAAAATACCTTCTATGCTCCTAGCGCTATTAGGCAAGATATTCGTCTCGACTGCAATCAACTTCAGTATAAGCCAGTTCATATTCCTCCTATTTCAGATACTCGTGCAATTTCTTGGTCTGCTTGTTCTTGCGCAATTTCGAAAGCGCCTTCGCCTCAATCTGACGAATACGTTCACGAGTTACCGAAAACTCATTCCCTACTTCCTCTAGTGTATGTGGGCGACCTCCACCAATACCAAAACGTAAACGAATAATCTTTTGTTCGCGCTCGCTAAGTGTTGTTAAAATCTCTGCGATCTGTTCCTTCAGGATCTGCGTTGCTGTGGCATCTTCCGGCGAATCTCGCTCCATATCCTCCACAAAATCACCCAACACCGATTCTTCATCATCGCCATCACGCCCTACGCTAGCATCAAGGCTAGCGATGTCTTGCTTGATTCGCATCACATACTCGATCTTATCAACTTCCATATCCATCGCCTTAGCGATTTCCTCGTTTGTCGGCTCACGATTTAGCTCCTGAGTCAAACGTCGTGTCGTACGTAGGACTTTATTGATCGTTTCTACCATGTGCACCGGAATACGAATCGTACGAGCCTGGTCAGCGATCGCGCGCGTAATCGCCTGGCGAATCCACCATGTTGCATAGGTTGAAAATTTGAAACCTTTATCCGGATCAAACTTATCCACCGCACGTAGTAAACCTGTATTTCCCTCTTGAATTAGATCCAAAAAATCTAAACCTCGCCCACCATATCGTTTAGCAATACTGACAACCAGACGCATGTTAGCTTCTGCGAGTTTGTCCTTGGCTTTTTTATCGCCAGCAATTGCGCGATGTGCTAAATCTTGCTCTTCCTCCTGGGTCAAAAGCGGGATTTTACCAATCTCGCGCAAGTACATCCGCACCGAGTCATCCGCAAAAGCGTCAACATTATCCGCCGTAATCGCCAGCTCCTCGTCGGAAAAATCATCTTCCACAGCCAGTTCATCCGAAAGCGGCTCGCTAATATCCAATAAAGGATTTTCTGCTGGGCTATCAGTTTTTAAGATCTCATCTTCTACCATTGTTTTATATTCTAGCTAAATTTTATGAATAAATCAATATCTTTAAGAAAAACAACCCCTATCTTTTTATTGTATCACAGATACAGCAAAAAGTCAAGATGGGCCCACAAAATACCCGACCTAACGAATTTTAAGCGCCGCCAGCTGTTTGGTGATTTCTTCGGCACGAGCATCATCTCCTGACGCCTCCGCCTCAGTGATTTCCGCTCTCAGCTGCGCAGCTCTTTGTTTATTCTTTTCGATCTGATAGCGCCGAAATAGCCCCACGGCTTCCTCGTTTAGCTTTTCCGGGTCCCATCCCGCATACTTTTGCTCAAAAATTAAGTTCAGCTCGGCTAACTTTGTCTCATCACTCGGCAATTCGAGCCCCTCAAACTGATTTGCCTTGCCAAACAAAATTACTGCATGCAAGTTATCTTCTATACCCCTCAGTGAATCAGACTTAGATTGAGCCTTGACCTTTTTAAGGCGTTTCTCGACCGGTTGATTAATCTTCTTAGCCTGGAGATCCTCTACTGAACAATCCAATTTGCGCGCAACAATCTGTTCGTAATGTTTCTTTTCTACAGCATCATGGATATATTTAATTAGCCCCATAGCTTTATCAGAATACTCACGTTTACCTACACCTGTAGAAATATCAATTTTCTCCTCAAATTTATCTAACAAATAGTCTACGGCTGGTCGGCAGTGCTTCACCGCCGCTTTCCATAAATTAGGATCTTTTTGGATTAATTCGTCTGGATCTTTTGCGCCATGATAATCCGAAATAACTGAAAGATTGACACCAAGATCTCCGGCCATCATAATCGCTCGCTCAGTCGCTTTCATTCCTGCCTCATCACCATCATAAGCCAAACGCACATCTGGCGTCAGACGAGAAAGAGTTTTAAGATGGAGCTCCGTCATTGCAGTACCACTAGTTGCTACCGCCTCGCGTACGCCAGCTTGATGACTCGAGATCACATCCATATTCCCTTCTACGATCACCACAAAATTATGCTGACGAATCGATTCTTTAGCTTGCGCTAGGCCAAACACGAAGCGACTTTTATTAAATAGTAACGTCTCCGAAGTGTTGAGATACTTTGGCTCACCAGCAGTCAGAATTCGTGCCGTAAAGCCAATTACACCATTCGTATCGATAAACGGTACCATCATTCGCCCACGGAACATATCACTACCAAACCGATTTAAAAGCCCAGCCGCTTCCATCTCGAATTTCTTGAAGCCTCGTTTCGAGAGAAATTCCATCAAAGCTCTGCCGGTATTTGGCGAATAACCGATTCGAAAATCTGCTACTGTGCCTTTATTCATGGCGCGTTTTTCGAATACATACTGGATCACTTTTTGATTTTTCGTCAGACAGAATTGGTAGTACTTGCAGGCAAGTTCAATTGCCTCACGTGCACGCTGTTTGCGCTTTGTCACAGCACTATTACTACCGCTATACTTGGCAAGCTCTACTCCAGCCTGACCAGCTAGCTTCTCTAGAGCTTCGCGAAAAGATATTCCCTCCACTTCCATAATGAAAGTAAAGATATCGCCACCTTTATTCGCAGAAAAATCATGCCAAATCCCTTTCTCGGGTGACACCATAAAACTTGGTGTTTTGTCGACGCCCCAAGGTGAACGTCCCTTAAGACTACGTCCAGTACGCTTTAGTTCTATATATTGCCCGACGACATCTTCGATCGGCAAACGCGCCCGAATTTCCTCCTTGGCATCTTCCATATCTATATTATATCACCCCACGCCACCCCTAAGAAAGACTCAATGCTACTGATGGGTAACTTTGACCATTGCCGGCCTCAGTACTGACTCTTCGTATAAATATCCCGGACGTAGAGTTTCAGCAATCACTTCTCTCTCGCCATCCGCATCATCGACCGATACCGCCTCATGATAGTCTGGGTCAAAATCAATACCAGGATTAGAATCAATCATTTCGAGACCCAGTTTCTCTAGTGTCTTATCAAAACTCTTCCTGAGCGGAGCTAGCTGTTCCGGATAAGTCGCAAGTGCACGACTAAGATCATCAACAAGTGGTAAGAATTTTAATACCGTAGTATATCTAGCTGATTCCATCGCTTGCGTACGTTGCTTCTCGGTCTGCTTACGAAAATTCTCAAAATCAGCGCGGGTGTGCTGAAGTAAATCCTTCAACTCCATATTCTCGTCCATCAGACTAGAATCTACATCGTCAACAATCTCAGATTCCTCTGCTTCTACACTAATAGATGGCCCGCTTGTCGATAACTCAGGATCTAAAACCTCATCATCTGAAGATTTTGTCTCGAGGTCTTCAGCCCCTAATGTTTCACCTTGATCTCTGTGGACTTTTTCTTGTCCTTCTAGCGCTGCCGAGTCAGCCACTGTTTGTGATTCTTCCATTAACTATCTCCTTTCATCATTAATGTCCGCTCCAAAATGTCGCCGGCATGACGCACTAAAGACATCACGCGCAAGTAGTTTTGGCGCGTCGGCCCTAATACCCCAATATAACTTTTGTCCGAATATGGTGACCTAAAACGGCTAACAACGAGAGAAGCTCCAGAGGATTTGCCGATCGGGTTCTCCTGCCCAATAAAAATATTGAGTGGCTGGCCCGGAGACACTTCCCTGAGCCAAGGCTCCAAGTTATCCAATAATTCAGCTACCGCCTGCACGCGACGATTATCTAAAAATTCTGGCTGTGCAAACAGACGTGAAACTCCCGCAATATATAGCTGGTCGCCAATCGTGGCAAGACCTAAATTCCCCGTCAATTCCACCAAAGAATCAACAGCACCACGAATCGCAGAATCAGCCCGCGTTTGAGCATTCACTCGGACTTCTAAAACACGACTATTACGCTCAGTAGCTTTAGGATTGTAGGTTTCGGGCTGAGCATGTGGCTTGTCGGCTAGGGCTTCCGGTCGTTCCGAAAGGGTATTAACATAATAGCGATAGCCAGCATCAGTCGGCACTCGGCCGGCTGAAGTATGAGGCTGGATAATCAAGCCTAGAGACTCGAGATGAGCCATTTCCGCACGTACTGTCGCCGAAGAGACTTTAAAAACTTTCGCCAAAATCACACTACCGACCGGCGTGGCAGTTTCTGAATACTCCTCAATAATCGCAAATAGGATTCCTTCTTGGCGCTCGGTTAATTTCATAGTCTAATTATAGCAAATTAGCAGTCGCTCCGCAAGAGCGCTAGAATATTGCTATTTATCTGGATCGTAATTTGCAATACCTTCGATAATAGTATCCGGAGAAATATTTAATCCAGACGCTATAGCCGCTGCGCAAGCCATATACGATACAGCTGGCTCCCCAGTCAAAAAGCTCGCAACCGTAAAATAGCGGTTCGCCACTGCAAGGCTTGCCTCCACACCTTTTTTGTATAATTTCGAACGATCAATCCTAAGCTCCGAATCCGAAGAAGCACCATAAGTGAGCGTGTCATTCTTGCCCCTGAACTGAGAAAAGTCGAGATAATGCGCATCGTCACGATTCAAGACCACGACATCCGGATTCGTACGGAACAGTGTACCTTCCGCATCTAGATAATTTTGCAAATCTGTATCTGTAAGCCCAGACGGAACAAAATCCGTCAACGCTGCTACATGGATCGGTAGGCCATAGAAGGTTTCTGCTGCTAAAGCATCGGGGGCAGCCGTAATAACTGCATAGGTCACCTTTGCTTTCCAAGCATCATTCAAGAATTTATGTAAAACGCTAGCCTTGATCGCATTCTCTGAAGCCAAAATCGCCGCCGGCTGACTAGCAGCAGTCAAAATCTCATGCACCAAATGAGCTACTGCAACTTTGCCAGTCGAGCCGGTAATACAGATAATTTTAAGATCACGCGCCGGATGTCCATAGTACGAGGCTAGAAGTTTCACTTTTGCGCGTTGAAGTGATAACCGCTGTTTACCTCCCGAAAGTTTCGCAGTATTTTTCATACATACATTGTAGCATATTTTTAGAGGCAAGTAAGGTATAATGGTGCTAAATTTATTATTTTAAGGAGCAGGTATGCAAGACGTGTTCAGCTATTTAAAAAGTTTAGAGGTAAATTTTCTAGCAACTAGGGACGGAGATAGCGTTAGTTGTCGACCTTTTGGCGACCCTGTAAAATTTGATAATAAAATTTACATATTAACTCAAGCAAATAAGTCTGTCGCTAAACAATTAGCAGCCGACAATCATATCTGTATTGTTGCATACAAGCCGAGTGAAGAAAATTGGCTCAGGATTTTTTGTGAAGCGATTGATGATAGTGATAACCCAGCAGCAAAACAAGCTATTATCGATGAATTTGATTGGGCAGAAGAAGCGGGATACACTATCGATAATCCGGAATTCAAATGTTATTTTCTTGCAAATGCAAAAGCCGAAATCCGGAATTCTGACGGAGAGATACTGGCTAGCTACAAATTTTAGTAAGGTTGCTACGAAAAGCATATACCATTAAGAAAACTCGTCATTTCGACGAGTTTTCTTAATGGTATACCCGGTAGGATTCGAACCTGCGACCTTTGGCTCCGCAAGCCAACGCTCTATCCAGCTGAGCTACGGGTACATATGTGGACATTTTCGCGCCAAGGCACTACGACATCCACTTGACAATGAAAATGAGCATTGCGACGGATCGCAACATCTTCATTATAGCACATTTTATTAGGTTATACTAGGATAAAATATGTTTACCTGCACATCTTATTCAAATTAAAACTTTACCGTAATAAAATGTTTTGTTATAATAGTTTCATGTTTGAGGGATTTAGGGATGGGCCTCAGGGCGATCAAACTATGGCAGAAACAGTCACCGATGTTAGCGCTGCTTTGGTAAACCAACCAAATCCAGCCTCTAAAATTGATCATAAGATTACTCCAACAAAAGAGAAAGTTTCACTCGTCACCACGATTACGCCAGTCGAACGAATCCAAGAAGCAATTATTGCACATTTTGTTCCATATATGAATCGTAATTTCGGCTTGACAAACAAAATTCCTGAAAATGACCCAAAGGCTAGCCGCGAAGCGTTCATTCAAGCTTTGCGCGAGGACCGTATTCCTACTGAAGAAGAAAATAAGTTCTTACTCACCTTCCCCTCCAGGGTCAACGAAGCGCAACAAGTTTTTCATCAAATCACACAGGACCTGCACGAAAAACAAATCCTCGCTATAGTCTGTGGTTATAACTCTCAGAATTGGCAAGATGTCACCAGTGAAGACTTAAAAAATTTTATTAGTGCCCCACGCCATCAGCAGCCAGATTATCGCACCCCGGTCGGTTTCGCCGATTTACGTCGTCGCTTTTTGGCGGAAATCCAAAATATGGCTTCGCCAGATCAATTTGATGAATATATTCGCGCTATGGATCGGATTGAACAAAAGCTTTACGGTGATCGTTTTGACTACTATCGCCAGTTCGAGTTAATGCGAAAAGATGCCCAAGCAATTGGCCAAGATCTCACCGCAACACTAGCAGATGAAACAAATCCAAACACCAATATACCGATTGATCAGGTTTCTACACTCGTTAACGCGCCGATCGGATCCGTCAATCTCACTATGGTGGAGGATGAACTTCGTAACCAATTACTCAATCGAGCGGTCGTCGAAGGTGACCCATGGATACAGGGCGGACAAGCTTACCAGCTTAGCGTACCAAATTTAGTCACAGCTGGGCTATATCCGACTTATGAAATCTCCGTCGATAATCAGATAATCTATTTATCAAACCTGTTTGAATTGACCAGCGATCAGATGGCGGCTATAGCTTTTATACCAACAAATAATGGAGTCAAAATTCGCGGCTATTATCGTGACAAAAATACTGCAATTTGGCGTTACCTCCCAGATTATATTCGCGACATTAGCGGTGAAGGTATTGATGTATTTGGCGTAGGCTTTGATAGCCGTTCAACCATTTTGCCAATCCTCCTACAATCTGGACTCAACCAAATCGAACGTCGCGGTGGTATCATTGACCTGTCTAATACTAACCCAGATTTTCTATTTGCTGGTACAGCTCCCGCCTATGCTACCCGTCAAGAATTTCGGGACACCTATACTAGAGGCCAGCTACGTGGAGATTTTTACCGTGAGGTTTCCCCACAACCATTTAATGCCGATTCTAATTCCATCATCGCAGCTGGACGCAAGAAAATTGCGCCACAGTTACTCTCCGTCAATCGCAATACTGGTCCAGATTTCCAAAATCTCATGGTGCGCTACTCGGTTTACTCCGCTTTCGCCGGACAAATCATGGGAGAAGGATACGAATCCGTTGACACACAAACAGCATGGCTATTTTTCAGTGATTATCGTGGTCGCTGCTGGGTTGCTAATATTGAACTAAATCTCCATGTCACCAGTACCGGATGTCGCCAAGAATGGTTGCTGGCGACCGACATCTCTACCCCATTATATGAGGTCGCTCGCCTAGCCGACGGATACGGCGATACTAGTGATAGTCGCGCAAATAATCATCTTGGGATGTGGGAAAATTACCTCAGCAAAATTTCTTTAATCCAAGAGTACGAAGCTATTATCGCAAACCGCAAATAATGCTATAATCATTCCATTATGGAAGAGCAACTTGAACAAATCAAAAACTGGCTCGGTATTGGTAGTATCAATATCTTTGGATTACCAATGAGCGGAAAAGATACTACTGGAGTACGTCTGGCAGAGAGTATTGGTGGCAAATTCTTGAGCTCCGGTATGATTGTACGTGCCATAGAGCAAGAAACCAAACAGGGGCTGTCACACGGAGGTAAGTTGATCCCTCAAAACATATTCTTTGAATGGGTTTTACCATATTTTGAGCGTGAAGATTTATGGAAATATCCACTAGTTTTATCGTCAATCGGCCGCTGGAACGGTGAAGAAAACGAAGTAATGAGCGTTGCACGCAAAAGTGGCCATACGATACGCGCCGTAGTTGAACTACAACTCACCGAACAAGAAGTTATTGAGCGTTGGGAGGCAGCCAAACTCCTGGGTGATCGCGGCTTGCGTCATGATGATGCTGATCCAGGAGTCTTCCAAACCCGCATTCAAGAGTATCGGGAAAAAACGATACCTGTTTTAAGACATTATCAAGAGTTAGGTCTACTTGTTCCGGTGTCGGCCTCCGCGCCACGCGACGAGGTGTTTGCAAACGTCGTAAACGCGTTGGCGAACTTTTCGAAACGAGCGTACGATTTCGCGCCGGAACTGCCAGAAGACGTATAGTACACCTAAACCGGCGACGCTAGCGACAATTCCTGCAGCAATGAATGTGTTTTTGCTCGAACGCGTAGTCGGGACAAGAGCATAATCTGCGCCAGAGTTAGCGGTTTTAATTTTACGACAGCGTTTCGTCTCGGGATTACGTTCATACCCTGGTGCGCATTCTTTTACCTCCACTGTTTCAATTTTCTTGCATCGGCCAGTCAACGGATTACGATACTTCCCCGCTGGGCAGATGCCGTTCACGTCCGTCACCACGTTAGCCTTTACGCAATTACCAGTTTCAGGATTAATTACTTTGCCAGCTTCACAACTACGAAACTCCTGAAAAATATTGACCTGACCTGGTGTACGCGCATACGTATATGACCAAACTTCCTCGCCAGTAGCGTCATAGAACTTAGCATAACTTGTTGCCTTTTTCTGTCCATGTAAATAAGTTAGCACATCAACTACCTGGTTATCTGAATCAATCAACTCAACTATATTCGACGTATTAGGATTCTTTGTCAGGCTAAATATCCCATTCGGATAATACGCATAATACTCACCAGGTTGAATTATCGTACTTAGGGCGTAGAGTTTTTTCTTATAGCGTAGCTGACATCCCTGTAGATCAACTGCCTGATCAGTCGGATTATGTAACTCGATAAATTGCTCGGTTTTATCTTTGTCATAATAAGCGTATATTTCGGTCAACTCTAACTTACGACAACGCGAAACAGGCTGATCAACAATATCCTCATTTTCAATATTTGGAACTTCCGGTAACAATAATCCCGGATTTAGAGGATCAAATTCTGGTAAATATTCTGCACTGTGGACAAAACCTTCATCTCCTGAGGCCCTTACTAATGTCGTCGGATTAGAACTCTTAAACGCTTTGGCGCAATTCCCCTTGCCAGTCCAGCAAATTTCGTCCAAAAGCTCATCGTCTCGTCGCAGTTCAATCGGTCCAGCCGACATTGCCAAGCTTGTAGTATAAACTAAATCCCCTTCCTCTTTCTGAGGTGACTTGCTATATCGTAGAATTATTCTCTCGCCGCGCATTGAACTACCATCAGGAAAAGATAAAAGTAAAGAACGGTTACCGCTGCTATTGGTATAGTAAAGTGACAAACCCGTCAGATCAACTGGATCCTTAGAAAAATTAATAAGTTCAATAAATTCGCCTACATCCGATTGGCCATCTATGCGATAGCCAGGATTAACTGCCCATATCTTTACTGTTCCCTCATGCTCGAATTCCGATTCTATCTCCGGTGGGCCAGCACCACTAGACTGCTCAATTTGGTCGATCATTATCTCCTTCTCCATAATTCCGGTATTTTTCACACCAAAATTCGTGAACGGGTCACTCAAGACGGCACTAATTCGACTATTTCGAAGATCCTGTGTGTATCTAGATCGCCCTAGATCTAAATTTAGGCGTATTGTTATAAAACTCAGCATAATCAGCCCTGCTACCATAAAAAGACCCAACTTAAAACGTTGTCGCATATTTCCTCCACTTATATTTATTAGACTAATTTTAATGTAGAAATATTCAAAAATCAACAACTTTTTTGCACTTTTCACCCTTGTTACAGCAAGGTAACATTGCCCCCTCCCCATTATATACCAAACTATAAATTAGCTACAAGCATAAACATTTTATCGGCAGACAATCAAACTAGATTAGCTTCAATCGACTATGATCATGAGCTGTTCCTCAGAAGTAAAACTTATGCTATAATTTGACTATGGATATGGTTATTCCATTTGCGGAGGTGTTATTAGCAGCATTGATCCATGCTTCTATGCAACTTAGCCTAGGGGCACTGCTTTTGCTATACCATGCTAGTCTCGGCAAACATATCAAAAAGAAAACCCGTGACCTAGTTGATAGTTATATCACAGGTATTGGTACGCTCGTATTTCTAGGTCTTGGTGCAGTAACATTCATTATGGATCGCTATTTCGGAGAAGCACTCTATCCAGAAGAACTACTCATCGTAATTGGTATGCTGATAGCACTCGCAATTGCAGTTTGGTCAATTTATTATCGTCGCGGTCGTAGCACCGAACTTTGGCTACCGCGCACCGTTGCACGTTTTATTGATCGCCGCGCCAAAGAAACTAATAGCACCACCGAAGCTTTTTCACTCGGCATGCTTACAAGTCTTGCTGAAATGCCATTTACACTAGTCTTAATCGTTGTCGCGGGCAATAGTATGATGCATCTAAACACTTATGGGCAATTAGTTGCTCTTGGCGTATACGTGATTATTTCTATCATCCCGCCAATTATCCTACGTTTAGCAATTCGTAAAGGTCGCACAGTTGTAGACATCCAACGTTGGCGAGTCAAGTATAAAACTTTCCTTCGCATATTAACTGGCATCGGCTTCTTGATGTTGGGTATTTTTATCTTTGCGTTTGAGGTAATTAGTGTATGAGTGTAGTTCAAAAAAAATCTGGCAAATTGACTAAGCGAACTAGAAAAGCTTCCACTGCAGTAGTTTTTAATGACGCAGATGTTCGCGAATCCATACTTCACGATGCCAAAATTGTTGGCATACCAAATGGTGCAGCCGAGACTATCGCTAACAAAATCACCGAAAAAGTGCACGCATGGGTAACAGCGCGTCCAGCTATCACAAACGATGATTTGAATCGCAGAATCGCCATCGAAGCAAAACGATACAGCGCCGATTTGTCTTATGTTTACCAAAATCGTGGTAAAATAATATAAAGGTGGGAAATGGCAAGAAAATTTGACTATCAGTTCGTAGTTTTGGGAAGTGGCGCCGCCGGCAGTGCTGCGGCTTTACTTGCTAAAAGTCTTGGCTCAAAAACCGCGATTATTGAAGCTGACCGTTGGGGTGGCACAACTCTAAACTATCGCGATGTTCCATATGGAGCTGCCCTGAAACTCTCCCAACGTTATGCCGAGGCGCTTGAAGCTGGCAAATTCGGCATCTCTAGTGCATCGCTACGCTATAATTATCCAACGGTTTTAAACTGGCAAGCAACGGCGGTAAGGCGAGCCGGTGGCGGTAAGCGCAAAATCTTCGAAGAAGCAGGTGTTGATTGTTATAAAGGTTTCGCACAGTTTGTGAGCCCATATGAAATAGCTATTAATGGTCAACAAATCAGCAGCGAAAAGTTTCTTATTGCCACTGGATCCAATCTAGTAATTAGCGGTATCGCCGGAGTCGAAGCCGTGAATTGTTGGTCTCCAGATACAGCACTAAGAATGTCGAAGCTACCAAAGGCTGTCATGGTCGTTGGCGGTGGGTCAACTGGCTGCGAAATCGCAGAATATTTTGCCGCGCTTGGGGTGAAGGTTTTGATTGCTGAAGCTGCAGACCGTCTCCTGCCCAAAGAAGATCTCGAAGCCGGAGAGATTATCGCTTATAATCTTCATAAGAGGTTCCAGGTGACCGTCTTGACATCTTCTCGCGTAGTAGCGGTTACACAAGATGGCAAGAACAAACAAGTAATCTTCGTGCGGGATGGCCAAGAAAAATCTGTACGTGTCGAGGCGATCGTATTGGCAACAACACCGGAACCTAGCGTAGATTGTGGTCTTGAAAATGCAGGCGTCAAATATTCGAGTAAAGGTATCACCGTAAATGAAACTCTACGCACTACTTGCCCACATATTTGGGCGGCTGGCGATGTGATTGGTGGCGAAAGTTCTACCGAGCGAGCAACCTATGAAGCCAAGCTAGCTACTACTAATGCTCTGAAAAAAACTGGCGGAGCAATCAATTATGCTGGTTTTGCACGTATGACCGATACTTTACCAAAAGTCGCCAAAGTTGGTCTAAATGATTCTGATTGCCAAAAACTAAATATCAAATGTCGTTCTGCACTAGTTCCAATCGACACCATTAGTGCTGCTAACACAAATGATTTTCGTGATGGTTTTGTCAAACTACTCGCTGATGCCCGTGGTCAAGTCATGGGAGCTACTATTGTATGCCCGGATGCTGATCTGGTGATCCAAGAGGTCGCATTAGCGGTACGTAATGGTCTCAAAATTGATGAAATCGCTAGCACACCACATGTGGCAACTAGTTGGAGTGAGGCTGTCAGGATAGCTGCAAGACAATTATCGAAATAGACTCGTTCACTCCTGTATAATTGTGCCAGCTTTCCTCTTTAAGGCTAACTCTAGGTTCTGGGGATCAGTAACAATACCGATTTTACCCTTTTTAGCAAATTTCGTAATCGCTTCCATCTTCGGCAACATCGATCCAGTCCCAAACTGCACGCTATCAATATAGCGTTCTGCCTCGGTGACATTAATCATCCCCAGTGCAAGCTGATCTGGTTTACCGAAATTCAAGAAAGCATTCGATACTGCTGTGACCGATACTAAAATATCTGCTTTTACTAATTCAGCTAATTTTTCAGCGGCAAAGTCCTTATCAACTACCGCATCAACGCCCTTTAAAGTTTTCAAAACTTTAGTGCGTACTACCGGAATTCCTCCACCACCCACGGCGATCACGATCGCACCGGATTCTACTAGCGTTACGATCTCACGACTCTCGACAATATCAACCGGAGCTGGCGAAGCTACTACTCGACGATATCCACGTCCAGAATCTTCAGCCATTTCCCAGCCCTTAGTCTTTGTGAGTTTAATTGCTTCGCGTGACGTATAAAACTGGCCAATCGGTTTTGTCGGACGACGAAAAGCCTGATCTTTACGATCTACCACTACCTGTGTCACGATCGTGGCAACTTGTCGCTGCCGTTTTTCACGCCGAAAAGCATTAGAAATTGCCTGTGCGAGCCAATAGCCAATCTGCCCCTGACTCATAGCCACCGCAGTATCAAGTGGCATAGCTGGGGCCCCCTCGCTTGCTGCCGACTCCTCATGTAATAATATATTACCAACCTGCGGTCCATTCCCATGCGTAATAATTGGCTCATATTTATTAGCTAATTTCGCAATATCACGACCTATCCGCTCGGCCACCTCTTTTTGCGCTTCTGCCGAAACTTCACCATTCTGCTGCAAAGCATTACCACCAAGAGCAATTACTACTCGCTGTTTCATTTAATATCCTATTTTCCCTAATAATCGAAACATTGCAGTTTTGTACGCCTCAACACCAGGTTGATTGAACGGATCTACGCCAGAAAGTCTTGCTGATAGCGCACAAGAAAGTTCAAAGAAATAAATTAATGCGCCAAACGATTCGACTGAATAGTCAGGAACATTGACCTCGAAAACAGGAATCCCTCCTGCCCGATGTGCTTCAACCGTAGCAAGCTGTGTCTGTTGATTAATAAAACTTAGTTTTTTATCAGCAAGATAATTTAATTGATCAAGATCTTGGGTTAACCTTGGTACTACAAAATCTGATTTAGGGCCAACAGCAAAAGTAATTATGGTTTCAAAAATATTCCGCCGCCCATCCTGCATATATTGGCCTAGCGAATGCAAATCAGTCGTATATATGACTGCCGCTGGGAAAATACCTTGGTGGTCTTTCCCCTCCGATTCTCCAAAAAGCTGTTTCCACCATTCTAAAAAAGTTGCTACGCTTGGCTCAAAACTTCCAAGCACCTCTACATCAAACCCAGCTTTTAGTAACTTTGCTCGTGAACAAGCGTATTTAACTGCCGCCAAATCCGAAAGGTGTTTTTCTTTAATCGTACGATGCTCTATAAAAGCTCCCGCCAAAAGCCTATCGATATCAATCCCCGCTACTGCCATCGGTAAAAGTCCGACTGGTGTTAGGACTGAATATCGTCCACCGATATTATCCGGTATCACAAACTTTGTATATTTTTCTTGAGTAGCCTCATCATAAAGCGCACCATGCCCCGCATCAGTAGTAACATAAATATGTTCGTTAGCTTTATTGTCATACTTTGTCTTCAACAACTCTTTAAAGAACCGGAAAGCCAATGCCGGCTCAAGCGTTGTCCCGGATTTAGAAATTACATTAACCGAAAAATCCGCATCGCCAATTTGATTGAAGACTTTCTCGAGCTCGCGTGAACTCAAATTATTGCCGGCATATAAAATCTTAACTTTATCACCGTCATCGCCAAGTGCATCAATCACCGCCTTGTGGCCTAAATATGAACCACCGATACCGATACAAACTAAACATTCTGAGCTTTCACGAATCTTTGCAGCGGCTGTTTTTATTTTTTCAATTTCATCATTATTGACCCTTACAGGCAAATCATACCATCCAGCCATTCTGTCGTTCTTAATTCCAGCCAATGCCTCCTCAACCGTAGCAATATTCACTGCGACTGGCTGATCAGACTCGAACTGAATCATTTACGACCCCGTTTGATATAGGTATCTTCCTTCTCAAGATTAGCTCGCAAAATAAAATCTTGGCACTCATTCGCAGAGTTACAATCTGCTGGTTCGTAGCTATATGTACTTGTCTCCGTACCGATATTAGCACCAAAAGGATCCGTAAACAGCTGAGGATCGATTACCGGCAAAACTTCTTCATCAATTTTCACCGGATAGTAGCCATACTTTGGGTAATAATATTCTTCCAAGGCATAATACATCGCATTGATAGCGGTCTTGCGATCATCATCACGATTCATAGCATCAACATTGGCCTTTTGCAAAAAGAAGATAATTACTAGCAGTGCCACAAATGCCCCTACGATCGTCACCTCTATAATCGTAAAACCTTTTTTCGCATTCATATTGTATATTATAGCACGAACCTACCGAGCTGTATTATAATATAATATATATTATATATAACTAATACAAGGAAAAGTATGGCAGACAATAACAATACTACAAAAAATGATCGTCCCCCGTTTAAACGCGCTTGGTTTTGGGTAACAATCGTTATCTCGTTTGCGCTCTTTATCTTCAGTCTCGTGCTAACAACAAAAGCGGCAATGAAAATAGATAATGCCGATACCAACCGCGTAACACTTGGCGGTAGCCTGACTATCGATAGTAACCTCTTCGATGATGACGACGAAGAAGACACAATGAGGCTCTATGCTCCAAATGAAACAGGCGAAGTTGGAGGTCTAGCTATTACAATCAATTCTATTGAACGCAATTTCAGTACTGGTAATCGCTTTGATACACCGGACGAAGGAATGGAATATATCAAGATCAACCTGACGCTAACAAATAAATCCAAAGACCGAATCGAATATAATCCATTCGATTTCGAGCTTGAAAACGGTGAGGGTGATATCCAAGATTACGCGACTTCACTTCAAGAAGATCATTTGGGTAGCGGTAGCCTAGCTAGCGGCGGCAAGAAAACTGGCTCACTAGTTTTTGAAGTCCCCGCCAAGGATACGAATCTAACTCTATATTATGAAGATTACACGAACGGTGAAGCTGGATTTAGGTTGTATTAATTAGTAGTTTATCATTTCTCCTCACAGATGCGGGGAGAAATGATAGTTTCATTGACGACCGATAGGAGCTCGTAACTCCTATACTAAAGACCTTGAGTATATGGTGCTTAAAGTCTTTTTCGCTCCAAGAAGTCTTATTAACAAGTTTAATATCTACAAAAAGCCAAATAAAATAGCTAAACAATTGTTTAGCTATTTTATTTGGTAGCATCGACTGGGATCGAACCAGTGACCTTGGGCTTATGAGTCCCACGCTCTAACCAACTGAGCTACGATGCCATATACCACCTGAGACCTAACGATCTTACAAAACTTCCTGGCGGAAGGGACAGGATTCGAACCTGCGAGGCGTTAACCTGCCGGTTTTCAAGACCGGTGCCTTCAACCACTCGGCCACCCTTCCACTTGCCATTATAACACTGATTTGTCTTATAGACAAACAGTTTACCAGCTCGCTGGTCCCCGGAATGGGACTTGAACCCATATGAGTTTCCTCATTCGATTTTAAGTCGAACGCGTATACCAATTCCGCCATCCGGGGCTATCTGAATTATATCACTTCTACCCTGTTATCACAAGGATATTCTACTCACCTAGCCGACCATCCACCCCGCGTAAATTTAAGGCTAAACATACATCATGCAATAGTTTCCTACGAAAATCTACTACTAATGTACCGTATCCAAATAGATCGCATAGATCTTGTTTAATAGCCCAAAAGTGTGTGCTAAGTATATAGATCACCTCTGTTGACCAGACTTCACTTTGGGTTTGCACTTTTGTACAATCTAATAAATTCGTGTAGCTATTATAGCTTATCTCTTTAGCGCATCCCGCCCCAAGCATCGCTGGTCGCGATCTAATAGCTGAGTCCGTACGTAAAAGAAACCTAATGATTTCGGTGCGCAAATTCATTTTTTGATCCACAGTTTGATTTTGATGGCGGGAGAAGGTATTGCGATTGTTCGCCAAAGCAAACGACCTACCAAGCTCAAGCTTCAGGATATCTTCGGACATATCACCCGCATCGATCAACCCTTCCCATCCTGTGCAATCCGGAAGAATGATATCGGTATAGGATAATTGCCGACAAATATTCTTTCCGAATTCCGATTGGAATAACGATTCATTGGCAAGTAAGGTAACAACTTTTGCATTTTGACACGATTTCGGAACATGATGAAAGTCAACTTCCATTCCAATAATTTCCTGTTCGGGCCACAGCATTTTGAGAGAGTGTATTACCAATGACATCGTATAATCTGCGAGTACCACTAAGTCTACTTTTCCGATGTATGGAGTTAGAAAATAGCAAGCAGCACGATACATTTCTTTCTGGTCACGATAAGTAACGCCCAGATTAGACCAATCGATTACTTCGATAACCTCTACGGTGTTGAGTTCTGTTGATAGATATTTGGCTACCGCTTCGCCTCCGCGACCAGCACCAAATACTGCAATTTTTAACATTTATTCCCTTCTCCCGCCCTGTCATCATTATAAAAAATCCACCCTTTTCTATAGCATCCAAATAATCAGAAACTTTGCAGTGTGTAAAGAAAAACTGAGGTTAAAGTCTAATCAGTTTCGAGTGATTTTCGATATTTTCTACACATTCTGAAAAATTTATGTTATAATGCATTTATGGTTCTGTAGCTCAGTTGGTAGAGCAGAGGCCTGAAGAGCCTTGTGTCGACGGTTCAAGTCCGCCCGGAACCACCATCAAGTTAGATATAATCATGCAGAAAGTCCCTATATTAGGGACTTTCTGCATGTTGGTTATTTATGCTATAATATGCCAAAAGGGAGGTAAAAGTGTGTACGGCTATAATTTATAAAACTCGAGATACTTATTTTGGCAGGAATCTCGATCTTGAATATTCTTATAATGAGACAATCACGATCACTCCACGAAAATTTCCGTTTCACTTTCGCGAAGCCGCAACTATTGATACGCACTATGCCATGATCGGTGTAGCATACGTCGTTCCAGATCAAAACGGTGATGATTACCCACTCTACTATGATGCAATTAACGAAAAGGGTCTTGGTATAGCCGGACTTAATTTTGTTGGTAATGCGAAGTTCTTCCCCATTGATCAAGCCAAAGATAATATTACGCCATGGGAATTTATACCATGGGTGTTGTCTCAATGCGCCAGCGTCGATGAAGCTAAACGACTAATTCAGAAAATGAATTTTTACGATAATAAATTTAGTGACGAACTGCCAGTTGCTGAACTACACTGGATTATTTCCGACCCAAACCATTCAATTACAATCGAATCTACTTCTGCTGGGCTAACGATTTATGATAATCCAATCGGGGTTTTAACTAATAACCCGCCGTTCCCTGCTCAACTTTTTCAATTAAATAACTATATTTCGATTTCAGCCAAAGATCCAAAAAATACTTTCGCGCCCGAACTAAAGTTATCCCGATATGGCAGTGGAATTGGCACTCGTAATTTACCGGGCGGGCTAGACTCGCAGTCCCGCTTTGTACGAGCCTGCTTTCATAAGTCGCACGCTATTTCAAACTCGGATGAAGATAATAGTATTAGTCAATATTTTCATATTTTACACTCTTGTGATCAATCACGTGGATCCAACGAAATAAAGCCTGACAACTACGAGATTACCGTATATTCTTCTGGTTATAATTTAGAAAAAGGAATCTGCTACTATACTACTTACGATAATCATCAAATCTCTGCCGTGGAAATGCATAAAACAAAATTAGACAGCAAGAAAATAATTAATTATCCGATGATTAAAACTGAACAAATTAATTATCAAACCAAAAATCGTATTCGACATATTTAATTACTTTTAGAAAATGTAAAATCCAGAAACCTGATATTTTATACAATCTTCCTCTACCCCTCCCGTGTAACGCAGCGGATGGCGAAGCCGTAGCCACGGTTGAGACCGTCTTGCGGGCCAACATATGTTGGTGATGTAGCTAGACGGCGACCACCAGTACCTGAACTACTAGCATTAGCCCACCAATAGCCATTCTGTGTACGGCTATCAATGAAACCAAGAGTACGGTTATAATTACCTGTCCGGAGAAAGTTGAGTCCTCTCGACTTTGCCTATACTGGTATCTACAGTTACGATACAGGAGGCTTAACCAGTACTGCGTACGGCGACTTCTGGTCTCGTACGACATATGATTCGGTATATGCTTACCGTCTGCGCTTCTCTAGCGGCAGTGTCGATCCGCAGAGCAACAACCTTCGTGGCATCGGTCGCCCCCTACGCTGCACCGCGAAGTAGGGTAGATAGTACTCTGCAGACAT
>CARSRA010000005.1 GCA_949063825.1 uncultured Candidatus Saccharibacteria bacterium
GCCTTCCGGCGCGATGCCGTATTTTTCTTGATCAAACCCTTTTTCGCAGCTTTGTCATATTCAGACTGAGCCTTGGCCATCGTCTCAGCGGTCGGATTCGCCTTGAAAGCCTTGAGGCAAGCCTTGATGTCCTTTTTGATTTGTTGATTATGGAGTGTGCGTTTTTCGGCCTGACGCGCAGCCTTTTTCGCGGATTTAATGATCGGCATTCAATTCCTCTATTAGATTATTTTATACGCTTTGTCTGATTATACCCTACCTCTAGGAAAAAGTAAAGGCTTTTATCATCCTTAAACTACTGAATACGACTATACCCCAGCATAGTCGCAAAATACTATTCTCACGCCTCAAATAAGAATAACTCCGAGCTTGAGCTCAGAGTTATTCCATGGTGCGAGTACAGGGAGTCGGACCCTGGTCTTATCCTTGGGAAGGATACATAATAGCCGTTATACGATACTCGCCAGCACTCACATTATAGCACAGCTATACTAAAATGCCTAATTTCCGAGACCGTCTTCCGGCTGAAAATCTCCATCGCCCCCATCAATTATATCCTCGTTATCTTTATCAAGATCAATATAAACGTGAACTTTATCCTGCACATATAATTCTTCAACCATCTGATCGAATTCCGAAAATGCAATTTTCAATGAATTATAATTCACTTGCGTATCATTCTTCTCTACCAGTTTCACATAATAATATCCGTCGCCATTATTTGACAAGAACCGCTCACTCACCTGACCTGGCTCAAGCGTCATTGCTTTGTCTGAGCGCCCCTCGTCTACATTCATATTATCGACTAATTTCCCAGTTTCTTCATAAATCACGCTCTCCCCCATCGCCTCCGCTGTTGCTCGCAAATCACCGCTAGAATTAGACAAATGCCCATCGACCTGATCAGCTAGTTCCAGCGCTGTCTCATCTACTGCCTGCGCAACTTTAGCCCGCATTAACGACAGATAGAGCATCCGCCGGTATTCCGACTTCGTCATACCGAAATTATCTCTCACAATCTTAAGAAAACCCTCTTCGCTGCGGTCGATCCCGCCTACCTTGCGGTGATCATCAAAAGCTGCGTCAATCTCCTCATCGGTCACTTCGATGCCAAGTTCTTTGCCTAGCTTCAAAGCATAAGCATATTCTACCGCTGCCGAAAGCGCTGCTTGCCGATAGTCAGCCTGCATCATGTCGCCATCTTCAAGTCCACCAAGCTGACCGCCTTGTTGCTCCGCCGTGATCAAATTACTACGATAAATCATCAAATAATCGCTATAACGCACTTTCTCACCGTCCACCTCAGCCACTGGTACTGGTATTATCTGAGTAATCCGATAAACCATATCACCCGTGTCCTGCCAGCGATACAGCATCAGCCAGCCCACCGCCACCATCGCGATAATCGCTACCACCGCAATAATCACCGTTTGGATCACCAGGCGGTGCTTAGCATATTGCATCGGGTATTTGAATTTTCGCCCACGCGACAAGACTTCATCGCGCCTTTCTTCGACTTTTTCGCGCTCAGTCTTGGGTTTTTCTTTAAATAAAGCCATAATATTATTATAACATGATATAATAATAAAAAGGAGTTTTATGGCACAAGCAAAAGAACTAGTCGAAAGAAGTTTAGTAGTATTAAAACCAGACACTGTCCAGCGTGGGATTGTCGGTGAGATCATCACCCGATTCGAGCGCGTTGGTCTAAAGATCATTGGCATGAAGATGGTTATGCCAGACGAAGACCATTATCGTTCGCACTATGAAGAGATTGGTAAAATGATCACCCGTCGGGGCGAGCAAGCTTTCCGCTACAACCTCAATTACATGACGACTGGTCCAGTAATCGCGATGGTGCTCGAAGGTGTCGAAGCGGTCGCGTTAGTCCGCAAAATCGTCGGTCCGACCGAGCCAAAATCCGCAGAGATGGGCACGATCCGTGGCGATTACTCGCATATGAGCTTTGGTTATTCGGATGCTAAGGGTATCGGAGTGCCAAACCTAGTCCACGCTAGCGGCAACAAAGAAGAGGCCAAGAAAGAAATTGCGCTTTGGTTCCAGCCAGAACAACTTTACGATTACTCAGACCTGAACGAAAAGTATACGCGCTAGTATAATTATATACATAGATAGACGCTATCAAACCGATAGCGTCTATTTTTATGCTAAGTTTACTCGCCCCCTAGAATTGACGACCACGATTGTGATTCCAATAGACAATTGTACTGGTAAGCCCCGCCAGTGTCAGTATTGACCCTAGCGTCGTCAGTATAATCGCCCTTTCTAGAGAGCTCGTCACATCAGAAAAAGTAATCTGATCATCAATATACATCACAAAATCATTAATTTCTGTTGCGCGAACAGCCTCACCATTGTCATTATCCGTCAAACAGACATAAGCCCCATTAAACTCAGTGGCAAAACCGTCTTTAAAATTGGATTCCTCCTCAAAGCATAGTCCAGGTCTATCGTTTGGAGCGAAAGCTTGGTGACCGTGAAAATACGACACGATCCGTGATACCCCACAGAATGTCAAAACGCCAAAAAATATTGTCATCAACAGTAATAGGTAGCTATTCACGATCACGCGAGGGCTGGTCTTTTTGCTATTCTGGGCAGCACTTGAGCGCTCACTCCTTTTACTGCCTTGATTCATTTTTGCCATTATTATTCCTTATGGTTAAATACTAGGCTAATTTTATCAAGAAAATTCAAAAATTAAAGACTTGCGCATTCTGCTATATTAAAGTAACCCATTCCATGGGTTGCGTTCTCAAGATCATCCTATATTTTTACAAGGAGGTATCATGGATGAAGGCAAAATTAAAATTAACAGCATTGGCCGTAGTAGCGGCTCTTGCGTTAGGCACATTTGGCGATACAGTTTCCGCTAAAGAATTAACACTGGTGGCACCCGCAAACGATAGTATTTCTTCGGAGGAAGACGCTATCATTACAGAAGATACGGCCGAAACGTTACAGCCCAGAGCCTATACGGTTTACACCGATCGAGACCTTACAATATATACCGGAAGCGGTTCGGCGCGATGGCTTCATATCACTGTATACAATCTCCCAACTATTTCAATCAGGATTCTAATGGAAGATTACAACGGACAGACCGTATGGACGGACTATAACAGAAATACTGGCACTACGCATTGGTATATCGGCGCGAATGTTCGTACCGTAAAACTACGCGGCAGACCAAGCCAAGTCTCATATTATAACACGGTTAATTAAGGTCCGCGAAAATGCAAATTCAATAATGAGTCAAGCTCAAAATAGCCTCAATTAACTCTAGACGCAGCCCGCCCCCGGCTTCGGCCGGGATTTTTATTACATAAATTGCACAAAATACCACAAAGCCCTATAATATTACCATGACCGATTCAGACCAAATCTCAAAAGTTCCCGAAGCCCTAGAGATCCCTGAAGCTCCTGACATCTCCGAGCTCATCACCGATTTTGTTGAGCATATCGAAGTCGAAAAGGGCCGCGCGCAAAATACTGCCGAAAACTATGAGCGTTATCTATATCGCTTTCTCGAGATTGCTGGTGATATTTCTAACAAAGGTAACACTCTAAAACCCGCCGATATCACGCCGGAGCTGCTACGCAAGTTTCGCCTACAGCTCAATCGTATCACTGACGATCACGGCGAAAACCTCAAGGTCATTACTCAATCCTATCATCTGATCGCCCTCAGAGGTTTTCTCAAATACCTCGCCAAACGCGGGATTGAATCGCTCGACCCTAGCTTAGTCGAACTTCCGCATGTCGTCCGCAAGCAAGTTACCTTTTTGCATTACGATGAAGTCGAGCGTCTATTATCAGAAATTGACACTTCGACAGAAACTGGCTTGCGAGATCGCGCCATTATCGAACTTTTATTCTCAGGCGGGCTGCGTGTCTCCGAACTCGTGAAACTCAATCGTGATTCGATCAACCTTGAACGCCGTGAGTTTATCGTACGTGGTAAAGGTAGCAAGGACCGTCCAGTTTTTATTTCTCCAGCCGCAGCTGATTGGGTCTCGGAATATCTTTCCGCCCGTACCGATTCCCTAGCCCCTCTTTTCTTAAACAACAGTTCAAATACCGGCGAAGCAAATACTAGTGGAAATTTTCGCCGGCTCTCTGCGCGATCAATCGAACGTTTGGTGCAAAAATATGCCCGAAAGGCTGGCATTACAAAGCATGTTTCCCCACACACTCTACGCCATAGTTTTGCGACTGATTTGTTAATGAACGGAGCTGATATTCGATCGGTCCAAACCATGCTCGGGCATGCTGATATTAGCACTACGCAAATTTACACCCACGTCACCGACCCACACCTCAAAGAAGTCCATGAGCGCTTCCATACCGACACTGATAGTGCCGAATAGAATACTAAACGGACTATACCGCTCCAGTAGATCTATTCTCTTATGTAAATCCAGCGACTTAGAGTTAAAACATGCTATAATCAAATCATGTTTTGGAATATTCTACTTTTGATTATTGGTTTTATCGCGTTGATCAAGGGTGCTGATATTTTTGTAGATGGAGCCTCCTCTACGGCACAAAACTTCAAAGTCCCCAAAATGCTAATCGGTCTCACCATCGTAGCTTTTGGTACTTCCGCGCCCGAATTTGCCGTTTCGATGAGTGCACTAGCTTCAGGCAATTCAGATATGGTACTCGGTAATGTGATCGGTAGCAATATTCTCAATATCTTGCTGATTCTCGGAGTCGCCGCTATGATTAAACCGATCGCCGTAAAGGATAATACTGTCAAAAAAGAACTACCGCTAGTGATTCTAATTTCTACCCTTCTAGTAGTGCTATTCCTTGATACATTTTTCAGCGGTGCAAGCGCCAATCAAATCACACGCTCAGATGGAATCGTGATCATTCTTTTCTTCTCGATATTCCTGTATTACTTGCTGACCATAGCAAAACGCGATAAAACTGCAAAAAATGACAACGAAAAACCTAAATTCTCACTTCCGAAATCCTTACTTTTTGTGTTACTCGGTCTCGTCGCGATCGTAGTTGGCAGCAATTTAGTCGTCGATAGTGCTTCTAGCATAGCTACAACTTTAGGTATTAGCGAACGTGTCATCGCACTTACGATTATTGCTTTCGGTACATCTCTGCCCGAGCTCGTCACGACCGTCGTCTCCGCCAAGAAAGGCGAACAAGATCTATTAGTCGGCAATATTATTGGTAGCAACATCTTTAACGTTTGTCTTGTGTTGGGCGTACCTACGGTGATTTTTGGCGGCATCGCCGAATCTAGCTTCCAAATCCTCGATCTAATTATGTTAATAGTCTCAGCAGTATTACTCTACATCTTCTCTAAGACTTCCGGACAAAAGATCTCACGCGTGGAGGGTGGAGTCATGCTCGCGATATTTGCCGTTTATTACACCCTGGTGTTTGTAATTTAATCGAACCGCAAAAAACCGTCGCCCAAGAAAATTACGATCCCTAAGCCTTGATAAACTGGGAATCCCTTGGCAATATAACCGTGCGCTGTTTTAGGATCTTCACGCAAATTCACCATAAAGCTATATACACCACAGCCATTCATGAACGGCGCTAGTTCTTTGATTTGATGGGCACTATAGCCTTCGACTCTTATCCCATCCGGAAAATCCCCCTCTCCCTGTTTGATCCAGAGCGCAAATTCTTCAGCTGCTCCATTCGGCCCCAATTCCCTGTTCATTGTCACATAATGCCTTTTAATAGCAACGGCAATGCATTCCCTAGCACTAAGACAATCACGAAGGCCGAAACTAGAAACGGTCCGAAATGTACGACATGATTACCTTTTTTCATCGCTCCAGGCAGAGCGATCAAGTCCCCCAGCAAGTTTGCCAAGAAAATCGTCCACAACGCCAGCCACCAATCCGCTAGCGCTAATGCTAGCGCCAATGCCAAAATCCAGTCACCGCCCCCCATCAATCGTTCATGCGAAACCTTATAAATCAAGAAGCAAGTCCCCGCCAATATCAATGCCCCGAGTGCCGCATTTAATAATTCTGGGATCGCCCCCCCACCATCTAATCTAGTAGAAATTAATTTTAACACCAAAATCACGACGCCGATATTCACCGCCAACAGCAGTAGAACTAGTGGAAGTTCGCCCCACTTCGCATCATAAACCGCCAGAATGACTAGCACTACCAGCATTATCAAAGTCAGAATGAACGATGCCAGCTGTAATCCTAATTGTTGCGGATCACGAGCTAGTACATCCCAGTTGTCGATCACTGGTATGAGATGCGCCCAGCTCAGCATCAAGAAAGCGACACCCATACTAATTTCCGATAGGAAGTCTGCAATACCGATCTTTTCCCGGCAATAACGACATTTTCCACCCAAAACTAGCCAGGATATGATCGGGATATTGTCGTACCAATGAATTTGTTTACCGCAGTGCAAACAGACCGACCATTGCCCCAAGCTTTTATTCTTGTGTACCAAATAGCGCCAACGCCAGGCCTGACAACAAGCAAATGAGCCGAGCACTGCACCCAAGATAAACATCGTCGCTAACACCATGATATTCAGATAATCTATTTCGCTCATGGATATATTATAGCATATTATATTAATATTCTACTAGAGCGAGCTTCCTAGTCACACCTATTACTATCTTGCATCTCCTGTATTATAGTATGCGGCTATCTTCAATATGTTTTCTATCAAGATATATTTTTAGATTTTGTCAAAGATCGCGACCGCCTGCTCCTCCTCGCCTTTCGAGCGCGGCTAGATATGGTGGCTTCACGATCATTGAGGTGGTGCTCGTACTTGCGATTGCTGGCTTGATTTTCTTAATGGTATTTATTGCACTACCAGCTCTGCAACGTGCACAGAGGGATTCGCAGAGGAAACAAGATGTATCGAAAGTCTCTAGTGCGATAATGAACTACCAATCCAATAACAATGGCAAACTTCCAACGGCTGGAGTGGCTGAACCGCCAGAAGAAAACGGTGATGAAGGTGCATGGCCAGGAGGCTGTGGAGAAAAAACGAGTGTTACTGCAAACAGCGCTTGTAATCTAATTCGTACGTATCTAAACAATGTAAATGCTACAGAAAACGAATTTAAGGACCCGAACGGTAATTCATATGGTATCAAAATCTTTAACGGACTCGCAAATTACGAAAATAGCATACCAACTACATATGATAGGACGATGTATGTCATCACGGGTGTAAAATGTAAAAATGATGGTGCGGGTGGAGTCGAGGCGGTAAACAATAAGCGCGACTACGCGATCACATTCATGACTGAAGGTAGTGGCTTATACTGCATGAATAGCGGCAGTTAGAGTTCGATAAAAATAGCCCCGATATGGGGCTATTTCTCGTTTTAGCTAAATGGTCTATCCGTTATCTTGACAATAAACACCAGTCCCCTCTAGTTTATATAGCACAGAGTAGTCACGCTTGTTGCTTGATTCAACGACACCTTCACCGCTACAACGAGCTTGTTTAACTATATAAACTTTGTGGTTGAAATTTTGCAATTCGGTCCCGCCAGGAGCAAACTTACCATCGTATCCACTAATTTCGATACCGTAGCCAAACCCGTCCGGGTCAGTGAACTCATCAACTTCCACATCATGACCATTAAGATAGTTCAAAAGTAGGTTGCAAGCGTCACCCGATGTAGCACTCTTAACATCACACTTCGGCCCTTCGCCATCTCGTATTTTCACTTGCCCATCAGTATCCCCTTCGCGAACATCAACTTTGGAGTTGCTCGGCAGTCTGCCTTGATTATTAGTTTGGAAATTTGTGATCGCCTCGGTGACTTTACCGAGATCATTTCGCCTCTGCGAATCCCTCTGTGCACGTTGCAGAGCTGGTAGTGCAATAAATACCATTAAGAAAATCAAGCCAGCAATCGCAAGTACGAGCACCACCTCAATGATCGTGAAGCCACCGCGCGTACCCTCATCT
The DNA here is from genome assembly GCA_949063825.1 of uncultured Candidatus Saccharibacteria bacterium. Lineage (GTDB taxonomy): Bacteria > Patescibacteriota > Saccharimonadia > Saccharimonadales > Saccharimonadaceae > Nanosyncoccus. The sequence continues at coordinate 7,966 of CARSRA010000005.1, forward strand.
GGGCGCATAGCCGACATTTTTCGCTTTGTTGCCATAAAATCCTTTCTTAGCTTAAACGATTTTCCATAATTATAACATAGACGTATTGGTTTTGTAGTCTTGACTTTTTATTACGCTTGTGCTATTATGTGAATACACGCAGGTGAGTCCTGCCTGGATTTTTGTTGCGCAGACCATGGACCTTATAGGTCCTATGATACAGACTCTTCCCCCTTAGTATTTCACACCCTGCTTCAGACACCATCCGAAGCGTTCAATAGCACTCTATATCCCGCCCGCGCCAATCTTGCTCACAAGGCTATAGATTGGGAAGAGGATCGCCCCCACGATACCACCTGCTACTACCGCAAGCACCACCATCAACACTGGCTCAATCAAAGTCTGGATTGCTGCCAAACGCTCGTCGAGCTCAGTCTCATATACCGTAGCAGCACGCCCTAACATCTCATCGATCTTACCAGATTGTTCACCAGTCGCCGCCATCTGCGGAATCAGAGGCAGGACGTTTTCGCGACCCTTAAGTGACACGCTGAGCGGTTTACCACTCCGTACCATTTCCTCTGCTTCGTGCACTTCCTTTTCTAGCAAGGTGTTATTAATTGCATTACCACTAATTTTGATAGCTTCGAGCATCGGCACTCCTGCGCTCAAAAGCATTTGCATAGTACGCGCAAAACGCGCATTATAGAGCCTCATAAATAGCCCGTTCACGAGTGGCGCATGTAATTTGAACTTATCGACGGTCTTAGTACCAGCTTCAGTACGTTTGAATTGAATAAAGAACCAAACTGCTATCCCTAAAATGACCAAAACTAACCACCAAAAATTGGCAATGAAGTTCGAAATCGCAACCATAACAGCCGTTAGCGCTGGCAGAGGCTCCCTAAGGTCATTATAGAGATTTTCTACCTGCGGGACGACCTGCAACATCAAAAAGATCACCACGGCGACAATCACGAACAACACGATCGCCGGGTAAGTCATAGCACCGCGAATTTTTGAGATCATGTCGGCGTCTTTTTCTTGTTGATCGGCGAGTCGCCTGAGTGATACATCAAGCGTACCTGAAGCTTCTCCAGCTTCGACCAATGAAAGATAGACGTTGTTAAATACTTCAGGATGTTTTTTAAAGGCAAGATAAAGTGATTTACCTGACTCGACTTGCGCTAAGATATCCTCGACCAGCGCCTTAGTAGCTTTGTTTTCAGTCTGATCGACAATCATCTGTAAGCTAGCAGATAGCGGCATACCAGCGCCAATTAAAGTCGCAAACTGACGCGTAAAAGCGATCCTTTCTTTAGTTGAAACTCTATTTTGGAAACGGCTAAAGAAACTCTCGGTCTCTTCGGTAATGCGGCTCGGGGTGTATCCTTGATCGACTAAGATCTTTCCTGCAATCTGCTCGCTATCTGCCTGAACAGTGCCGTTTACAATCCGACCAGTTTTACGATCCTTAGCCTGATACTTAAACCTACGCATTAGATCCTCGCCAGCCTCTCATATTCGTTAGTGTCGACAGCGTATTCCCGTGCAACATCAAAATTCACTTCCCCCGCCTTCACGAGGCGCGCCAATTCGCGATCCATAGTCTGCATGCCTTGATCAGCACTAGTCTGAATCGCCATGTCAAGCTGATGTGTCTTGCCCTCGCGAATAATCGCCCGTACTGCTGAGTTTGCTACTAGAATTTCAGTCACCGCAATACGACCACCATTCACTGCCGGGACTAGGCGTTGCGAAACAATACCGTTCAATACGTTTGCGAGCTGCGAACGAATTTGTGGTTGCTGATGTGCCGGAAAGACATCAATAATACGATCAATTGACTGCGCAGCTGAGTTGGTATGGAGTGTTGCAAAGACTAAATGCCCAGTCTCAGCCACAGTAATGGCCGCTTGGATCGTTTCGAGATCGCGCATCTCGCCAATTAACACTACATCAGGATCTTCGCGCAAGATACTCCTAAGCGCAGCTGCAAAACTAAAAGTATCATAATGAACCTCACGCTGTGCAACCACGGAGTGTTTCGAGCGGTGAGTAAACTCGATCGGGTCCTCAATCGTAATGATATGAACCGATTTTTCAGAATTAATCTTGTCAATCAAGGCCGCAAGCGTAGTACTTTTACCGGATCCAGTCGGACCAGTCACCAACACTAGGCCATGCGGGCGCTCGGCAAAAGTTTCGATCACGCCAGGGAGACCAAGGTCTGCTAGCTGTGGAATCTGATTTGGAATCAGACGAAAACTGGCAGCGAGATTCCCTTTTTCATGAAAAGCGTTCACACGGAAACGCCCGAGATCACCAAAGGCAAATGAATAATCAAATTCTTTATCTTTTTCGAGAATTTTCTTCTGCTCGTCATCTAAAGTAGCGTAAATCAACTCCTCGATCTTGTCAGGAGTCAAAGCAGGATAATTTGTCAACGAGCGCAACGCCCCATCTACACGCAGAATCGGCGAAAGTCCCACTTGTAAATGTAGATCCGAAGCCTTATGGCGAATACATTCATCAAGCAAAGCCTCAATCGTGGCATCAACTTGACGGGTGCCATTATTTGACGGTAAAATCGCTCCCCCCAGTGAAATATTATCAGCCTCACTAGGCTTTTTTTCGACGGTCAATTTCACTGGAATTGGTTCTAATCCAGCTGCATTGAGATTATTTGTATTAGTTCCACCGCTATCCATATATCTTATTTTACCATAGACATTACCATTTAAACAAATTTAGGCCAAATCACTTGAGACGCGGTCTACTTCCTCCATCGTCGTGATACCTGAAAGCGCCTTAAGCATACCATCTTGACGCATCGTAATCGTACCTTTCTCGCGCGCGAGACGCATCACTTCCGCTGCCGTCGCATGCGAAATGATTAGCTTTTGGATATCCTCATCTACATCAATCGCTTCATAGAGCCCCGCTCGACCTTTATAGCCACCCGGCGTCATTGGATCATCCATCCCCCTGACTAGAGTATACGAGCCTGCATCCGCCAGCGGTAAGCCCCCGTATCCTAGGTCTTCACTGACGCTTGCGACCTCTTCCTGCGTCTTTGGCAAAACACCCCCTAAGACATCATGAATCTCCTCGGTTTGCATATTATTACTACGATAAGTCGTACGTTTCTCCGTCACACGGCGTACTAGGCGTTGACCAATCACAGTATTCAAAGTCGATGCCAGCAGGAACGGCTCAATCCCCATATCGAGCAAACGTGGTAAGATCCCAGCTGCCGAGTTGGTATGCAGAGTCGAAAACACCAAATGTCCAGTCAAGCTCGCTTGCACCGCAAGATTCGCTGTTTCCGAATCGCGGATCTCCCCCACCATTACAACATCTGGATCCTGACGCAAAATACTACGCAACCCTGACGCAAAAGTCAAACCCGCATCAGTATTAACCTGAATCTGATTCACCCCCTCCATTTTATACTCGACCGGGTCCTCAAGTGTCACGATATTAATCTTATCGGACTTAATTTGCTTAATCAATGCGTAAAGTGTAGTACTCTTACCAGAACCAGTCGGGCCAGAAGTCAGGATCATACCGTTTGGCTGGCTAATTCCGCTAAGTACTGTTCTTAGCGCTCGTCCAGTCATGCCCATACTCGCGATATCCATACTTGTACCAGATTTATCCAATAGACGAATCACAACCTGCTCCCCCCAAACCACTGGCGAAATCGCAATACGCAAATCTACTTCTTTTTCGGCAATCAACACCGCAAATTGGCCATCTTGCGGAATACGATGTTCATCGATCTTTAGGTTTGCCAGAATTTTAATACGCGAAACTAGCGCCGGCTCAATTGACTTTGGCAGTTCCATCACCCGACGCAGCACCCCGTCAATCCGACAACGAATAATCAAACTATTACTTAGTGGCTCAATATGCACATCGGAAGCCTTAGACTTCACGGCAAATTCTAGAATAGACGTCAGCGCTTTGGAGATCGGTGAATCTTGGGTGATTGTTTTGATGTCGCTGGAAGTTTGAGCCATAGCAATTTCGCGATTTGTAGCTTTTACGGCCTGAGTTACTCCTGAAAAATCACCACGATACTGCCTTAAGACTGATTGCACGCCTTCACCAGAAGACATCATAGTACGGATTGATTTTCCCGTATAAGTCGCGAGATAATCAATCGACTGAATATTTCCAGTATCGAGCATGGCAACTGCGAGCTGGCCATTCGCTTCACCGAGCGGTACTGCCATAATTCGAGCTGCAACTTCTAGCGGTAACAAAGATAGTGTACTTTGAGGCATTTCAACATTTCTCAAATTTACATACGGGATATTTAGCATCACCGCGGTAGCATGCGCCAGCATGTCGTCATTCACGATACGCTGCGTAGTCAATGCCTCCATTAGAGGCTGCCGGGTCTGTGCCACCTCGTTCTGCACGCGATTCAGATCATCAGGATCAACTAGCCCCTCAGCCACGAGGAGCTCTATCACCTTTTGCATCGCATCTCTAGTCAATAATGCCACTTTTTATTCCTCGAGATCCTCGTCAGATTCCTCAGCGTTACCGCCCTCGCCATTATCATCCTCGTCTGTTATTACCGACGAGGCATCAAGCCGCCCACAAGCAATCAACTCAGACTCATCCAAGATGCCATTATTATCTTTATCCTCACAATCACCAACATATACTTCGATTGTAGGATTAATTGCCGCGCTATTGAATACTTCCGATGATGGAACGGTCAGATCGCTGGAGATCGGCGCACGCAATGTCGTGAAAGTCGTCGTTGCTTCGTTAGGATCACCCATGATCGCTTGGCAAATGAAAAATGAGGCCACTACTCCTACACCACCTACGAAAATAATACTAAAAACATCCGATTGGCTCATTTTTTCTTCCCTCCTGCTGCACGCACAGTCTTCTTTATTTCTAACTCTTCCCCTTCATCTAGATAGTAGGCATTAGCTCCTGCCCGCAAGCTAATAGTCCCAGTCGAAGAATATTCAAACACACCACTAGTGATATCAAAAGTACGAATCGAGCGTTCGATCGCATCCAACGCACGTATCACATCCATCTCGCTACCAGACATCCTAAACGAAACTGGAATTACACTCACGCCTGGAATCGCCGAAGTTATATTCTCTCCGCTCGGAGAAATTGCATCTGGCTCAATATTAGCTTCGATGAAAATTTGGTTTAGACTCGACATCAAAGCTTCGGTGTTTTCCTGCTCCGGTAAAGCATCAGAGATTACGCGCAATGACGAGCACTCACGTATCCCAAGTAGGGCTTGTACGCGATCCTCATCAGTCCGAGCCTGATTGTAACGCGCGGTAAAATTGATTTCTTTACCATTTTCGTCATAACAAACTCCACCTACTCGACGCTGCCGCGCTACTAATTCTAGATCAGTATTTTTAGCAAGCTGTTCGTAAATGTTAAAACGTAATGAATCCGGCACATCGCCAAGCGATACCGAATCGGGATCACAATCCTCAAGCTCCTTATCACTAAAATCACCATCCCGGTTGCTATCTTTGCAGGCACCCACACTAGCAATTGTCTTGTTGTAGTCGCTGATCGCATTATTTTTCTCAGAAATGATCTTAGTGTTAAAATCGATATACTTGATCAAGAAGATAGAAACGACGATACACGAACCTAGCACCATCGATGCGATCAACACCTCTGCCAGCGTCATGCGTTGAGCTTTAGAAATATAGAATCGTTTTTCTTTTGGAGTCTTAGCTGCCATGACTTATACACCCTCCGTTCCATTAACATTACTGGAAGCACTAGTGTCAGTGTTAACATCCGTTCCAGTATCAATGTTAGTATTCGGATCAGTTTCAGCACCACTATTTTCGTTTTGCTCAGAATTTTCGTCTTTATTAGCATCGGAACCTTGCTCTCCACCAGTATTTTCGGTATTGCCGAGACATTCAAGATCGCCCTCTGCACAAGGCTCAGCCTCTTGTGCAAACATTCCACCGATCTGAATGAACGAATCTGTCACGTTTTGCCCCATCGGACCAATTGCAATCATGTGCTTGTTAGAATAGCGGAAGAAAGCATCATCATAAGACGCGGAGGCTGAAAAACGTAAAACTAGATTACCATTAGAATCGCGCCCATTCGAAGAGCCTGTGATCGTCAATCCGTCTTTTACTAGGTAGCAGTCATTTGCCGAAGTCCAACGGATGCTACTTTTACCCCTGTTCGTAACCTCAGCACCACTATATTTATAACAAGCACTTTGGAAATGCTCAATTCCGCTAATCACCCCATCAAGAGAGAGATGTTCATCTTTATACCATCGATCAAAGCGTGGAGTACGCCAAATTTTGACCCGAACTGGAACTTCTTTTTCTACCATGACTTTATTTACCTGACCTTCGCCGTTGTCAATACCTAGGTCATCACTCAAGCTCTGCTCAAAATCAACGATTCCTTCTATGCCGTCCTGCAACGCAACTTCACCATCTGTAGTTTCAGCCTGATCCACGGATGACCCAGCGCGCTCCTCTTCGACTTCCACTTTGCCCATTTCCACTTCCGCATCTTTACTAAAATGGAACAATTCGTCGTCATCTAGATTCCCGTAACCATTTTCACTAGCAGATTCACCTACGCGCACACCTTCACAACCTGGCACTCTCAGATCCCACCAGGCATAATAACTATCACCCTCTCTCAGTGCATTTCCATCCGCATTTGACTCTTTAATGCATTGAGTCGGGAGCTCCTTGTCATCAATATCAACAAAACGACCATAATCATATTTAGTCAAGCCGACACTCTTTTTGAACGCCTCAAGCACGCGATAATCGATCAGAGGCTCAGCGAGCGCATCAGTCTGTCCATCCATTATAAGAGAATTAGTTTCGAGATTTACCCTTAACTCTGAAAGTTGCACGATACCGCCAACTTGCGGCAACATCACATCAATCGCACCAAACGCCCTCGAAATCATCTGCCGATTATTGATAATCTCATCATATCGACTAAGCTGATTCTGGATCGTCAGCAACCCCCCCAACTCAGAATAGCTATTCAATTTTTCCGAAAGACTCTCGAGGCGCTTGTCCTGACGAGACATTGCGATATCTTGTCCGCTCTTAATGCTAAACAACACCAATACTACGCCCAGCGCAATACAAGATATAACGATACAGGCAAAAAGCACATGATTACGAATTTTCTGCGTGCGAATTAATTGCGTTTTCACTGCTGGGACAAGATTAATCTCGTATGTCTCAGCACTCTCCGTACTGGCGGCCTTTGGATCTTTCGGTAATGGTCGCTTGAATAATTTTGCAAACTGGACCTTAGTTTGATAACTAAAGTCCTCAAACTGCTCACGAAGTTTCATCAACATATCGTTCATCGCTCGTTGTTCCTCTCTGCTAGACCAATAGCCACCGCAAATTCATTTGCGACTGGTCGTAAAACTTGTTGCTGCTCAGGAGTGATCCGTACTAATTGCCATGGATTACCCGGCGCAGTCGGGACGCCAGACTTTGCTTCGGTATATTCTGGAAGCAGCGGCACCATCCCAGCAAAACCAGCTAAGACAATACCCCCAACTGGAGCATTCATATATTCTGACTTAAAAAAGCGAATCGATTTCGCTAGTTCCGAAGTAAAGCTCCCTAATGTAGCATCAAGTGCTCGAAAAACTTGTCCCTCAACTTTATCCTGCGCGAGACCAAATTTTAGAATAAACTGCCTGGCTTGTTCCTCTTTGACGCCTATAGCCGAAGCTACTGTGCGTACCAAAAGTTCGAAGCCGCCAGGTACTGAACGTACCAAACGTGGCATTCCTCGAAACATCACTACAAGATCGGTCGATTTTTCGCCTAGATCTACTACTACCCTGGCATCCTGTGCACCTATTGGAGTCAACGCGCGTGCCATCGCTAACGATTCTGGCTCTTGCGCAATCACATTCAACCCAAAACTCTCGATCAATTCTAGGCGACTCTCGGCAAAATCTACCGCCGTTGAAGAAATTAATACTTCAGCTTTTGTTGCATCATTCGGACAAACCCCAAGCGACAAAAAATCTACCGTCGCCTCGTCTAGTGACATCGGGATATATTTATCGAGCTGATATTTAATCGAATTTAAAATCTCCTGCTCAGGTAAATTTTCTACCCGAACCACAGAAGTAAAAGTCTTTGCTGCTGGCATGCCGACTGCGACATTTTTTATGGTAATACCAGCTTGTTTCATGGCACCAAGGATAATCTCTCCTAGATGATGCTTACCTGCCGACGAACTATCAGATAACACTTTTGGATCGACTGGTACATAGGCAAATTTTTGCAACACCCAGCCATGCTGACCGTTGCCAGCTAGCTGAATCAATCGGATCGAAGTCGTCCCGATATCCAGAGCAAAGAAGTCGCCCACACCATGAATCAAACTCATGTTTTTATTATAAGCTTAAGAAATTCAAAAAGCAAGAAGAATTCACACTTTTCGTCCGCGCGAGCTTGAGATAATAGAATCGTTCGCGGTTACCATTTCTCCCTACGAGCTCATTGTCACGTTTTTTAATGATCAGAAATCCATTCTCATGTAGCCATTGTTCGAAATTCCGAATAATCTCCCGTCGGATCTTCTCGTTCTTAATCACACCTTTTACCAAATCTGCATTTTTTGCTTCGAATTGTGGCTTTAACATCACTAAATAATCCGCTTCTCGTCCGATGATTTGCTTTGCTCTCGCTAAAATTACTCGCAAACTAACAAAACTTACATCCGCCAGCACCGTATCTACCTGTAGCGGCACTGCCAGACGATCTCCCGACTCAGTACCCTGGCAACTTCCGCGAGCACAGTTACGATCAATTTCCAAGAAATCAGTTTTTTCATGCAATTCAACTCGCGAGTCAAACCTTAGCGGCGCTTTCATCTGCCTAGTCCCCTTCTCGACTGCAATAACTTTTTTAGCCCCTCGTCCCAATGCGTATTCTGTGAATCCGCCCGTGGACGAACCAATATCCAAAACCGTCTTCCCACGAAAATCATAGTGAAAAGCTGTCGCCGCTTCGGCGAGTTTTAGCTCAGCGCGGCCTACTACGCTTCGAGCCCCCTGATCAACTCGCTCGCTGCCATACTTATCACCCCGTGTACTATGTCTATTATGTCGTCTACCTCCATGTTTATTGGGCTGCCTACCATTATGTTCACCGAGTCGTCTACCATCCCGCTCATCAAACCGCCCCCCACTCCGCTTATTAATTCCCCCGTCAATTACCTTATCAATTTGTCGCATAATCCCATTCCTGCTTTTATCATAACACACCAAATCTCTGCTTCAATGATGCAACAAAGGTGACCCGAAGGTCACCTATCACTATGCTGCAAATAGAATGTTGCAAATAAATTGCTCTAACTTATCTATCCCGAATCTCCGGATAGATTATTGATGATACCATTTTGCCGCGATTCGTGTCGCGGTGAATCAGCCCAATCTGCCTCTTTTCATTTAAAAGAGCCGGATGGCCCGAACCAAGAAATCTCCCTTTAATATGCAAATCTTCGTTATCCCGCACATCGAGCTCAAGGACGCGACCGTGTCTTGGCAATATAACTTCTCCGCCGACTATTTTTATGTCGTTCTCTTTCGCCCAGCTCTCGATTATATCCTTGAATTGAGTTCCAACGAACACATAATATTTTTCTTTCGGATTTAGCATCTACTCACCCCCTTTCTATTCGCAAATTATTAAAGACCGTATGAATTATACTATTGCCTAGTGCAATGCTCTGCCCTTAGAAATAATACAACCAACAACCGAGTTCCGTTTTTCATGAACTCTGTTACCATTTTATCACAAATTTTATTTTTTGTCAAGCATGAAATTGACGCCATCGCACTGAATGGTCGATTTTCGCCACATATCTTAAAGGCATAACGACGATTAGCCCTAAAACTACTGTAAATATGGTATAATGATTTTGTGCCGTTGTAGCTCAGTTGGTAGAGCAGCTCATTCGTAACGAGCAGGTCGCTGGTTCAAGCCCAGTCAACGGCTCCAAATAAGTCTAAGAAAAGAGGCGAGCCTAAAAACTCGTCTCTTTTTTATATTGCTAAACTTTATAGGCGCCATCTTATGAATATCACGCCATTCATAACTACTCTCTACAACGTCCAAAATAGTACTGAGGGCTATAATAAGATTAACAACTGGCCTCTCAACTTTCTCCGGACGGGTATGTATAATTGGGTTAATGGCGTTATACCATATCGTTCTTCAGGTGGATATTGGTGGTCAAACATAGCCAATGTCAACTCATTTTCTAGTAGGCTCCTAACAGACCAAACAAATGTTATTCCGCAAAGCTCTCATTACCGTGGCTACGGCTTCGCCATCCGCTGCGTTACACGGGAGGGGTAGAGGAAGATATTCCCACCAAAGACAACTTCGTCACCCTCATCACTACTACCTATGGTATCAAAAGTGATGCGGCTGGCTCTACCAAGTTACGTTCTGCTCCTCTCAACTTTGCCTACACTGGCTGGTACGAGCACGAAACGGGCAAGTTGGCTTATGCTTCTACGGGTGGATATGCTTGGTCGCGTACCGTGTACTCTTCAACGAGTGCCTACGGCCTGTACTTCAGTAGTAGTGGTGTTCTTCCGGAGTATCTCACCGGTCGTGGTCACGGTCGCTCCCTACGCTGCATCGCGAAGTAGGGTAGATAGTACTCTGCGACCATGTTTTACGCATGGCCGCAGACAAGACGAAACTTTGATTTAATTACCTACTTATTTCTGTCGCTCGCGATAAGCACCAGTTTCAGTATCAACGCTAATTACATCACCAGTCTTAATAAAGGCTGGTACTTTGATAGTAACTCCAGTTTCAAGCGTAGCATCCTTTTGTACGGAACTAGTTGTATCACCTTTTACAGCAGTTTCCGTATAGGTAACTTTTAACCACAGATTCTTTGGTAACGTCAAATTAATAGCGGTGCCATTGTAGAATTGGATTTCCATTTCATCGCCATCACGCATGTAGTCCTTCGCGTCCCCTACTAAATCCGAGTTAAGTTCATATTGTTCGAAACTTTCCGGATCCATAAAATAGAACTTTTCGTCGTCTTTGTATAAATACTGAACTTTCCTAGTCGTAACTTCAGCCGGCTCAATTTTCTCCTGACCCTTAAAAGTCTTTGGCAATAAAGCACCCGTGATCAAATTTTTCACTTTTACATTAACAATGGATCCACCCCTCCCCATCACCTTTTGGGAATATTCGATCACTTTATAAGGTTGTCCGTCTAGTGTGATTAGCACATTTTTCTTCAAATCAGTTGGACCATACATTGTTCCTAAGTTCCCTTCCGTTTATTTAATGATAGAAATTAAGATTACTTAGTCGTAACCTAGCTAATTACCTATCGCTCAGCAACGAATGGCAACAATGCTAAATGCCTTGCCCGCTTAATCGCTACGGCTAGCTGGCGCTGTTGTTTTGCGGTCAATCCAGTCTTCGAAATCGGCTCGATTCGACCATAAGGATCAACGTAACGCTGCAAAGTCTTTACGTCGCGATAATCAAAATATGTATTTGGGTTAGTTTTTACCTTTCTCATAACTCTCTCTTTCTCCCCACTATATCTTAGAATGGAATGTCATCCAAATTAATTTCACCATCTTCCGGCATGTCATCCGGTACAAAATCATCAGTTTCGTTCCCAGCTGGAGCAGGTTTGTCCATTTTCTTGCTCGAGCTAGATGCCGCACCACCACCACCAGCGGATGATCCTCCACCAATAAACGAGAAATCTTCAACCACGACTTCGATCCGGCTACGGCGCTGGCCACTGTTCTTGTCTTCCCAGCTGCGTTGATCTAAACGTCCAGAAACGATAATACTGGATCCTTTGCGCGTGTACTGAGCAATTGTCTCACCTGGCTTGCCCCAAGCAACACAATCAATATAAGAAACCTGCTCTTGCATATTGCCATCCGAACCTTTATAGACACGGTTGACTGCAATCGTAAAATTGCAGGCCTGCGAACCAGTAGTAGTAGCCCGCATCTCTGGATCACGAGTTAAGTTACCGGCTAGAACTACTTTGGAAAATCCGCGCATTAATCTTCCCCTTCCTTATCTTCTTCGTCGTGAGGCTTGCGTGCAGCCTGTTTTTCTTCGTATTTAACTTTGCGTGGGTCTACACTCACTAATAGATAGCGGATGATCTCGTCGGTAATATTTAATACGCTCTCAATCTTTTTTGGAGCATCCGCCGGAAGCTGAAGATTATAAAAACAATATACAGCGTAATCTTGTTTCTTGATCGGATAAGCTAGGCGCTTTTTACCTTCGTTCTCTTCGGCAGTGATCTTGCCACCATGCTTCTCGACTAATTCTTTAATTTTGGTAGTAGCTGGCTCAATGTTCATCTCAAGATCAGGATGGACTAGAACCGTAAGTTCGTAATCTCGCATTACAACTCCTTTGGGTTAAACGGACACGGCTATTCCTGCCCGCTGAGTTAATATTAATATGATCGTAGCATACTTTACTCTAGCAAGCAAGAGAGATATCTGTTATAATGGCTTTAGGCCCGGATGGTGAAATTGGTATACACGTATGCCTTAGGAGCATATGCCGCAAGGCGTGCAGGTTCAAGTCCTGTTCCGGGCACCAGAGGAGACAAAGATGGCTCATTTGAGTCATTTTTTGGTGGAATAACAGAGTAGAGTGGGCTCAAATTGTGCGTTCCAACTTTTTCAAACTCTCCTGTGCCCAGATTAACCTTGATGCCGTGAGGAAAAATCATCTGCTGTAATAATTGTCGCACTTCAAGGGATGCTCCTTTCCATATATCAGCAGGATTCTCCATCAGGCTGATGAGCCTGATGATTTTCTTCTCGCTCAGAGTCTTTTGCTCCTGGGCAGCAGCGATTTCATCCTGTAATTGCTGCCTATCTTGCTCTAAGAGAGCCATATATCGCTCGTGGTCGGCTTGAGAGCGTTCACCTCGCATTACTGCCTTAAACGACTCATTATCTTGCTCCTGCAGTTTTTCGAGTTGCTCCATCTTCTCTGTGACATCCTTCTCAGCCTTCTCTACGCTGTGTTTCATAGCCCTTGTCAGAGCGACAGAGAAAGCCTTGAGCAGGTTTTTGACTGGAGTGATTTCTTGTATTAAATCAATGAACTTATCGTGCATCGCTTCTGGCATTATTGAGCCAGCACCAGAGCACTCAGAACAATGGTAGCGAGGGCTTGGCTTGCCACTTCCTCCTTTTGGAGCAGAGCCACGGGCAGCATAGCCACACTTCTCACAGTAGATGGTGCCTTTGAGCGGGAAAGCAGGGTTGCTGCGATTGTATGGTTGTTTCTCACCAGTTTTCTTACAGCATTGAACAATCCTCTGAACAATGCTCTGATGCTGGTCGAGTGAGATAAATCCATCCCATTTCGCAGGAATATATTTGCCATCCGTCAGGTTAGCAGAGCAGTTGTAGCCAGCCATAGCAGGATGCGACAGGAGATTCTCCATTGCCTGAATCGAGAAGTCATTTCCATTGCGAGTTTTGAGACCGATTTTCTTTGCATATCGAACCGTCTCTGCTACGCTATTGCCTACGAGAAAGTAGCCCAGCACATCTTCCACCTTTTTAGCCGTATCGCCTTGCTCATCTGGCGTTAGAATTGTGCGATAGCGAGTTTTTCCGTCCTTCGTTTTCTTGTCGATTGGGATGTGTTTCCTTACGAATCCTAAGGGTGCTTGGCTCTGCCAATACCCCTGAGCCGCTATCTCACGCATATTGTCAGTAGTGGTAGCCGATTTCGTGTCATTGTCGAATTGATGATAACAAATTGAAAGGTTCGCCATCATTTTGCCCTGAGGTGTGTTATCAATGGTTTCTTTAGTTGAGCGTAGTTCAACCTTCTTCTTCGTCAGGATTGGAGCAATATCTGCTGAAAATGAGGATAGATTACGAGTGAGCCTGGACAGGTTATAAACAATCACGGCATCGGTTTGCACCTTGCCGCTGCTAATATCTTCGAGCATCCGCTGCAGTTCTGGACGGCGAGCGTTCTTAGCAGAGAATCCGCCATCCCAGTAAACATCGAGAAGTTCAATGTCGTTTGCCTTACAATAATCAGCAATCGCTTGTTTTTGAACCTCACGAGAGGCTCCGTCCACCTGTTCTTCAGTTGAGACACGAGTATAGCCAACGGCTGTCTTGATGATAGTGTTCTTCTTTGTTAAATTACTAATCATTATCTGAGTCCTCCTTATTTTTTGTTAGGTTGTTGAATAATTCTGGGTTAGTAGTAAATGTCAGAGCCATCTCTCCAAGAGCGATGCTGACTTTCCTGATATAATCATCATCAAGGCTCTCGGCATCCTTGCCGAGGATTTTCCTCAATTCCTTCACGCTAATAAATGGGGTCGCCAAACCAGGCTGAGATGGTTTCCAGGCAGAGCCAGTCGGAAGAGTAGTGGAGGTCATAAGTCATAGTCCTCCTTCCTGTGATGGCTAACTTCGCCACCACTTAACAAAGAAAAGGTGTCGTTTCCGTTGCCAACGGAAGTCAGTTCCGACTTTTGCTCCTTTCCTTTCTACCTCTACGAGGAGCACGGCTTACTAAATCAGGTGTCGTGACACTTTATAAATGCCTATGACCTTATCATACCTTAAATGGAACGGAAGTCAATATGTGTTATTTTACTCAAAGATAAGAAAAACCCTCGCCAGTTTCCCAGCGAGGGTTTTGAGTGGGCATCTGCCCGATAATAGTCCAATAGAAGTTTAGTCAGCAGGATATTCAGACACGAACTGGTCGTATTGGTTGGCATACTTGCTCAAAGCAGCATCAACATCGATGACATACTGTTGAACGGTCACGCTTTCCTCAGGGGTAATTTGGTGGGTGTGCTCACGGAGTAACCTTCCTCCTAAGGCTCGCATTGTCTTTGCCGAACCAATATTGTTCTTGTCACAGTCGAGGAGGACGACCTCAATGCCGTGGTTTTGACAAACCTTGAGTGCCAGATATAGATTCACCTTGTTGTAGCCTTTCCTGCGTTCGGACGGACGAATGCTGTAACCGATATGTCCACCATACTTCCACAGGTTGTCGTTCAGAGCAAGGCGGATGTTTACCATCCCCACCAGACGTTCGACATCCTTCTGGAGTATATGAGACTCTCGTGGAAGTCGTTTCATCAGAAAGAAAGTTTCGCCAGGCACTAACTTATCATTTGGCTCAAGGTCACGCATTTCTTCCAAGTGTTTTAACCAACCATCGTAATCGTCTTTGTAACGCTCCAGACCACCCACGCCGTGGGTTTCCGAACCGTCAGCGTAAAACTCCTCCAGGTATTCTATCGCCTGCTTTTCGTGTTCCTTCTTAGGACGAACTAACCTTAATTTTTCCATTTTACTACCTCCGTTATGATCTTTTGAGACAAATTTAAGGTTCTGCTTGACATTGTAGCACACTTCACTACTTTTGTCAATACGGCTCAAGGTTAAACGGCATATTCCCAGGTGACCGATAACCCACCGATGGTCGGTTTAGCCTTCTGGCATAACTTCGGTAGCCGCTGCGGACGAGTTGCTCGGCATATTTCCATTGAAGGTCGGTTGCTTCGACTACGGCTTTATGGAAGTCTGGGTATTTGTCGCACCAACGGTAGAAAGTGTCAGTAGAAATCAATGCTCCACGGCAAGCATCAGACACGGTAAATCCATCACGAATCAGAGTGAGGATTCGCTCGGTGACTTCTGGGGTGAACTTTGATTTTCTACTCATAATTCCACTATACCACGGCTTTATAGTCTCGTATTTTCGCCCTTATAATACTAGAAAATCGGTGGAGAAAGTTTGACGGTTCTGGAAGTCCAATTCTGTCAGATTTGCCGCAAATGAAGTTTTGGAATCACCAACATTTGATTTTACTACTCCCAGGCAGGTCAACAGAGGTAGAGGGCGTAATTCTACTTCACTTCATCATACCAACATTGCTCCTGAATTTTTCGATACCACCCGGGGAAACTACGCTTGAACACCTCGATGTCGCAAATGTGCTGGACATTACGACTATTCTCACGCTTAAGGTATTCCACCCTGCCATTACTGGGGTTCACGCAAGGAAGATATGGTTTATCCTCAGCGATACTACCAAATCTTACAGGCAAGCCCTCATACATCACCATCTTGTCCTGCTGGTTTTGCCCTCTAGAGCCGTTTATTTGCCTTCTGAGGGCTTGTTCTTGGTTCCGTGGGTGTTTATCAGGTTTTCTCTCGTAAGTCCTGAATCCAGCCCTTTTGATAGCCTCCCTACTATACCAAGTTTGCTCCCCCGTGGCTTTTTTGAACGCAAAATCGAAGTCAGAGTGCTGCCTTCGCCAACGGCTGAGTGTCATATCGGTTACTCCAGCCATCGCACAAGCCATCTTCACGGTAAAACCACTTCGAATCGCATCAAGGAGTTTTCTGGTCGTGTCTGGTGTGTATTTGGTGGGTTTGCCCATAGTTCTATTTTACCAATTAAAATGTCATCACATTTTTTGACAGAGAAAACCCTTCACCTCCACATCGGAGTCACGCTATATTGGGCTAGGGGGGTGATTAGTTCTTGTTGAAAAATCTCAAAAAGAAAAATCACAGACACAGATGTATGGTATTATAGAGATAGAAAGGTAGTGCATCGATTCAAAGTCGAATCTACCGCAACTTAAAAACTCCCGTCATCGTGACATTCAGCAGCATTTGCTTGAACCTCACGGAGATTGCTTCACGCTGCAGCGTTGGTCGGCATCGCTAGACTCCTCCTGTTCCTCATCACTAGATTTGGACTTGCTGGGTTTCCTGCATCGCCCTCCCCTTGCTTGGTGTTGAGAACCCTCCCTCCTGGTTCGCCCTTGCATCCGCTCCTGCTTGCCAACATACAGAGTGCCAGTTCCACGGGAGTAGGGGATGTGTTTCGTAAGTGTTGATTTCTCTAGTAGCGATTGCCAGCGTAATAACTCCTTATAGAGTGCGTTCCAATTCGATAAGGTTAGGTGCACCACTATTGAACATAATGCTAAGTTGTGTTCAGTAGTGGTTTTTTTGATTATTCCATGGAAGTCTGTTTAGTGTCCTCACACATGTCTGCGGAGCACTATCTACCCTACTTCGCGGTGCAGCGTAGGGGGCGACCGGTGCCACGAGCGTAGTTGTACTGCGGATTGACAACGCTGCTATAGAAGTACAGGAGGTAGGCAACCGACGAGGAGTACGCAGTACGCGACCAGAAGTACCCGTACGTAGTCCCAACGCTCAACACGCCCGTAGAGTAATTATAGTAGCCAGTGTAGGCAAAGTTGAGAGGGGAGTGATTATCAAGAATAGACCCCCGTTTCCGAGGGTCTAGGTTTTGAAGTCTGACATCATATCAACATAAAATGAAACTTTCGCGCGAAGAGCTACTACATAATACTAGTATTGAGTAACAATACTATCTGCTGGTCCAGCAGATTTCTACTCAGTTATTTTCTCTGGTGCCAAAAACAAAGCGTCGAACTCGCCTATTTCCACCTGATCTCCTGCTGTCATACTCATCATTCTTTGAATCTCAAATTGACGAAAATCGCCAGTCGGATCATTGGATAAAAAATAAGGTTGCACCTGAGTGCTCATGGAACTCACATAGATACCGAGCACTGTCTGCGCACCAGAATCGCGCAGACTCATCACTGCATGGGAGCGCTGACACCGACTGCTGGATGAATTCTCATCCAAGAATACTAATACGCTTCGCCCCTCGCCAAGCGGTTTCCTTGCATCCCTAATCGCGGAGCCACGTTTGCCGCCGTATCCAGTAGCTAACTGTGGAATTTTCTCCACACATTTTTGATAGATGTCATCTTTTAAATCGCCGTCGGCACCGAATAATATGATACCGACCGGCTGAGGAAGTTGCTTAGTAATATAAGCGAAGGCCTCCTCTGTTCTGCTTACCTGTCTTAATAACGTCCAGTTTTCTTCCATTTTTTAACCCCCTTGCATAATAATATGAAAACTGCAGGTACATTTTTCTATTGTATCACAGTAAGATCAGTTTGTCAATAACGTTGTCGTGTCATGAGATGGCTTTGATAATTCAACTCACGATTCAATAACCTCCAAAACTAATGCAATTTCACAGCTGCAGGCAATCTAGTATCTTTAAGGATTGGCTCTAACTCTTTTTCTTCTAGAGTTTCATGCTCGAGTAAAGCTTCGGCTAGTTTTTTCAAGGTGGTTTTATTCTCGCTGAGGACTATTTCAGCGCGACGTGCCGCCTCATCGCTAAGATTCCTAATTTCTTGATCGATTAATTCAGCTGTCTTCTCGGAATAAGGCTTAGCCGTAGCAATAGTGTAATAACCAGTATCACCCTCAGGAAAGACGAGGTTGCGCGTATCTTTGCCCATACCCTCTTCCACTACCATACTCTTACTGAGCTCGGCGACATTCTTAAGATCGCTCGAAGCGCCAGTCGTGACGGCCTCAGAACCAAAAGTGAGTTTCTCGGCAATTCGCCCGCCCATCGCTCGCGCTAGGATATCTTTTAGCTCATAAATGCTCTTGTAGCTACGATCTTCGGGTGGCAAGAACCAAGTCACACCACCAGTCCGGCCCCGTGGAATAATTGTCACTTTATGTACTGGATCACTATCCGGCAATACATGACCGACGATCGCATGTCCAGCTTCATGATACGCAGTAACCTTACGCTCATGATCGTTCATGGCCTTGCTCTTACGCTCTGGACCAATTGCAACACGTTCAAAAGCTTCGGTGAGATCATTATTTGTAATTTCCTTATGACCTTCGCGTGCCGCCGTAATCGCAGCTTCATTTGCAATATTTGCAAGATCCGCACCAGAGCTCCCAGCCGTCTTTGCGGCTAAAGCATCGAGATTAATATCCTTCTGTTTGGGTTTATTCTTGAAGTGAACCTCGAGAATCTCGAGACGATCTTTTCGCTCCGGCAAGGCTACATTAATATGGCGATCAAATCGTCCTGGTCGCAATAGCGCCTTATCCAACATATCAACACGGTTAGTCGCAGCAATCACGATCACTCCAGAATCATTATCAAAACCGTCCATTTCTACCAAGATCTGGTTTAAGGTCTGCTCGTCTTCGCGCCCAGCGCCACCACGCGCGTCACGTTTGTGCGCTACAGCATCAATCTCGTCAATAAATATAATGCTCGGAGCATTCTTCTTTGCCTTAGCAAACAGATCACGCACCCGGCTCGCACCAACACCGACAAACATCTCCGCAAACTCCGAACCGGAGATCGAGAAGAATGGTACACTCGCTTCCCCTGCTACTGCACGCGCCATCAAAGTCTTACCAGTACCAGGCTCACCAGCCAGTAGGACGCCACGTGGGATCTTAGCCCCAAGTTTTTCGTATTTCTTTGGCTCTTTCAGGAAATCAACAATTTCAGCAAGATCCTGTTTCGCGGCTTCGTTGCCTGCTACATCTTTGAATAAAACTTTTTTCTTGTCAGGACCATACAACTTAGCCTTAGCTTTACCAAACCCCATGGATTGACTGTTCATCGATTGTGCCTGACGCATCATTGAGCTAAAGAATAGAATAATAATCAGCACTGGCACGACGATAATTGCGATATCCAAAGCGTAATCCCAAAAATTAGAAACTTCCTGATATTCAATAACTGGATATTTTGATTGACATTCGCTCTGTTTATCGCCATCTAAATCCGAACAATGGTCTACCAGCCCCTGTTCATAAAGAGTGCCAGAGCCATCTTTACGCGAAACCTGAGTATAACGGTCTTCCCCCTTTAAGGTGACCTGTAAATTATTACCCTGTACTGTAATCTTAGCGATATTACCATTTTCATCATTGGCTCGTGCGATTACATCCGACAGCGCGACTTCCTCAATAACACCATTAGGCGCCATAATACTCGCGAGCAAGCCAAAGAAAATCAACATTAAAAAGATAAAACTTACCCAACGCAACATATTATTGCCTTTAGTTTGCTGCGGTTTCTTCTTTACGGCTTGTGGCACGACACCTCCTCAATAACTACTACTTTAGACATTCTATCATTAATCCAAAAAGAGGTCAAACGGGATCAGGAGTTAAACATAGTAGTTGTAGCTGCCTATATTCACTGCTTCTTATACAGGATAAAAATCCAAGGTTGACAACATGAACCGAAGCGTTACCTGCTACGTTCCTAAAAATCACAACATATGATATAATGGCTTTATGAAAGCTGCAAAAATAAAAAAGAAAAAACCTACTGATTTCGTCGAACTTGTCGTGAAAGATTATGGCAATGCCATTAGAAAACTCTCTAAGAATTAATACTCAGGAACAGATTAAGGAAATTCCAATTGATTTTGCAGTTGAATCAATTCGGATCATCAATAAGATACCTAAATTGAATGCTGAGCCTATGTACGACCTTACAGATGAAAATATTTCCAAGCTAGAGATACTTATCGACGCCCCATTCATGTCTTTTAATGGCATTGAAAAATATCCCTCTCTCGAAGAAAAGGCAGCGGCAATTTTTTGTCTAACTATTCGTGGACATAAATTCGGCAATGGTAACAAACGCACGGCAGTGATGTTGCTTCTAATCCTCCTCTACGTTAACGAAAAGTGGATAGTGCTTCCATGGACTGATCTTTATGACCTAGCAATGGAAATCGCAAGAACCACTAATGCAAAAATCGATAAACAGATTGAAAAAGTTTCAAAAATCTTAGGACCGGTAATCATCCCGCCAATAAACGCAAAATGAGCCCTTCCGATTCTTAAGGCTAGAACTCGAAGGGCTCATTTCAGTCAAAGGATTCTATAATTTCTATTTTGGTCAGGGTGATCGGATTTGAACCGACGACCTCGCAGTCCCGAACCGCGCGCGCTACCAGCTGCGCCACACCCTGCTGTCAACATTATAACACATTCTAAGGAGTACACTCAAATCTTTTCGAGAGCCTCATCTATATCTTTTACAAAAAATATGTCATTCCCTTGATTACTTTCATATATAAAGTCATGGAGCGGTTTGCTAGTATATCCTGAAAAATCACCGTAGATAGCAAATTTAATCCCGTAATTAACAAATTTCTGGAGAATATCCCCAGCTAGACCGCTACTCAGCACGAAAAAATCTTTGCTAATAGCTTCCTTATTGATAATAATTTTGCTACATCCCGTCTCGGATTTTATAGACATCACAAAATCAACCGCAGACGCAGCATCCTCAATTACTACCTCATTACTCTTTACGATTGCAGCATTATTAACGACTTTGATTTCCATTCAGCTCTCCGTTTGCTTAATTATAGCATTTACCTAACCCAAAATGGTCATTTATCAGCACTCAACTATTTCCTTTTTTGAGGATAGTGAACTATCTTCCATAGTCCAGCATACATATGATATAATAAACTCATGCGAAGCTAAAGTATTTCTAAATTTATCAAATAAATTTTATGAGGTATTTTATGCTGCGGATTTCTAATCTGAGTTTTTCTTATCAAAACCAACAACTTTTAGAGAACTTAAATCTTGTTTTGTCTAATCATGAAGTAGTTGCAATCATCGGTGACAATGGCTCTGGGAAGACTACCTTACTCCGATTAATCGCCAGTGAGCTACAGCCGGATAATGGCAGTATCACGAAAAACGATATGATCGGATTTATGAGACAAACCCAAGAAGACATAAAGGATAAATCCGGTGGTGAACGAACCCAAATCCGACTCGCAGAATTATTTCGGCAAAAACCGGAAATCCTATTACTTGACGAACCGACAAATAATCTTGATCGCGATAGTAAAGCTTGGTTACTGAGAAATTTACGCGGATACCAAGGGCTAGTTTTAGTCGTGAGTCATGATCGAGATTTCCTTAATACTGTTGCCGAAAAGATTATTTATCTGCACGACGGAAAAGCCGAAGTTTTTCTAGGTGACTATGCTAACTTTTGTGAGCGTCAGTCACAAATTAAGCGCGAGAAAATGCAGAAATATGAATACTCCCAGCAAGAGAAAAAGAAACTTAGAAACCAAATAAAGCTTGCCCACGATCGAGCGCATAAAAGCAATCGCCGCACTTATAATAAAATAACAGACGAGTCGAAATCTCGCTATAATAGCCAAAGAATGGCAGCGCAAAACAGCGCCGGAAAGGTTTTGCGATCTACTCAAAGTCGACTTGAACAAATTACAAATATAGAAAAACCATCTGAACGCAAAACTTATATTGCAAAAGTTTCAGCCAACTTCTTACGCGATAAAAAATTACTAGAGATAAAAGGACTCACAAAGCATTACGGTAAGAAAAAGTTATTTGAAGACCTTAATTTTGAAATTCGAACTGGAGAAAGAATCCGTATCTGCGGAAGAAACGGCAGCGGAAAGAGTACGCTGTTCCAGATAATTCTCGGGAACCTAAATACAGATAGCGGAGAAGTTAAGATGACACCAAATATTAAAGTTGGATACATCTCGCAAGATATAATGAAGTTCGATTTGACGAAAAGTTTTTTGGAACAAAACCAAATCTTTGACCATACCGATGCTTTTCATGCTGCGGCGACAATGGACTTTGAGCCGGAAGACCTAACTCGGGCAATGGGAAAATTATCACGCGGACAATTAACAAAAATGGCAATCCTACAATTAATTCTAAATCCGCTTGATCTTGTAATTATCGATGAGGTCACCAATCATCTCGATATACGTGCCCGAGAAAACATCGAGCTGGCGCTCAAAAATTATCAAGGTGCAATATTAGCAGCAACACACGATGAAGCCTTCGCACGAAAAATTGGTTTTACCAAAGAGATAGCTTTAGTTTGATCCGTTATTTTTTGTCTCATCAATTGCTAAATCCAAAATTTTATCAGCAATGTTGACGCTACAAGCATGCTTCATCTTGCGGATTTCCGATATCGGCACCCACTTAGCCAGCTGAGCATATTCCCTTTCGTCCGTATCAAAGCCGGCATCTGAAATTTCCCCGCCAACAACCTTCACTAAATAGAAAACTAGTAACGAGTGGTGATCAGTGCCACGCTTATAATGATGGAAAAGGCTCGTTTCTACATCCAACAACTTTACTGGCTCTATATCCAGACCAGTTTCCTCTTTAAACTCACGTTTCAATGTCTGAAATGTATTTTCACCGATTTTGAAAGTACCGCCCGGCCAATCGTAACCATCAAACTGCGGAGAGATTAAGGCCTTATTGTCCTCGATCGCAATTCCATAAACATGTATTGAGGTTGCCATGTCGTCGGGGTCAGCTTCGTATTTATGACCATAATAATCGGTGGTGATAATCTTCTTCATGACTATATTGTAGCAAAAATTCAGAGGAATCAAATTTACTAAAAATGCATTTGCGTAGACTGTGGTCGGGGTTACCAGACTTGAACTGGCGACCTCACGCCCCCCAGGCGTGCGCGCTACCAACTGCGCCAAACCCCGCCATATATAATATTATAACAGATCAGCCTGACGTTCAAAAGTCTACTAACGCACTAAACTGATTGCCAACTAGTGAGCTTTCTTTGACCAAAACGAATAATCACGCTGATTAGAGCCACGAAAATTATCATAATAATGAACCAATAGAAAGTCCCCAGCTCGTATATATTACTTGACAAGGTGAACCATCCGTTCTCGATATAGTTAAGAAAGAAATATGGGAATTTTGTCGGTGCCCCATCCAAAGTATCGAAAAGATACAGATTTTTAATAGTAGACAGACCAATAATCAAGCTGAAATAACTTAGCGGCACAATTATCCCGTAAAAATCAAACTTCTTTTTCAGAACATTCTTATCAAATAGCAAATAGGATATTAGTCCAAGAACCGGAGTGACCACATGCACTAGGGTCGATGACAATCCGTAGGCCCTAGAAAATGATCCATAATGTTCTACTAGTTGCGGAACCAAAATTAGATTAAAAACGACACCAGTAATAGTAATAGCTATAGTAAAAATATATTTTACAAGATACACAAAATTCGGTACTGATTTTTTCGCTAAATCATAACCGGAGACTATTGCACAGATTATAGCGATCAGAATGTTGCTTTGGATGGTATAGTATAATAGTGTGCTTTTTGGCGTATTTGGCCCCAAATAATTCAAAACTATACCTAGTATCGCGCAAAAAACAACCGCTAAATTACAAGTTATTCTCCACTTTTTCATCTACCCTCCTACATTAAATTCAAGAGATGCCCCACGACCCCGATGATGCTGCCTAATACGACAGACATGATCGTCATCATTATCGGGCTCTTTTTATCCTCTTTTGCAACAAGGATAATAGTCGGAATAGCCATCAAAATAGCGACAATTCCACCCCTAAGCCACCATAGAT
>CARSRA010000006.1 GCA_949063825.1 uncultured Candidatus Saccharibacteria bacterium
GTTATTACCGATGCTGGATTCGCGAGCCGATTCCTGCCGATCACTAAGACGATCCCCAAGGCGATGTTGCCGATTGGTGCGAAGCCAATTATGCAGTTAGTAGTTGAGGAATGCATTGCGGCTGGGATTGAAGAAATCATTCTAGTCGCCACCAAAAAAGGAAAACCGATCTACGAAGATTATTTCCATGATCCGGCTGAGAATATTCGTAAACTAATGGTTGAGCAGGGTAAGGCGGGGCGATTTGAGCCCGTAGCAGAGATTCTAAATTTTCCTAAAATTACTGTGATTGAGCAGGACCCGCAATTGCCTTATGGTAATGGTAGCCCGGTAGCTTCAGCGCGTCCCTATATTGATGATGACGAGGCATTCGTGGTACTGTTTTCGGATGACCTAGTGTATGGTAGTTCGGATGTCCGAACGATGATGGATGCTTACGAGGAGCATCCTGATGCCGAGGCGATTATTGTTGCACAGGAAATGCCACGTGAGGTATTGAATAGATATGGTATTATACGTCTGAAAGACGAGCAGTCGATGTTGCTAGGCGATATCGTCGAAAAACCCAAGATCGAAGATGCGCCATCAAATTTGACTAGTTATGGACGTTATCTCTTGACGCCTAGAGTGTTTGATTATCTTGATCCTAAGAATATCGGTCTTGATGATGAGCTCTGGATCGTAGATGCGATTACAAGGATGGCGGAGGTGGGGGATGTGTACGTTGAAAAAACTAGAGGACAATGGATGACGACGGGTGATCCGCAAAATTATTACGCAGCGCTCGAGCGGATCACTAAGTTAGAGCAGGAAGGGTGCTGATTTGTATTGACATTGTAATAAATCTGTGATATAATAGAAGGTTAGGGGTAAAAAGGAGGAAAAATGGAACTTGCAACTTGGATTTTAGTTATTATGTTAGCGCTTACGCTGTTTATTTTCTTGATTGCGGGAATCATCTTGATCGTAAAACTAATTCAGCTTTCCGAAGAGGCTAAAAAGATTATTGCTGCTGGACAGCAGATCGCAAGTAAGACTGATGATATTGTAGATAATGTTAAGGGGATGACGTCGGTGGGTGGCATCGTGAAGACTTTTGCGAATCGTGTAGTCGAGAATCAGGAGCGACGCTATCGCGAGGAAGATGCTGCGCGCGAGGCGGCCGAAGCCGAAGCAAAAGCGAGTGCCGAACAGGCGGCTGAGGCCACTACGGCGGCAACTGGATCTAGTCGCCAAACTACAGCCAAGTCTACGGGGCGGCGCGGTCGTACGACCGGCGCTGGGCGTAGTAATAGCAAGAAATAATTGCAAAGGTGATTAGTCATAAGTCGTAGCTGCTATTGATCGGAGTCGTATTTTGTGAGATGATTAGACGCGGAGATGGTGGGGCTTGATCACTTAGCACATTAGCATATTGGAGGGGGGGGGTGATTAACGTAGGATATGTCTGATTGTCAGAAAGTGACGGAAATTGGATTAGAACTGAAGTACATAGCAGAAAGATCCAGTGTAGACAACTTGTATCGGCAGGTGTTTGGCTACTGGCCGGAAGTAGAATATACTGGAGGTAATACCGAAATAATCGAAATGATCATTGCTTGCCCTGGGCACCCTAAGCATTCTAAGTTGCTAGGGGAGTTTTTTGGGATTGGAGTAGCACGTCGAGAGACATTTTGCGGTTCAGAATATCGTGGCATTATGATTGGCCTAGAGGCGGTGCGCAAATACCATGCCGCCGAATTGGGCGTACTTTATGAATATAGCGCAGGCCATACCGAGCAGGCTTTCATGCGACTCCTTAAAGCGCATATCGAGCTTAAACGAGCGAGGTCTAATCGAAAACAGCAGGCCAAGCAATTTAATACGCAGCTAGATATAACGGCCTCAGTAGCAAAAAAATCTTCGCAAAGGATGGCGAGGGAAGAGAAAATTGGATCGCATTTGCAGTATCTTGGACAAATCAATTTCGATGATTCGATAGAGGTCCTAGGTTTGTCTAGCAGATCGCTAGGCTGTTTATTGCGGTATGGCATTAAAACAGTTGGGGAATTATTAGCCAAAACGTCCACCGATTTGATGTCTATTCGTTATTTTGGTTTGGTCGCGCTGGAGGAAGTTCAGTCGGTATTAAGAAGAAACGGTCTAGATTTAAGATCGCCAGGGCAGGACGTAACTAAAGAGTAAGTTAAGTGCGTTGAGTCTCCCATCTCTGGCTGCCCCGAACTTTGGGGCAGCCATTTTCTTTGTGCTATAATTATCTTATGACCGAGGTAACCAAAGATCAAGAACCGCTCCTGCCGAGTGATTTTGTGCATCTGCATAACCATACGCATTATTCGCTATTGGATGGTCTTACAAAGATCCCGGATTTAGTTAACTTTGTTAAAGATCAAGGGATGGAGGCCGTTGCGGTGACGGATCACGGCACAATGTCTGGATTAGTTGAGCTTTATAAAACTTGTAACGCTGCCGGCATCAAACCGATCTTAGGTCTTGAGGCCTATGTTGCGGCTCGTAGTATGGAGGACCGCGATCCAGCCTACGATAAGCAACGTTTCCATATTACTTTGCTGGCCATGAATAATCAGGGCTTTGAAAATCTCTGTCGCTTGATGACTGAGGCGGAAGTCCATGGAAAATATTACAAGCCCCGTATTGATCATACAGTAATGGAAAAATATAGCGAAGGCGTGATTTGTTTGTCGGGTTGTGCTGGTTCGGAGATTTCGGAAGCCATCAAGTCGGGTGACCCCAAGAGGGCTCGTGAGCTGACGAAGTGGTATCATGGAATTTACGGCGATCGGTTTTATCTTGAGATGCAAGATCATGGTCATCCGGATTCGCCGACGCATTGGGGCATTCAAAATACGATCAATCAAGAATTAGTGGAGATTGCAAAAGAGACTGATATTCCGCTCGTAGTGACCTGTGATGCCCATTATCTCAGGCATGACGATCAGGATGCGCACGAAGTTTTGCTATGTGTAGGCACAGCAGCCAATCTTTCAGATACTAACCGCATGACTTTGAAGGACTTCGAGCTACACGTGATCCCGCCGAGCGATATTATTCAGCGTTGGGGTGCGGATTTTCCTGAGGCGATCCGAAATACACGCCGGATTGCGGATCGCTGCGAAGTGGATTTGCAGTTAGGGCGAATTCTGATACCAAAATTTCCTGTGCCGGATGGGAGTAGTGAAAAGGATTATCTTGATCGACTCGTGTTTCAGGGACTGGTGTATCGTTATGGCGGCAAAACTCTAGAGGAGACTGAAAAACTGACTATCTCGGAGTGTCGGGAAATTCTCGAAAAAGTCGACCAGACTCCGGAGCGTGCCGAGGAGAAGTTAAAGATCTTACCACGGATTGATTATGAGTTATCGATTGTTGACAAGATGGGCTACAATGGCTACTTTTTGATCGTGCAAGATTTTATCAACTGGGGCAAGTCACAGCGAATCGTTTATGGTCCAGGGCGCGGTAGCGCGGCGGGGAGTATTTTAGCCTATGCTTTACGTATTACTGAGCTTGATCCACTGAAATACGACTTGCTTTTTGAGCGATTTTTGAATCCGGATCGTATTTCAATGCCAGATATCGATACCGATATTCAGGATACTCGTCGTGACGAGGTGATCGAATACTGTACGCAGAAATACGGCGAGGGTCGGGTTGGGAATATTGTGACCTTCGGTAAGATGATGGGGAAAATGGCCGTGCGCGATGTGGCGCGGGTGATGGAAGTGCCGTATGCTGAGGCTGATCATTTAGCAAAATTAGTGCCAGACCCAGAGCAGGGGCATCATGTGCCGATTGAGCGAGCGGTTAAGGAAGTGCCAGAGCTGAAAGCTGAGTATGATAATAATCCAGTTTCGCATGAAGTCCTAGGTTTTGCGGAACGTCTAGAAGGAACGATTCGTAGTCATGGAGTGCATGCGTGTGGCGTGGTGATTGCGCCAGATGACCTTGTGAGATTTCTACCTATGGAGGTGAGCGCTAAGGGGCCACTCACAACTCAATATCCGGGGCCACAGATCGAGGAGTTAGGTCTACTTAAGATGGACTTCCTCGGACTTTCAAACCTCTCCGTGATCAACAACGCGCTCAGGATGATTCGTAAAGTCTATCATAAGGATATCGACATGTATGCCTTACCGCTTGATGATGAGCAGACTTATCAGCTTTTCCAGCGAGCCGAAACTACTGGTGTGTTCCAGCTTGAATCTGCCGGTATGAAACGTTATCTGCGCGACCTCAAAGCTAGCACATTCGAGGATATTATCGCGATGGTCGCCCTGTATCGTCCGGGGCCAATGCAATTTATCGATAGCTTCATTCGGCGTAAACATGGCCAGGAGCCAATCACCTATCTCCATCCTGGGCTCGAGAATGCTCTGCAGAATACTTATGGGATTATGATCTATCAGGAGCAGTTCATGCAGATCTCAAAGGAATGGTGCGGTTTTACTGGTGGACAGGCGGACACTTTGCGTAAGGCTGTCGGTAAAAAGAAGATTGATCTCATGAATAAAGTGAAGCCAGAATTCATTGATGGGGCAATTAAAGTCGGTGGCGCTACTAAGGAAATTGCAGAAACTTTTTGGGAACAGCTGCTCGACTTCGCGAACTACTGCTTCAATAAGTCACACGCTGCGTGCTATGCCTTAATTGCGTATTGGACGGCTTACCTCAAAGCGCACTATCCGGATGCTTTCATGGCGGCGTTGATGACCGCCGATATGCGCTGGACTGATCGTCTCGCGATCGAGATTAGCGAATGCAAACACATGGGTATCCGAGTGCTCGGTCCGGATATTAATGAGTCGTATGGTGATTTCGGTATTGTTGGTGGACAAAATACGATTCGCTTCGGACTTTCTGGTATTAAGAATATGGGCAAGAGTTTGATCGAAGAATATGTGATCCCGGAGCGAGACAAGAATGGCCCGTTCAAGAGTGTCTGTGATTTTGCTTCGCGCGTAAATGCCACAAAGTTTAATAAAAAATCCTGGGAAACTGCAATTAAGACTGGAGTATTTGATCGATTCGGTGATCGGTCGGATCTATTATTTAATCTTGAGAACATCCAGGCCTATGGCGCAAAACGTCAAAAAGATGCTGCTAGCGGCCAGACCGATCTCTTTGGAGCGATGGGGGCGGCCGGCGAAGTACCGGAGCCGGAGATTAAACCTGCGCCTAGCAAAGTTCCAGAAAAAGAACAGCTGCTTTGGGAGCGTGATTTGATGGGGCTCTATATTTCATCGCACCCACTCGATAAGTATGATAGCTATTTTGAAGAACAGACACACCCGTACGATCTAGTTAAAGCGGATAATGATGGCAAGGTCGTGACTCTGGGCGGAATCATTACAAATGTACGTACAATTATGACCAAAAAGAATACCCGTATGGCTTTCGTGCGTATCGAGAATAAAATCGCAGAACAGGAAATCATTATTTTCCCAAATCTATATGAACAAGTAGGAGGGAAGCTTGAACAAGATAATGTAATCAAAGTAGTGGGTAGCATTAGCGCTAAGGATAAAAATGGTAATATTTCGAGCGACGTCAAAGTGATTGCGGATACAGTCGAAGAAATTGAGGATGCTGCGATGCAGGCGTACCAAAGTACTGGCCAAAGGTTGCCGGCGCCAAAGCTGAGTGCTAGACAACAGCGGGGGCGTACTCGGGCGACTGGAGTGAGCTCGGGTAATTACGCCAAGGTAGGTGGCGCCAGCGCGGGCGGCTATAATAAGAAGGCGGCTATCGACGATGAGCCGGCGCAACGCGTAATAACTCCGCCAGTAGATCATTCGCGTGAGAAGCTATATGTTTTAATCGAGGATCCTACGAATGCCGAACAGCTGAGCGAGATTCGACGGATTTGCGAGCTGAACCCCGGTGTACAGGAAGTGATTATGGTCCTAAAAGACGGCAATGAAAAGCGCCCAATGCGGATGCCGTTTCGGGTTGATACAGAGGGAGATTTGACGATCCGACTAGCGGAATTGCTCGGCCAAGAGCGAGTACGACTGAAGTAGCTATTGACTTTTTTGAAAATGTGTGCTACAATATAAAGATAAGGCCTAGTTGAAAGAATCTAGGCCTGTCTTTGGAGCGCTTTTGGCGCTTTTTTGATGTCTTTAGTTATTTCGCGAAGGGGTGTGCCAACTCTAATTCAGGACGCTCTTCGGCGATACGCATTAACTCATTGTATTTGCAAATGCGCTCAGAACGACTGAGGCTACCGGTCTTGATCTGACCAGTACCGAGACCAACTGCTAGATGTGCAATGCTGGTATCTTCGGTTTCACCAGAGCGATGCGACATCACGGTGCGATAGCCAGCGGCATGTGCCATTTTGACTGCGGCGATTGTTTCGCTGAGTGTGCCGATTTGGTTTGGCTTGATGAGAACGGCATTAGCAGTCTTCTCTTTGATCCCGCGCTCAATCAGTTCTGTGTTGGTTACAAATAGGTCGTCACCGACTAACTGTAATTTGTCGCCAAGACGTGCAGTGAGCTCTTTCCAGCCAGTCCAATCGTGTTCATCAAGACCATCCTCAATTGAAATGATTGGATAGGCGTCGATTAGTCCTTCATACCAATCAATCATATCGCCGGAAGTCTTCCAGGATCCATCAGTCTTTAGCTCATAGTGGTCTTCATTATAAAATTCGGAAGCAGCTACATCCATAGCGAGCCCGATATCTTTCCCAGCTTCGTAACCAGCAGCGCTGATAGCTGCCAAGATGCATTCGAGTGGCTCTTCATTACCTTCATGTACAACTGGGCCGTAGCCACCCTCGTCACCAACCATTACGGCGTATCCACGTTCTTTGAGTATAGTCTTGAGCGCGTGGAAGACCTCGGCGCCCATTCGTACGGCGTCAGCGATTGAACCCGCACCGCGAGGGATAATCATGTATTCCTGAAAATCGGTGCACCAGTCAGCGTGGGCGCCACCATTCATAATATTCATCATCGGCATTGGTAGCGACATAGAATCGGTTGTGCCAGCAATAGCGGCAACGTATTGGTAGAACGGCATATGCTCGGTTTTAGCAGCAGCTTTTGCGGTGGCGAGAGAAACTGCTAGCATGGCATTGGCACCAAGCTTAGATTTGTTTTTGGTTCCGTCGAGCTCGCGCATCATTTGGTCGACCTGCTCTTGATCGGCTGGATTACCGACCAAGAGGTCTTTGATATCATGATTAACATTCCAAACTGCCTGCATGACGCTCTTGCCACCATAATAATCAGCCTTGTTATCGCGTAGCTCTAGAGCCTCTCCATCGCCAGTCGAAGCGCCGGATGGCACGATCGCTCGTGCGGCATAGCCAGAAGACAGAAAAACATCAGCTTCGACTGTTGGGTTACCGCGGCTATCCAAAACCTGTCGCGCTTTAATATCTCGAATTGTAAAATCTTTTTTATCCATAGGTTGATTATAGCATGATTCTGCTTGCCCTTAAAAAATTTGTGCTATAATCATATAAAAGGAGAATCATGGATAAAGAACCGACGGATAGTACGATCGATTACGACAACCAGGAGCAAGGCAATACTGCTGATGTGCCGCAAAATGATACTAATATCCAAGATGGAGTCTTGCAAGTTTCGGATAAGCCCGAAAACAAGGAAATGATTCAGGCTGAGTCAAACGTTAATGGAACTATCTCGAGTGTCACGATCGACGAAACTGTCGGGTCGGGAGAGCCACAATCGACCGAGAATATTACTACGGATGAGACTGAGACGGCGTCGGGGAAGGACTCGGGGAAGGACTCGGGTTTGGAGGTTTTGTCGGGATCAATGGATCCATTAAAACAGATGGAGACGGCGGCGAGTGCAGCGGAGAATGATACTAATGATATCGAGCGTGCGCGCAAGATTGCTCAGAATAACGAGCGTCATCATGTGACGGCAACTGCAGATAATACGCCGGGTTCAGCTCAGCCGGTGGATGTGCGCCAAGATTTCATAGATCAAATGCATAATCCTAAAGCTGGACGTGGCGGTAAAGGCTTGACTACTGGGAAGAAGATTGCGATCGGTGTCGCTGTAGCATTACTGCTTATTGCGACGGGGTCTTTAGTTTGGTGGTTCGCATATTATAGTCGACCAGATGTTGTTGTAGCTGATGCTATGGGGCATTTGATTTCTGCTCCTAGTGTTAACACCAATATGGTCACAACTAACGTATATAAATACGGCGATATTCAAGAGCCTAGTACTGTAACGGCGTCTACTCAGAGGCATGGCCTGACAGAATTTTTGACTCATCTTGAGTTTGATGCGTCAGGGTTGAGTGATGCGATGGATATTTCCGATCAGGATGATGAATCTACTGAATCGGAAAATTCAGAGGAAGGGGTTGGATTATCGGCCGACGTTATGATGCTTGGCGGCGGTTTTCTGTTCGCTAAACTTGACGGCCTGAGCACTTTACCGATTGAATATACTGATGACAATGAAGTAATAACTGAGGCGGTAGGGATTCTAGAGGGTATTGATGGAAAATGGTATCAAATCAGCATTGAGGAGGTGTTGGATCTCCTCGGTATGGAGGAAGAGACTGCGAAGCCAATTGAGGATTTTTATCACTGTTCAATCGCAGTAGCCGGTCAAGATTATTCAGAAGAATTAAAGGCGGCTTATGAACAGAATCCGTTTCTCACTGCGACAAAAAGTGATGCAAAACCGACCATGAGTGGCACTAAGGTGTATGATATTAATATCAACTATGATATCTTGGCAAACTTCTTGAATACGTTACCGCAGCTTGGGATGGCCGAATCATTTTATGTTTGCTATAATACCATGGCCGAGAGTCTAGGCATAGATGCTATTTCGGCAGGCGACTTCGGGGCGGTAAACCCGGAGGATTTAAAAGGGTCGATGAGTCATTCATTGCAGGCTGAGATTGCTAATTTTGGTCACGAGCTAGTTCGTTTCATCATGCAGACTAGCGACGATGATCAATCGACTGAGATGGTAATTGATTTTGACTATGCCTATCGTGAGCTTGCGGCGCCAAGTGAATATTGGACAGCCGAGGATTTAGTAATGGCAATAAAGGAGCTTTGGGTAGCATTGGTCGGAGGAGTGGATACTTATCCTGACACCGACGACGTATCAGGCGAAGAGTTTGATGATTCAGAGGACGACGATTGGTATGATGACGATGATTGGTACTATGAAGAAGAGGATGATTTTTAAGATAGGGGCGGATCATGGGTTTTTTAGATAAATTCAACATTCAGACCAGCAAAAAGAGCGAGAAACGGGATGAGGAAGTTTCTGATCAGCCTGAGAAGCAATCGGAGTTGCTGAGTGGTGATGATTTTTCGGTAGATGATCTATACAAATTAAAGAGTAGTGATGCTATTTTGGCTCTTGATATTGGTACGGAGTTTGTTAAGGCAGTGATCGCACGACAGGATTCTGACAAAAATCTGGAGGTTATCGGCGCGGGCAGAGTACGCCAGAGTGAAGGGAATATGTATGCTGGGGCGATTGCTGATATTCCGAGCGTAGTGAAGGTTTGTGAAAAAGCCGTTGCCATGGCCGAGAAAATGGCAGAAGTTTCAAGCAAGACTACGGTGGTCGGTATCGCTGGTGAGTTAGTCAAGGGTAATACTAGTACTGTACGCTATCGACGCAAGAATGGTAATAAACCGCTCACGGAGCAGGAAATAGCACTAATCATCAAGCAAGTCCAAGAACATGCTGGAACGAAGGCACGTAAAGAAATCGCTGACGAAACGAATAATCCAGACGCGGAGGTACGTCTCATTAATTCGGCGATCGTCTCGATTAGTATTGATGGCTACAAGATTTCGAATCCAGTCGGGTTCAAAGGTAACGATGTAGTAATCCAATTCTATACAGCATTTGCGCCATTGATCCATATCTCGGCGATTGAAAAGGTTTGTGCAGAACTAAATCTCGATCTGCTAGCGGTGGCGGTTGAGCCTTTTGCGGTTTGCCGAGCTTGTTTGGGGAATGATACTGATAGCAACAAGTTCTCTGGCATTGTGATGGATATTGGCGGCGGTACGACCGATATTGCCGTGGTAGACGATGGCGGAGTTGAAGGGACGCGGATGTTCGGTGTTGGTGGGCGTAGTTTTACGCATCAAATTGCTGAGATTCTAAATGTTGATTTTGATACGGCGGAAAAATATAAAATTTCGATCAATAATCCTGCCAAAGTGCCAGCAGATATGCGCGATGCAATGATGCTTTCGGTACAGCGGAATTTGGCGGTATGGTTGTCTGGCGTACAGATCACGCTCGAAGAGTTTGAAGATATTGAGATGTTGCCAAATAAGATTTTGCTGTGTGGGGGCGGAGCAGGATTGACTGAGTTGCGTGATGTCTTGGCTGGCACGGATTGGTTTAAGGGGCTAGCCTTTAGCCGGCGCCCAGTCGTGCATTTGATTGAGGCTAAAGAAATCCCTGGGATTAAGAATTCTACCGAAGTGAAGCTTGATAGTAGCTACATCACTGCACTCGGACTGCTGAGAGTGGCACTTGATACTTTGATCGGCTCGCCAGACGGTGCAGGAGTGCGCGGTAAGTTGACTAAATTGCTTCAAAATTAGAATGTTATGATTAGGCTTTAGGGACTTCTTGGAATTTGCCTGATTTTAGGTCTCCAAGTTGATAGGGGCCAAATTGAACACGGTGCAATTTTATGACAGTGTAGCCTAGAGCGGCAAAAGTGCGACGGATTTGACGATTACGCCCCTCGCTCATAGTTACTCGCCATTTCCTGCGAGCATCGTCTAGTCGTTCTAAACCGAGACGTGAGACGCCGTCGCCAATTTCGATGCCAAAATCTGAGATTTCTTGCTGATGTAGAGGCTCAAGCTCATGATCAAGCTCGACTAGATAGATTTTAGTCTTAGTAAACTTGGGATGTGTCATTTGGAAATTAAAATCACCATCATTAGTAAGTAGAATTAGGCCAGAAGAATCCTTATCCAAGCGACCAACGGTCTTTAGGCTTTGGTATTTTGTTGGTAAGAGCTCATAGATCGTGGGGGTTGAGTCTTGGGATTTTCGCGAACAAACATACCCGACTGGTTTATGGAGACCAAGATAGATAAAATCCCTCGAAAAAGGGACTATCTTTCCATTATAGCACACTTTATCTTTTTTGTCAATAGATAGGCGCTGGCCGAGCACGGCTGGCTTGCCGTTGATGGTGACTCGGCCTGATTGGATGGCTACGTCCGCTTCACGTCGAGAGAGGCCGAGTTGCTCGGCCAGAAATTTATTTAGTCGAAGTTCTTGCATATTACTTTGATAATACTAGAAACCACATCCAGCGTCCAGCTTATCTATACACCGAATTGTGACGGATCAATAGTTGAGGAAGATTGAGGGGCCGGATTCGGCGCTGGTTGGCTAGGTATTTGCTGATCTGGTATTGGCTGAGCCGATACTGGTTGGCTAGTTATCGATTGAGTTGGTGCCGGTTGATTGGGGATTTGCTGAGCTGGCATTGGCTGCGTTGATGGTGATTGATCCATCAAGGGTTGAACCAGCTCTGATTGAAACGATTGTATCGGCGCTGGACCGGTAGTGATTTCTGAATCGATTGGACGATCACCTAGCACGTCATGGACTACATTTACGACATCTTCGATCCCGACTTGAGATTTAACGAGATAACGATTGGCGCCTAAATTCTCTCCGCGCTCGCGCTGTTCGTCGGAGGAGAGCGCAGTCATGATGATTACCTTGATATCTTTCATTTCTGGTGTCGAACGTAGAATATCAAGCATATCAAAGCCAGAGATTTTCGGCATCATGGCATCGGTAATAATGAGGTCTGGGCGTTCTTTGACTGCTACGGCTAGAGCCTCTTCGCCGTCGTGAGCCATTACGATTTGATAACCCTCAGCAGTGAGTCGAATACTATAAATCTCACGTAAGCTATCATCGTCTTCTACTAGCATGATTTTTTGCATAACTTCTCCTTATTGATTGTTAGTTGGCGGTACTGGTGGTAATTCTGGAGTTGATTTTGAGGATGACTCAGCTAAGGCTTTTTGAGCGGCTTCAAGCGCCAAGGATAATTCGCCACCTCCATCAGTGTTAGTTGATGCCGTAGGGGTCGGGGATTCTCGCAGTCGCGGGTGTACAGGGATTTTGATGGAATTATTTGAGGCAGGGTTCGCCATTGGAGCAATACTAGCTCCTTGTACGGCCCTAGCTCCTGGAGTAACTAACGTGGGGTTGGTTGCCTGTGCGGTGTTGCTGGCCGCCACTTTACTAGCGCTGCTATTATTTATATTATTCACAGAAGTATTTGTGCTGAGCTGTGGCGTATTATTTTCTATGGTATTATTTGGGTTACTCGTGATTGGCGACTTCATGGTGGCATTGGTCGCTGCATTGAACTGTGGCATAGCGGTGCCATTAAGTGTGTTTGTGAAATTCTGTACCATTTGTTCATTGGCGTGGGCGATACTGAGTTTTTGATAGTCAGCATCAGAGATACGAGGCAGGGAAACGAAAAAAGTTGAACCGTCTCCAAAAGCGCTCTCGGCCCACACGCGGCCGCCCATTGCATCGACGCGTTCTTTGACGAGATATAGCCCGAGCCCGGTACCGCCGATTTGTCGAGTCTGAGAGTTGTCGACTCGATAGAATTTTTGGAATAGGTGCGGCAGATCATCGGCAGAAATACCAATCCCGGTATCAGTTACGTTGATCAGAACTTTATCTCCATCGCCGCGCGCATTAACCCAAATTTCACCGCCATCAGGAGTATATTTGATAGCGTTGCCAATCAAGTTTTCCATGACTGCTCGTAGGAAATCAAGGTCAACCGACATATAAACTTTCGGCTCGATATGTTTTTTGTCAGCGACTACAGCTGGCGCATTAGTACCAAAACTATATTTGAGTTTTTTAGGCGGAATCATCTGTGCGCAACTATCGGCGATTTGCTTTATGGTCTCAATCGCGTCGACCGGCACGAAGTGTGGCCGCAGACGGTGATCATCAAGCTTAGTGACATCGAGTAGGTCGCGAAAGAGGTTGCCAAGGTGCTTGCTGGCCTTATGAGCCTCTTCGAGATATTGTTTAGCGCGAGCATCAATTGTTGCGGTCTGCGGGTTCATGGCTAGACCAAGATACCCTTCGATCGAAGCTACTGGCGTGCGCATCTCATGGCTAGCAGTTGAAATAAAATCTTCACGTTCGTGCTCTTTGGCGAGCTCGGATGTGACATCGCGGAAGGTGATAATCCGATAATCATTCTTGCCGCCAGTCGGGGTACAAGTGAGGGCAACTGCGATGCGCTGTTCACCGCTGGCCGAGACTAGTAGGAAGTCATGCGTAGAAAGCGACTGGTTGGCTGCAATTGCATTAAAGAAGGGGTTCTCGTTAGGAGGGATGGGCGCGCCTTCGGCGTTTTCGAGTTTGAGGATATAATGAATATCTAAGCCGATGATATTGTTTGGAGTACTATAGCCAACTAAAGTAGCCGCAGCTGGGTTCGCGAATTGAATCGAACCTCTAGCGTCAATCAAGACTACTCCTTCGGCAATCGAATTGAGAACTCGCGCCGCCAAATCCGCTGTGCGACTGGTGGGAGCGGTAGTGATTTGAGTCGTTTGTTTTTTGAAAAAGCCCATTATCTGAATTATAGCATAAGTCGTATAAAAATCAGCAAAACCCTGATTTTGTTTTTAAAAAGAGGGATAAACTAAAAATAAAATAGCCCTCACTCTCAATGAGCGGGGGCTATAGTCCAGTCGTGATCTTGAGTTTTTACAAAGCTTAGTTTTGCATATCTTTATCGGTTAGCCAAAATGGCATCGATGGCTTCTCGATAGACTGTGCCGCTGCCGATCGTGTCGCCGTGGCGAGTTTCAACCTCAAATATAATGACGCTTTTGTTGCGTCTATAATATTCAATGATCTTTTGATTATTAAGAAACTCGTCCTGATCGTTTATGATGATCGCTGTAACCGCGTTCAACTCATGGTAACGTAGCTTTTTCGAAAGTCGCGAAAGTTGCGTCTCAAAGTAGTCACCCCTCTCTGAATGATAGGTAATCAATTCGAGCTGTGACGTAAATAGCATTGGTGAGAACCATAGGCCGGAGCTCCTGATGATCGGAATTGGCATTAC
The DNA here is from genome assembly GCA_949063825.1 of uncultured Candidatus Saccharibacteria bacterium. Classification (GTDB taxonomy): domain Bacteria; phylum Patescibacteriota; class Saccharimonadia; order Saccharimonadales; family Saccharimonadaceae; genus Nanosyncoccus. Next base: position 14,158 of record CARSRA010000006.1, read on the forward strand.
GAAGATTAATACAATGCCAATCACATTGATTATCGGTATGATTAATTGGAGCGCCATGCCTAATTTAGGCTTTAAGAACTCCGGAGTCCAGCACGGGTTAATATCGTAACATTCAATCTCGATATATCTGAGGTCGTTTTCTCCGTCTGCGACTACATTTGTCATTTGGTAAGCCTGTTTGACTGCGAAATAATGCCCGACTTTGGTTCCCAGCGAAATACCGAAGAATCGTACCTTCTTAAAGTCATGTTCGACTATGACCTGTTCAATTTTATTGCATGTCGACTTGTAGTCGACGCCTAAATTGCTATTTGGTACCAGGAAGATTTCTTCACCCTTGAAAGATGGGTGATCCAGCATGAACTGGAAGGCTTCCTCGGGCTGATTAAGCAGCCCAGCGCTGAAAAAGTTTGCCGTCGTCTGATGTGCTGTTGACAAAGATGCCGGTGAAACCCGTATTATCTTTGTTCCGCGACAGAATAATACGATGCTTAATGCTACTGCCAACATCACGTATGCAACAATAAAAAATATCTCCATTTTTAACCCCCTTGCGTCTACGACTGGATTATTAAGGTACTATCTTTTAATTATAGCACAGATTGGCGTATAAGTCAATAGGATATGGATAAGAATAAGGGCTATATGCAAAAATGTTGTGATTTTTACAACAGATGGAAATAAATTTATGCTTATAATGGGCAGGCGAAAGAATTTATGCTATACTTGAGGCAGTATGAATAAGGAAGTTATTTATTTGGAGCCGGAGGATGATATCACCGACATCCTGACACGGATTCAACAGGCTGACAAAAAATTAGTGGTAATTGTGCCACCAAAGAAAGCGACTATGCTTCGTAGCGCTGTGAATATGAAATTGGTGGCACGCGTAGCAAAAGAAGTTGAGAAGGTCGTCGTAGTAGTGACGGCTGATCCAGCGATTATGAAAATGGCGATGTTGGCACGGATTCCAGTGGCAAAAACTTTGCAATCGCGTCCGGTTGTACCGACCGAAGAGAACTTGCGAGCAGCTGGCCTTGAAAGCGCAAAAGACGAAGATGTGATAGATGAGGCAGCAAATGAAAAAGCAAAAACTGACACTAAAAAAGCCGACGAAAAGCCCGAAACTAAGCCTGAGCGGGTCAAGAAGGCTGATGCGGATCTCGAGTTAGATGAAAAGAGTTTAGGACTCGATAGCGAGGATAACAAAAAGCCTAAAAAGGCCAAGAAGAAAGACGATAAAAAGAAGACGGATGCTAATGCGCCGTTTTGGCAGAAATATAAGACCCAGCTAATGATTGCGATTCCGATCGTGATTGTGTTGATTGGTTTTTGGATATGGGCGGCTGTGTTTGCTCCGGCGGCTACAATCAAGGTGGCGATCACAAGCACTGCAAACGATTTTTCGGAAAACATTAGGTTCACTACTGACCCGAATGCGGAAAATCTTAGCGAAGGTGTATTGTATGCCGAAAAGCAGACTATCTCCGAGAAATACGATGCTGAATTTGCCGCTACTGGCGAGGAAGATCGTGGACAGAAGGCGACGGGAAATGTAAAAATCTCACAGCCAATCAACTTAGCCAATGCAAGCGCGGACGGAGTTAATACGTCGCTGGCTAGTGGGACTACGCTTTCTACGGCTGATGGGAAAACTTTCACAACGACGGCAGCTGCTTCGATAAAATGGAATGGGGAGTTCCCGGTTGATTGTGATGAAGGTCGGCGGACTAAGCCTAATCAGTCTTGCACGATGTCTGCTACGGTTGGTGTAGTAGCTACTAATTCAGGAGATGGCTATAATACGACAGCTAGCACAAAATGGAATAGTGTGAATGGGCTTGCCGTTTCTAGCGCTGGTGGCACTTCCGGCGGGACTACTGATATTGTCAAGACGGTGCGTGCGGTCGATGTTAGTCAGGTAGTAGATGGACTTGTAAACGAGCACGAACAGGAAGGCAAGGAAGAACTACTCGGCGATCTCAAAGACAAGTTTATGCCGATTGAGGCTAGTTATACTACTGAGACTGGTGAAGTTTCAGCTACGCCAGCCGTAGGTGATGTAGTAGGCGATAACACGAAGCCGAAGCTAAGCGTCGAAGTCTCATACTCGATGTTTGCAGTATCAAAAGAAAAAGTCGAACAATATATCCGTCAAAAGCAACAATTGCCGGACGGACAACAGATTTATACGATGAGTGATTTGCGATTTGAGCGTTTTACGGCGATCGAGGACACCGCTAAGCTAAAAGCGGTAGTGGCGGTCGGTCCGATCGTATCGGAGGATCGAATCTTCGAGCAGGCTAAGGGACAGAAAGTTGGTCGAGTTTCAGCAGACCTGAAATCGATCAGTGGCGTTGAATCTGTCAACATTCAGACTTCGTATTTTTGGGTTAGTAAGATTCCGACTAAACGTGAGAAGGTCAAGATTATTCTAGAAGGCGAAGACCAGCCAGCGGTTGAGGATATCCAGGAAGAAGAAAATAGTCAACCTGAAGAATCCGAAGGGGAAGCATAAAAATGAACCTGATGGCGCTGGACGTCGGCACGAAACGGATCGGTGTAGCGAAAGCAGACTCGAAAGTGCGGGTTGCGATTCCTTACACCGCTATTGAGGTGAATGATGGTCAAGAATTCCAAAAAATCGCCTCGTTGATTAAGGCATGGGGGGTAGATGGGTTGGTGATTGGTCTGCCACGCAGTAATGAAGGGCGTGAGACGAAACAGAGTGCATATGTACGCCAATTCGCCAGTCAACTTCGTTCCTATGTTCCGGATGTAAAGATTTGTTTTCAGGATGAATCTCTGACGTCCGTCGAAGCTGAGAAGCGTCTTAAAGGTCGAAAAAAGGCCTACAAAAAGGGCGACATTGATTCTGAGGCGGCGGTCATCATCTTGCAAGATTTTTTGGAAGAAAAGGTAGGTGGAAATGGCAAAACAAAGGCAGCAGCTGTGAAACGTAAGTCAGTCAAAGGCAGGAAATCTCGAGGATGGGTTGGATTTCTAATTACTATCGTAGTATTGCTGGCTTTAGTGGCTGGTGCAGCGGTGGCATATTATATATATAGCCTGCGCCCAGTTTCAGATGTGAATTGTGAGCAAGAAGGTTTAGACGCGGGCGATGTTTGTGAGAGTAAGGAATTTGCTGTAGAGACGGGTGAGTCGACGTCGCTAGTCGCGAAACATCTGAAAGAAGCTGGGCTAATCCGTGATGAAATTGTCTTCCGCGTTTATGCAGAGCTGAATGGTCGTAAAGAAACGATTAAGGCTGGTGAATATCAACTCAAGAAGACAATGTCGGTCGAACAGATCTTTGATCTATTACTGAAAGGTGGTGACGGCGTCTATTCTTACACTGTACTTCCAGGGCAAACCCTGAAAGAAGTACGCCAGGACCTGATCGACCTTGGCTATAGCGATGCTGATGTAGATGCGGCTCTCGTAAACCATTATCGCGAAGCGGAATTTGGTTGGATCTTTGAAGGTACTCCAGAGGATAATACTAGCCTCGAGGGTTACCTTTATGGAGATACCTATGAATTCTTTAAAGACGATAGCGCAGAGGCGGTAGTAAAGCGTCTATTGACTGAGTTTGCCGATATCGCCGAGGAAAATCAACTAAAAGAAAAATTTGCTGAGCATGGTCTGAATATGTATCAGGGTGTAACTTTGGCCTCGGTCGTACAGCGTGAGGCTAATAACCCCGAGGATATGGCTAAGGTTGCGCAGGTATTTTATAATCGTTTGGCGGCAAATATGCCGCTTGGCAGCGATGTGACTGCGAAATACGCTGCAGATCAGCTTGATCCGAATCGTGAGATTTATACTGATAATGCCGCCGTTGTAGCGATCGATTCGCCTTATAATACCCGTAAGCACCCAGGCTTACCTTATGGACCGATCGCAAACCCCGGTCTTTCGGCGCTCAAAGCTGTTGCCACTCCTGATGGTAGTGTCGCGGAAATGCTTTTCTTCTTGACAGGAGACGACGGTATGATGTATTATAATAGTACAGAGTCCGGGCATAATCAGGCTATCATTGACCATTGCCAGAAACTCTGCAACGTAAAATTGTAATTATGAAGAAAAAAGAGCATAAATTTTGGCGCAGTGTGGGCCGCGTTCTGCCGTATTTGGCAGCGATGGTCTTGGTTTTTGGTGTCGCAAAAATCGGTTCTGAGGATAAAGTTGGCGCAGGCGATACTAGTCTGAATATGAACGATATTGCGGCTAGTGGTGGAGCTTCGTCCGATCAGCTTTCGGAGCTGTATGTAGTTGCAAGTATTTCTAATGCTATGGACCTTGCGAGCGTAGATTATGTATCTGGCAACTATGTGGCGGCTTCAGTTCTGAAAGACATTGCTCAGACGGCGACCGATAAGATTGAAAAGCCAGGCTATGTAGCGGTCTCGGACGCGCGTGGCGTAGTGAATTACGTGGTTGCGGAAGGCGACACGATGGAATCGATCGCGGCCAAGTACGGGATCACTACCGATCATATTCGTTGGTCAAACAATCTCAAGACTACCGATGTATCTCCTGGCCAAACCCTAGTCTTACCGACTAAACCAGGTATTGTTTATGTGATTCAGGCTGGTGATACCGCTGAGACGATCGCGTCGCACTACGGTTCAAACGCTCAGGAAATTATTTCTTTGAATGACCTAGAATCTGGCTTGACTCCAGGCAAACAAATTATTGTGCCTGGTGGCGTCGTGCCGGAAACTGAGCGCCCAGAATATGTCCGACGATGGGGTTCGAGTTCCAGCTCGACCAGTTCTAGTAGTAGTTCGTATGGATACACCTATTATGGTTCATCTATGACACGTCAAAATCTACGTCGAGTTTATGATAACGTAGTACGCGACCCGACTAATAAGATGTATGGCGGTCAATGTACATATTATGCTTGGTGGTGGCGCTGGGCGCATGGCAATCCTTTGCCAGGGGAAGGTCAAACTTGGGGTAATGCTCGTAGCTGGGCGGCGGCAGCACGACGTTACGGTCTAGCGGTAGACAAAAATCCATCGGTCGGAGCGGTTTTCCAGACTGCTGCGGGCGGCGTAGGTCACGTGGGCGTTGTGATTGGTGTTAATAGTGACGGATCGATCTTAGTCCGAGAGATGAATTATAACTACCATGCTGGCGTAATCTTCGAATCAACTATTCCTGCAAGTTACGTCAAAAATTTCAACTATATTCATTAGGAGTGGGCATGTTTGTCGATACGGCAAAGGTTAAACTAAAGGCTGGTAAAGGTGGCGATGGCGCAGTATCATTCCGACGCGAGATCTACATCCCTAAGGGTGGGCCGGATGGCGGTGATGGCGGCAAAGGTGGCTCGATTATTTTTCGAGCCGACAAGGACACTAATACGTTACTCGATTTTCGGTTTAATCCTGAATTGAGTGCTCAAAATGGTAAAAATGGTTCTGGACAACGGAGTGCCGGTCGCTCAGGCAAAGATTTAATTGTCGAAGTGCCGATCGGTACTGTCGTGCGCCGTGATGGTAAGATATTGGCTGACTTAGTCGAGGATCAAGCTGAAGCGGTGATCGCTAAGGGCGGCGACGGTGGTTTTGGTAATGCACATTTTAAGTCCAGTACGCGTCAGGCGCCGGTAATTGCAGAGGTAGGCGAGCCGGGTGAGGAATTTGAAGCTACACTGGAGCTAAAGCTTTTGGCGGATGTGGGCTTGGTAGGCCTGCCAAATGCTGGTAAATCGACCTTTTTGAGCCGAGTCAGTAACGCGCGTCCCGAAATTGCAGATTATCCCTTTACGACTTTGAGCCCGCAACTGGGTGTTGCGACGATTGACGGTCAAGATCTTTTGATTGCAGATATCCCAGGGCTGATTGAGGGTGCGGCCGATGGCAAGGGTCTCGGGCACGATTTCTTGCGTCATGTTGATCGGACGGCAGTCTTGCTGCATCTTGTGGACGTCTATAATGATGATGCGGGAGCAGCCTATGCGACGATTCGCAATGAATTAGAACGTTATTCTGATCTCCGAGATCGTCCGGAAATCATCGCATTAACAAAATGTGAAGGTGTTGATGAGGAAATTATTGAGATGCAACGTGCTAGTATCCGATCGAAATTGCCCAAAAATCACTCTAAGACGCCAATTCGTGTTATTTCTTCGCAATCTGGCATGGGGTTAACAGAGGTGTTGAGGGGACTGAATTTAATAAAAAATGCTAAAAAGGCCTCAAAAACAGACTCGAAATCCGACAAGATCGCCCCTAATGACATTGAGGATGCGCAGGAAGAGCAAAACTCTAGTGTCGGGGAGGGGATAAGCTCAAACGAAATAGACAGCTTAGAACGCGTGCAGAATGGGCGGAATCCTGACCTTCCAGTGATTAAATTGGGCCCAGAGCAGCTTTCGAAGGCTTGGAAAGTAGATAGAATCCCCCAAACTGGCGAAAATCCTGTGAAATTCGTGGTAACAGGACCGAAAATCGAGAAATTTGCTCGGCGCACTGATCTCGAGAATTATGCTTCGGTGAATCGTCTGCGTGATATTATGAAAAAAATGGGTATCCGAGCGGAATTAACTTCACAGGGGGCGGTGGCAGATTCGATTATTTCGATTGCAGGAAAAGAATTTACCTTAGTTGAGGATTACTGAGATCATTTATTTTTCTGTAGTTCTAGCTCAAATTCGGCGGTATCATTAGCATGATCACGTCGCATTATATTTGTAGGATAGATTCGGTTTTTGATGATAAGATCAAAAATCTTTGCTTCGATACTCTCGTCCAGCTGATTTTTGGGTATTTTTGCCAATAATTCTGGGATTTTAGCATGATGGATCACGAAACTGTGCTCGGGCAGGCTGGAAATAGATTTCAAAGTTGCATCTGGTCCAAAAACTACTACGGAATAAATCGGGCATCGCTCTGTGGCTGGACCTAGAACCTCCCTTACGGCTCTGATATGAGTTTGATTTTGGCGTATAGGATTATAAAAACGATATTTAGCTTTGCCGTATTGTGTGACTTGGGTCCAAAAGCGGTCGTTGCCTCGACCATAAATGTAGCCGAGATAATCTTTAGATTCAAATATGAAAATCCCTTGGGAATTAACTGCTAAGCAATCGATTTGGGTGATTTCTGAGCCACGGAGATCTGGAGTACCCAGCACAAAATCTAGTGGTACGGAACTGGTTTTTTGTGTATGTCGCGGTAAATATAGCTCGGGGAAGATCCTTGCCGGATCGAAATAACGTTGCAGGCGAAAAACTAGGTGAACTTCGGCTGGAGTTAGCTGGGGCGGATAGGGGAGTGAGACTTTTGTGCCGCGAATTTTATAAGATGGCATAGTTAAATTATAAGACAAATAAGCTCACAAAAGGCACGAATTCTCACTCTACCACCGGATATACCTAGTCGATACGTATATTATCCCCCCTTAGCTCTTTTGGAAGTGACGCTGAAGAAAGTTACAACAAAGTCATTATGAATCTCAGTTGTATCTTTTACACTTCCAAAAGAGCTAAGGGGGGATAATATGCTGGTTTGATGTTGTTCGTAAGGCTTCATTAGATCATCAGAGATCTCGTGTACCGACGCGAAAAATATTTTTCTCCTGCAGAGCACTATCTACCCTACTTCGCGGTGCAGCGTAGGGGGAGACCGAGGCCACGACTGCTGTTACCCTGCGGAACAACAAGGCTGCTATTGAAGCTCAGGTAGTGGGCACTCGCCGAAGAGTACGCCGTACGTGACCAGAAGTACCCAACCGTAGTCTCACTGCTCAACGAGCCTGAAGTGTAATTGTAGTAGCCAGTGTAGGCAAAGTCGAGGGGAGAACTTTCTCCGGACGGGATATTATGATCGATCTATCGGTGGATTAGGAGATGTCCGACTTACGGCTGGTTATTGGTGGTCAGGCACCACTTCTACCTTAGAACAATATGTGCACAATTTAGCCACACGACCAATAAAAGCTGAGTCCCAGGGGATGAACTATCGTGGTGCAGGCTTCGCCATCCGCTGCGTTACACGGGAGGGGTAGAGGAAGAACAGTAAAAATAATGCTAATCGACTGTTTCCTAGGGGGCGTTTTATCTAGGTAAATCTTGTAATGATCATGATATATGATATAATATAAAGTACAGTTATGGCAAAAACTAAGTTTACGATTATCAGCTTGTTCCCGGAGGCACTTGAGCCGTATCTGAACAGCTCAATGCTTTATAAGGCGCAAAAAGCTGGAATTATTGAAGTTACGTATGTAAACTTACGCGATTTTGGAATCGGTGCGCATAAATCGGTTGATGACACGCCGTATGGTGGCGGCGACGGAATGCTGCTCAGGTGTGAACCGGCTTTCGCTGCGATCGAGAGTGTAAAAAATAAAGACCCGGACGCGAAGATAATTCTGCCAACGCCAGTCGGTCAGATTTGGAATCAAGCATTAGCGAGAAGTTTTGCAGAGGTATCAAGTGATAACTCCCATGATTCATGGAACTCTGATTTTGAGGCTAGCGCGGATCGTAACCAGCGAGCACAGCAAAACGACCCCGAGAGCGTCAACTCTAATGAGGAAAAATCATCGTCTACCATCTCGACGAGACATTATGTTATCTTTTGTCCACATTACGAAGGCTACGATGAGCGCATTATGAGTTTGGTTGATTATCCAGTCTCGCTAGGGAATTATGTTCTTACTGGAGGAGAATTGCCAGCGCTAATTATTATTGATTCAATTACGCGCCTGCTTCCGGGGGTGCTTGGCGGGAAAACTTCGGCAGAGATCGAGAGTTTTTCCGACGGCGATAATCTCGAATATCCACAATATACTAAACCGGCAGAATTTCGGGGAATGAAGGTGCCAGAGGTACTACTCTCGGGGCATCACGCCAAGATTGATCAGTGGCGAAGGGAGCAGAGCCTAAAACGGCGGACTGAGCGCGGCGTAGACGACGATCTTGGAATAGTTTAGAAACTGAGATATCCTCTTTGATTTGATATTGTTGTAAAAAATACAACAATTTTTAATACATTCTTGTGTTTTCGGCAATTTTAGCATAAATACTATTGACTTTTTTGATAATGTGTGATACAATCAAGATGTTAAGCATAGATTTAAATTTGATGCTTAAAGAATATTACCATTAGTAGTTCTCAATAATTCACTCTAGAATGATTATTGCGCAAATCTCTTCTTGAGCCATCGTTCGGATCTCATTCCTTCGGGGCTATGCTTCGTAGGGATCGTCTAGAACATGAACTTCTGGTTATGTTTATTCGAGCAGATGAAACATGTCTTGCTCGTTCGTTTAGCGAACAAGTAAACCGTTGAAGATGGTTAGGGCTTTGTTTTGGTGTTGATTTATGCAAGAGGAGATAGCGCAATAGTCAAGAGGCTCACTGGAGCCAAAAACAAAAAAGGAGTGAAAAATATGAGAGAGTACAAAAAGGGGTTATTTAAGTTACTTGTTGTTTTAGTCTTGGGATTGTTTTGGGGTGCTTTAACGCATAGTACGCCTGTCAGGGCGACGAATTTAGGGGAACAGTCCAAAGATTCGTCCGAGCAGCCTGAAATTGCAATTCCACGTTTGAATTCTGATACGGAGGGTTTCTTGGTTGGCGACGAAAAATATTTCATGCGGGCTATCAAAGTCCATCCTGTCAAAGACCAGGATGAAGAAGATTTTGTTTCGCCTGGCGAAGTAATTGAAGTAACGGATGCAGTTGGCGGTACTGACTATCGGATCGATGTTTACATCGTTAACGATACGCCTGGTACTGTAGCAAAAGACGTAAAGGTTAGGATCGTACGTAGCAAAGTAGAGAATAGCGAAGAGCAAACACTCTCCGCTGTGATAACATCATCGAATACGGAAGAGTATTGCTACATCAGTAGCCTGACTTTTAAATCTGCCGATCATCACAATATCTCATTGTCTACTGTTCTTGCAGCAAGCAAATTCAGCATTGGCGATGGGGAAGATCATGCACAAGATATTTCGGGCAGTGATTTAGAGGTTCTTGGTTCTATTGACTCCCAGGGTAGAGGTTTTACCTTGGAAAAAGTCAGTGAGCCAGGCAAGAATAATGATGGCTTGACTGATAAAGACACTAAAGGGTCCGGTATATTTGTTGGTGAAAATTCCAACGGAGAGGTTAAATATGGGTATGAAAATATCCAGGTCGTGCGCTTCAATATCCACGTTTCTACCGAGAGGTATTATTCTTGCAAAACGGAAGTGCGTCCGACAGTTCTACTTGACCGAGCGAAGGTGACCCTTGCCTATACTAACGAGGACAGAGAGGAACATAAGGATGTCAAAATGATGTATTGTAATTTTGGCGACGAACTATTCGAAGTGATCTCTGATACAATTACGTTGACTGATGATGCGCATCCTGACGGCGTAAAGCTCAAGAACGAGGAAGATTCGCAATCTGGAGTATTCTTTTTAAGTACCTTGGGATGTTATGATCCTGGCGAGCAGGCGGTTGTCACTTTTACGATCAGACCGAAAAAAGGCTTGAAATCAAAAAATGATTATGGCAAATTTTTGGGTATCTTTCGCGTTGGCGAGACGGAAGCTCGGGCTAATTTTTGCTTCCGGGTAAATAGTGGCACCATCACTGAAGTCGAAGATGTGGGTGGCCCGCTCGCTACTCAGTATCGGACCTATCTTGATAAATGCGATGCGATTCTGTTGTCGATTTTGGTAGTATCGACGACAGGATTCGTCTTGACACTAAGAAAGATAATTAAAGTGAAAAAGCGTGAAGAGGCAGAAGATAGCGAAGAGTAATGATGACGATAGTATAAAGAGAACTGCTAATTTATTTTGGGAGGCGAGGAAACTTGCCTCCTCTTTTTATTGTAAACAATCAATAACGCGGTGTTTTGGCCCTGTGCTATAATATCTAGCATGGACATGCAAGCGCCGATCGAGGAGGTAAAGGGAGTTGGTCCGAAGACCGCCGAGCTTCTGAAACGGGTGAATTTAAAAACTGTGGGTGATTTACTGTATTGCTTGCCACGAATTTATGAAAACTATCAAACTACGGTAGCGATCGAGGATCTGAAGCCAGGGAAAGTGATCGTAAAGGGCAGAATCAGTGATCTAAGGGTGATGCGTACTTCTCGGAGACAGCTGACGATCACCGAGGGGACAATCAGTGACGATACGGGGTCACTGAGGACAGTTTGGTTTAATCAGCCTTATCGTGCGAAACAATTTGATGCCAAACGTGAGTATTATTTTACCGGGAAATATGAGTTAAAAAATGGCCGTTACGTCCTGCAGAGTCCATCAGCGCAACTAGTTCAAGATGTAGAAAAAGATGGCGAAGCGGCTGGGTTTCAACCAATTTATGGTCAAAAAAGTACAATTAAGCCACAATTATTCCAAAAAATTATCAATGGAATGCGTGATCAATTTGCTGAGATCCCAGATTTATTGCCGTTTACCGAACATGTGCCGAAATATATCAGCCCGGGTGCGCGTTCAGAAGCGCTGTATTTGTCACATTTTCCGGAAGATCCAGCGGATGCGGAAGCGGGGCGTCGATATTTGGCTTATGAAGAGATTTTTGAATTAATTTTGGCAGCCAAGCTTAACAAGCTGGAAACTTTGCGGTTAAATGCTATGCCATTGAAATTTGAGCAAAAATTAACTCAAACGATCGTAAAAAGCCTGCCATTTCAGTTAACCGGTGCACAGCGTAAGGCGACTTGGGAAATTTTACAAGAACTCGGCAGCAAGAAGCCGATGAATCGCATGCTGCAGGGAGACGTAGGCTCTGGTAAGACTATCGTGGCGGCGATTGCGACTGCACAGGCGGCAGCAAGTGGCGCACAGACGGCCTTGCTCGCGCCAACGGCGATTCTCGCGAATCAGCATTTCGAAAGTTTTGTGAAATTATTTCAGGGTTTGCAAAAGCAAAATCCGGGTATGAAGTTACCGAGTATTGCGCTTTTGACTGGCGCAACGAAGTGCAAAAATCAGCTCAAAAAACAGATTCGGACAGGTGAAATTGATCTAGTGATTGGTACGCATGCGCTTTTGACTGATAGCACACAGTTCCATCGACTAGGGTTCTGTATTATTGATGAGCAGCATCGCTTTGGGGTTGGCCAACGCCAAAAGTTACTATTAAAATCGCCCGAGCACACCGCTCCGCATCTGCTTTCGATGACGGCGACACCGATACCGCGTTCACTCCAGTTAACAGTTTTTGGCGACTTGGACGTTTCACTTTTGAACGAGCTACCTCCGGGTCGTCAGCCAATTGTGACTAAGATTTTGCCAGAATTAGCCCAAGCCGACGACCTCTACCCGGCGATGCGAGAGTTGCTACGTAAAAATCAACAGATTTACTGGATTTGCCAGTTGATTGAGGATAAGAATCAGAGTCAAGCTACGCCAGTCAAGCGTCAAGCGAAGAAATTGGCGGAGATTTTTTCGAATTATCAAGTCGGGATGCTACATGGTAAGATGCCGGTCGAGGAGAAGGATCAAATTATGGACGATTTTGCGGAGGGAAAGATTGACATCTTAGTATCTACTACGGTGGTTGAAGTGGGTGTAAACGTGCCAAATGCCAATATGATCGTGATCCAGGATGCCGAAAATTATGGTTTAGCCCAGTTACATCAGCTACGAGGACGAGTCGGGCGCGGTGATCAGCCGGCGCAATGTTTTTTGCTCACTACGAGTGAGGGGCGTCCCTCAAAGCGTCTTAAAGAAATGGAAAAGTCAACCGATGGTTTTTATCTCGCCGAGGTAGACTTGAAATTACGTGGTCCGGGTGAGATTTATGGGGCTATGCAGCATGGTGAACTCAACCTTCAGGTGGCAAATTTGTCGGATACAGAGACGATTACAGCTGCCAGTCGCCATGCGGCTGAATTTGCTAAGCATCCGGAGGATATGGTAAAATATCCAGAGCTGGCAATGCGGATTCGCAAATATCAACAACTAACTACTCTTAATTAATCAATATGTATTCGACCACAACTTTAGTCAAGAACTCACGTTTCAATGGGCGTTATATTGGTACGCATCAGCGGATTGATTTAGCTGCGCACCATGTTTTGGTCGAGGCAATCACAAAACAGGAATACTTTCCTACCGGCAAAGAAATTATCTATTTTGAGGGGACTCGCGGGCCAGATGGCTTAAAGCGTAAGAGTCCGGGTGAGGATGAACCCTCGCATATCTGGTCAGATAGTCCAGATGGCCGGGATGTAAAAAAGCTAATCTATGATTATAGGCATAATTTAGTCGCAGCATTGAGGGTTGACGATCGTGAAAAGGCAGCCCGCGAAGCAGCCTGGATGGCGCATATGGTAACGGATGCCCTCACTCCGGCACATCATTACCCACTTGGCGAAGAGAAAAAACGCTTGATGACTGGCGATGAAATGATGACGGTCTTTGGTGCGCCGATGAAGGGCTTAATGAAAGGTCGTAATTGGCGTGAGACATGGAAAAATAATTGGCAGTATTGGGGGTTTTCGGGTGGCATGTCGCAGCATATTTCCTATGAGTACGGTGTACTTATGTTGGTGGCATCAATACCGATTAAGAAATTAATCCCTAAGGTCAATATAGAAAAATTCCGACAAGTAGATTTTGAAGAAGAATTTTTGCATGCCATAGAGAAAATGAAAAGTCTGCAAATTTACGAGGATTTTGTTGCTAAAGGCTGGACAGTAGGCTTAGTTTATAAGACTCGCGATCAGTTGCTCCCGATGATTATTGAGATGGTGGCGCTTGGCTGGTATTCGGCTCTGCAGGAAAGCCAGCGCAAAGGATAATCGTGGGTTATGTCCAAGTTAGAATATTATAGGGATAGTAAACATGGGCTTGATCAGCGAAAGATTCGCGATCAAAGTACTAAATTAAGGGTCATTTCTGGAAAATTCAAAGGGCAGCGATTGGCTAGTCCAGGCGTTTCGGAGACTCACCCGATGGGGGCACGCGAAAAAATAGCCCTATTTAATATGGTGGAGGTGGCGGACAAAAGCGTGCTTGATGTATTTGCGGGTTCAGGCGCGCTTGGCATCGAAGCTCTTAGTCGTGGCGCTATGGATGTGGTATTTGTTGAGAATGCTGCGTCGGCTGTACGAGCAATTCGGCATAATTTGATATCCTTAGCGGAGCATGATAGCGAAATTATGGCAAAAACGCGGATTTATATGCAAAAAATGGCGAATTTTATTCAAGAATTTGCTGGAGAACGGGAATTTGGAGTTATTTTAGCTGATCCCCCTTATGATAAGATTAATCCTAGGGAGCTTCAGGAGCTGGTCAAGTTAATGGCGCGTGGTGGGGTATTAATGCTATCCTCCCCAGCCAAAGAAGAGCCTCTAGAGCTCGTAGGAGCGAAATTACGCACGAGTAGGGTCTATGCGGCGGCTAGATTGACAATATATGAACGCTGAGCCTAGTTCAGCGTTCTCCGTGGTTGTCAGAAGCGTTTAGGTTCAGTATAATGAAGTTTATGATTATTTTTGATCTACTTGGCTGGTGGTATCTAGAGGGGTGGCGCGGTTTTGGTCGGACTTTGATCGAAAAAATGCGTGGAGCGCTCAGTTTTTTCTCGTTGGGGGCGTTAATGCGTACACTTTTTGCGCCTTTTCGTCAAATTTCCGCGAATGAAAGCGGCGCAATGCTACAAGTTTTTTTAGATCGTTTGATTTCGCGTCTAGTCGGAGCGGTAGTACGGATTTTACTGATGCTGGTAGGGGTTTTGGTCTTTTGTTTTGAAGCGGTTTTGAGCGCTCTATTAATGCTGGCTTGGCCGCTGCTACCGATCCTGCCAGTGGCCTGTGTTATATTGGCGATTATGGGGGTGAGTTTATGAACAGTGATAATACTTATAACCCAAAAAATCCTCGCGCTAAACGAGCCAAGCTACGACAGGTACTCGAGAAGTTTAATGTCTTGTTTGGTATTGGGCTTGCGCTGGGGTTCGTTGGGTGGTTTTATTTAGTTTTGTTCGCGCATATTGCATTTGGTTGGCTGCTGCTAGGCGCAGCGGCGATTTTGCTGATGCTCGTAACATGGGTTGATCGTGGACTAAAGCATATACCACTGGGAGAGACAAACAATATTAATGATTTACTCTCTGGTGACACGACGCTAGTGCTCTCTCAAACAATGGAACCTGCTGCACTAGCAAAGAACTTATTGTCCGAAACCAAGAGTGGACGTTTCCTTAGTACAAGATTATTTCTGACGCTCGGAGTATTAGATGAAGTTTTTGCCGAAAATCAGAATGAGTTGAAGCTAGTCGAAGTGTTCGAGGTCTCACGTAGAGTGCGCGAACATGCGGGTTCGAAACAAATTGGTGGAGCGGATTTACTGATTGCTATACTTGAAAAAACTAGTAGCGCAGAGCTGGTTTTAAAGCGTCATCATCTTGATTTTGGAGACCTTTATGCCTGTGTGAGATGGTTTAATTATCTTTATAGCCTGTCAAAGAATGCTAAGAAACCGATCCGCAGTGGCGGGGTTGCACGGGATTTGAATTTTGGTTATATTCCTACTTTGCAACATTATGGTCAAAATGTGTCACAACGCATTAGTCGGGCGGCGCGTAGCCAATTAACCTATACCGATCGTAGTGTAGCCCTCGAAAAGATGGTGCAAATTTTCTCCGGAAATGCAAGACAGAATGTAGCTCTGATCGGTCCAGAGGGGAGCGGACGATCGCTAGTAGTCAAGGCCTTTGCTGAAGAGTTATTAGATGAAGACAGTAAAGTACCGCGAAATTTGAAATTTCGACAGATTTTTAAATTGGATGCCTCGGCGCTGCTTAGTTCGGTTGGTGGCGAAAAAGGGAATCTTGAACGATTGCTTACGAAGATTTTTAATGAAGCCTATGCGGCGAAAAATATTATTTTATACCTCAATGATGCTCAGCTTTTCTTTCGGGAGGGTGTGGGATCGGTAGACTTGACGAATTTCTTAATGCCTATTATTGAAGCTGGGAATCTAAGAATCATTTTATCAATTGAGGAACAGGAATTTTTGCAATTAGCTAATCGTAAAAGCGGAGTGGCGAATTTATTTAATCGCGTGAATATTGCTGCGACTGATGAGGCTGGTACGATGCGAGTGATGGAGGATCAAGTGGTGATATTTGAAGCTAGATTTAACGTCTTTTATACTTATCTCGCCATGAAGGAAGCTTATCGACTGGGGGATCGTTATATTACTGATCGAGCTGAGCCTGGTCGTGCATTAAGGATGTTGGAAATCAGCGCAGAGTATGCCGAGGGTGGGATTGTCACTGAAAAATCCGTTCAAGATGCAGTTGAGTCAAGCCTGGGTGTTAAAGTAAAAGTGGCAGGGTCGCGTGATGATCGCGAGCGTTTGCTCAATATGGAAACACTGATTCATCAGCGGATGGTAAATCAAAAGAGCGCAGTCAAAACAGTGAGCTCAGCTTTGCAGCGTGCGGCCGCAGGAGTGCGGAATCAAAATCGGCCGATCGGTACCTTTTTATTCTTGGGGCCGACCGGTGTAGGGAAGACCGAACTCGCCAAGGCAATTAGTGAAGTTTATTTTAGCGGCGAGAGTCAAATTATTAGATTGGATTTGAATGAATTTGTGGATTCCAGTGATGTGAATCGTTTAATCGCCGATGGCGCTGACGACGAAATGAGTCTGACCGCGCAAGTGTTAAAACAACCGTTTTCGATCGTGCTGCTTGATGAAATCGAAAAGGCGCATCCACAGGTTTTGACGGCGCTTTTACAAGTACTTGACGAGGGTATGTTGCGTGATATTAAGAATCGCGAGGTAAGTTTTCGCGATACTATCATCGTGGCGACTAGTAATGCAGGGGCGGATTTAGTACGTAAATTTGTCAATGAGGGGCAGGAGCTAGCTAAAGTCGAAGACGAAATCACTGATCACCTGATTGAGACGGGTGAATTCCGACCGGAATTCCTGAACCGATTTGATGAAATCTGTGTCTTTACGCCGCTCAGCAAAGAAGACTTACTGAAAGTGGCTGATTTAATGATCGCGAGTACGAATCGGACTCTGAGCGCGCAGAAGATCTCCGTTAAACTAGATGAAGCTGCGAAACGAACGTTGGTCGATCATGGATATGATCCGCAGCTTGGTGCCCGACCAATGCGACGAATTATCCAAAAGACGGTTGAAAATTTGGTTGCAAAAGCTATTCTTGCCGGAGAAGCTGAGACTGGTACAGAAATTGCGATTAGCGCTGAAGATATTGAATCAGAATTAGCCTAAGAAAACGCCTCAGCCGTGAAGCTGAGGCAGGACACTCTATCTACAGTAGTAACGACCGTGCGGTAGAGAGGGCGATCGTCCGCATAGCGATGATGCGACCGATTTCGGAGTCGGCTTCATTTTCAAGCCATGACTCCGGGAAGGCTCGTAAGGCGATCTTTTTCTCCTCTCTGGGGAAAGTTCCACGAGGTTCGCTCGGCTTGACTTCGGGCCATAGAATCCACCACTCTTTTCTCCAGTAGAAGCGCATCCATAGGACCTCCGCGAGTGTCTTATTTTCTTGTTCTGCCAGCGCAAAAACCAAAGAAGACTCCGATTGCCCGAAGGCTATCAGGTAGCGCAATAGTTCTCGTGTGGCTTTTGAGTCGCAGTGCTTCGTGCTGTGATTATGCATGTGTGCGATTCGTAGCTCTTTGCTCATGAAGCGTTCGAGCTGCGTACTGCTGGGATACCGGGTGTCGCTTTTCTTGAGATAGCTGCGCAAGTACCTGACGGCATCTTCGCGAATTATGCCGTCATACCAGCATAAAAATTGATTCACGATCAAATAAATAATCGTGATCACGCCGATAATCACTAAACATACTATCGCTAATCCGATAGCGATTAATGGCGAAAAAGCTTTTACAAAATCCCCCACTAATAAGCAGCATATTGGTTCGTACATTTGTATCGAACCCCCTTTCTATAGAGTGCAATTTAAAGTTCCAGATAGTATCC
>CARSRA010000007.1 GCA_949063825.1 uncultured Candidatus Saccharibacteria bacterium
GGCAACGGTCGCTCCCTACGCTGCACCGCGAAGTAGGGTAGATAGTACTCTGCAGTGTGCTATAATTAGAATGTCTAAAATGTGTAATCTGGTCTGCTAACGTTTTTGTGCACAAGGCAGGACACCGCCAAGCATGGCGCAAGATCGTTGTGCGGGTTACACGTTTTACGGTGTCCTTTTTGTGGGGATACTAAGTAATATCTAAAAGGAATCGTTTATGGATGACAATGAGATAAAAAGGCGTACTACTCGCCAGCAATTGATTAGCGGGCTTGGTTTTATGGTGGGGCTATTCTTGGGCATTACTACCATCAATCTTGCTATTAAACTTTTTTCTGTTTCTGGAGCCGATGCTAACGCTCCGGCACTTAGGTTCTTCCCATTTTTAATTCTTTTAGCCGACCCACTGGGTATTATAATGACTGTATTATCGATAACTTATCTAAAAAAGAATTATCATTGCCCCGATATTGTAACTCGCGCAGTTGGGTTAATAGGAATTTTGCTATGTTTAATTCCAGTTCTGCTTACCGTAGTTATGGTCATTGGCAATTACGACACGTACAACAATAGTTGGAATTTCTTTTTCTTGTAGCTTTTTAGCGGCAGAGTACTATCTACCCTACTTCGCGGTGCAGCGTAGGGGGCGACCGTCGCCGCGATAATAGTTGTTCTGTGGATTAACACCACTATCACTGAAGTTTAGGCTGTAGGCGTGCGATAAAGAGTATGTCGTACGGGACCAGCAGTAACCCCACGAACTGTTAACCAAACCGCCCGAAGTATAGCTTATATTGCCAGTGTAGGCAAAGTCGAGAGGAGTAACTTTCTCCGGACGGGATACTATATTAACGGCTATAGGTATAGTCGTTTCGAGGACGGCCGTTGGTGGTTAGGTACTAGCACTTCAGCGAGGTTCAGTCCCATCTTATACGCTCTTTCCACTGGTGTCGTCCCCCAGGATCCTTACGATCGTGGTAACGGCCATGCCATCCGCTGCGTTACACGGGAGGGGTAGAGGAAGCCTCATCGTACCCTTCAATTGAAAGGTACGATTTTGCAGCCTAAAACAACTGGGCGACGATTAACTTCGCGCTGCGCCGTCTACGGATAGAATTTCGCCTGTGATATAGCTTGCCATATCGCTTGCCAAGAAGAGGAAGGCGTTAGCTATATCGCGAGGTTTACCGATGCGACCTAGTGGGATAGTTTTGATCAGAGGTGTAATAATTTCTTCTGGTACGCTTTTCATCATATCAGTTTCAATTATGCCTGGCGCCACAGCGTTGACGCGGATACCAGCAGGAGCCAATTCTCGCGCGAGGGATTTTGTGATACCGTTTACAGCAAATTTACTAGCTGGATACCCCACTCCTGATGACTGTCCGTAGATGCTGACCATAGACGAAGTGTTGAGGATAACACCGTTTCCCTGTGCTTTCATGGTTGGTACGACGGCTTTGATGGCGCGGAAAATCGCCTGGACGTTCAAGTCGAGAATTTTTTCAAAATCCTCTACGCTAGTCTCCTCAATTGGTTCCTTGGCCGAGATTCCGGCGTTATTGACTAAAATATCAATACGGTCATGTTTTTTAATTATTGACTGTACCATTTTTTCAATTTCTTTATAATCGCTGAGGTTCGGCCAGTAGCCTTCGGCTTTGAATCCGGCTTGATTAAGCTGATCGAGACCCTTTTCGACGCTTTCTTTACGCGAACCAAGGATAATCACTTTCGCGTGATTCTCGAGGAAAACTTTTGCGATTTCAAAACCAATACCTCGTGTCCCACCCGTGATGATTGCAACTTTATCTTTTAGCATACGCCTCCTTTAGTAACCTATTTTACCATAGTTTCGCGGCAATTAGCCATAGATTTATTGACTTTTAATTGTGCCAGATTGTGGTACTGCTGAAATCCAAACTTGTCCTGGTGAAAGTTCTATCTCCACCCCGTTCTGGTCTTTAAAACTGATTTGTGCGCCCTGGGATTCCTTCGCCCAAGCACCCTTGATTACTTCGCCATTCTGAAAAATTAATGCTTCTCCGCTACCGACCGTGCGAATAGATTGATGATAACGATCGGTCATGAGGCGCTGTTCTACACGCATGGCAATAACAACATTCGGTGCTAGTTGTTTAGGGGTACCACAATCATTTTTGGTATTTGGTTTTGTGTGCTCGATTGGGCATTCGTAGCTAAGATGCGGGTTTCCATCCTGATGACTGCGTAGATAAGTGTTCGTAATAGCGTCGTAATTATAAATTACATTATGTGAATAGTTGGCCGAGAAATTAATTTGAATATTGGTGGCGGGCACATATTCGCGCGCGGATTGAGTCGCCAAAAGTTCTGCAGTCGCCTCTGGGGTCATGCGTGCAAACACTTTCGGGTCGCTAGATCCCCAGCCTCTACTCAAATTATATTCGTTTAATAATGTTGATGAAGTGAATAGGTTATTCCAACTTCTTCCGCTACCATTCTCACGCCACATATAGGTATAATTCTCGTCGAGGTCGCGTTGACCGCCTTTTTGTAATGCCTTGATCGCTTCGGCGGATCCGCCAGCATGTACTACTGTGCAGTCGAAAGGCGTGTCCCAATCTAGATAATAAGGACGCAAGGAGCGTATAGGACCAATAGCACTTGCATTTGCGTTTTGGAAGATGGCTGAGAAACGAGTAATGCCGCTCTCGGCGATCGCCTCAAAAATCACAGCCGCCTGGGCAAGACCCGCTTGTGGCCGCGCGCCGTCAGTACTGCCGTTGGGGATTTGTATGCAATAGGTCGGGCTAGTATTGAGTCTTTCGTCAGAAATTTCGAGTCCAGTAAGTCGGCTATAAATCGGCTCAGTTTGCTCCGACCATTCGGCTTCGACAAAAATCATTTCACGGTCATTAGTGCGTAGCCACAAAAACCATATCATAAAGCCACTAGCACCTATTAAGATCACGACAGCTATAATACTAATAATAATCTTTTGCTTCTTGCTCATGGGATGTTTTCGCCCATGCGATTTTTCGTGTTTAATCATTTTCGATCGCTGTGATCGTATTTTGAATTCGCGCTAGGGATGTATTCTTGCCTAGGACATTTAGTGTGAGCGGAAGGGCCGGACTAAAAGGCGCGAAACTAACTGCAATTCGAATCGCCGAGAAAAGGGCTGCTGGTTTTGTGTTGGTTTCTACTAATAGCTCGTTCAATGTATCTTGCAAGTTTTGCTCGTTCCAATCAGCGAGTGCATTCAGCTTTTGGAAACTAGTTTGCAATAATGTTGAAAGGTCTTCTTCGGACAACTTTTTAAGGGCTTTGTTTTTGAATAATGTTTCTAAATTAATTTCCGGATCTTGGAAGAAATAATCCGTCATCTCCCTAAGGTCACCAAGTGTCTTGAGTCGGTCATAAATAATCGCAAGGACTTTTTTACGGTCTTCGTCGCTATAATTTGCGGCTGATGCTGGCCAAAAGTTGAGAGTGCGCGGATAAAACTTTTCTACGCCTTCGTTGTCGATTAGCCGGCGGATCCATTGCCCATTCATCCAAAGTAATTTAGTTTCGTCATAACGGGCTCCAGATTTTTGGACTTTTGCGAGACTGAATTTCTGAATTAAATCGTCTTTGGTATAAATTTCTTCTTCAGTGCCATCATTCCAGCCGAGATTAGCGAGGTAGTTTAACATCGCTTCCGGTAAAATACCATCGTCGCGATATTCAGTGACGGATTTGGCGCCGTCGCGTTTACCTAATTTTTTGTTGCCCGACGGCGCCAAAATGTGCGGTAGGGAGACGAGCCCTGGTACCTCAAACCCGAGAGCTTCATAAATCGCTAAATAATTCGGTATGCTAGGTAGATATTCTACGCCACGAATCACATAGCTTACACCCATGAGATAATCATCGATAATATGCGCAAAGTTATAAGTCGGTAAACCGTCTGCTTTGATCAAGATAATGTCGTCTTGAGTTTCTGGCCCGGCTTCAAGATCGCCCATTACCTCGTCGTGCCACTTGCGAGCTTTGGGATCGGCTTTAAAGCGGATAGGTATGCCTTCCTGCCATTCTGGCGGATTTTCGGGCCGAAAATCGCGATAAAGGAAGGGTCTCTTCTCATTATAGCACACATTACGATATTTGTCAATAGTCTCGGCGTCCGTATCATCAGCATAAGCTCTTCCGCTGGCTAAGAGCTTTTTAGCCCACTCAAGGTAGATTGGTTTTCGTTCACTTTGGAAATAGGGTCCATCCGGACCGCCAACGATCGGACCCTCATCCCAATCAAGACCGAGCCATTTGAGTACATCCTCGATCAACTCAGTGGCATCATCAACAAAACGAGCACGATCGGTATCCTCAATTCGCAGGATAAACTTCCCACCTTGTTGTTTCGCAAGTAAATAAGGATAAATTGCACTACGGACATTGCCGATATGTATATAGCCAGTAGGGCTAGGAGCAAAACGCGTTTTCATAGCTCTTATTATAACACAATTTAAACGCATCAATGGGTGGGCAACTCAATAATATGGCCAATTTCTAGCTATAACTCTATTGCATTGAAGTAGCGATACTGCGGAGTTGTTTTTTGGTCAGTACACCATCTTCGGCAGTGATTTGATAGAGTACTCCGCCATTCACCCAGGCTGCAGATGATTCATGGATATACATCGTAATCCCCTGTTCATGCGTAGTGGAATAATCATCCTGCCAAGACTTCTTGACCAAATTACGCTCTAGCGCGGCGCTATCCCAGGCGGACTTTTTTTCGCTTAATTCGAAGTTTTGCTCTTTGGCATTGGTGAAAATCAAGGTAATTTCTTTGTCGTCAGACTTAATGTCAGATAACGAAAATTCGGTCGGTACATAAGAAGGATAAGAGGAATCAACTCCAGCCTGCATCGCTGCAACACGCACGGAAATATCTGGCACGTTTGATGATACTACATAAATGATCCCAACTACACAGGCCGTGGCACATCCAAAAGCCAAGATAAAACGCTTGACGCGACCTTTTTTGCGGACCGCCTTGTGACGATATCTCGATGTACTAGCATCAGAATCCTCCATCCGCGCGACCTTACGCATCGTTTTGCGGAGAGCTTCATCGTCATTTAGTCTCCTATTGGAAGATGGGTTGCGTGTACGCGCAGAGATGGTATTAGCTGAGCGCATAGCGTGATGACCGCGCATGTTTAAACTAACTGTGTCGGCGCGAGCAAGAGTCTGGCGAGCTCGCATAGCCTTTGGCGCCATGAGCGCTTGGCTATGAGCGGATTTCGCAGCGATTTTCTTGCCGCTTTTTAAAGTCATCTTGTCGGTAGATTTGCTTATTTTAGCGGCTGCGCGTTCGACTTTGGGTGTGATGACGGATTTTTTGGTACTGGCGGCTTTGATGCCGGTCGATTTTTCAGTGACAGCGATGAATTTTTCGATCGTATCACCCAATTCGGCGATTTCTGGCAGGTCAGAACTTTGCTTGATAGCTTCTGCATAATCTTTGAGGTCTTTGATTGTGAGACTGATTTCTTCAGGATCTTTTGATTCGCGGATCTTATTGACATAATTTGCGACAGTATTAGCGATCTGGTCGATCGAGTCGGCAGCTTGAACTTCGGCGGCGGCCTGGACGAGATCATCGGTCTCAACTTCATTGACCGCTGTTGGCAGATTCGCCATTGTAGCACCAAGTGTGGCGGCAGTATAATCTGCAGCAATATTCATAGCCAACGCTCGTGTATCAATATCGGCATTTTTGATTGGCGGTAAGTCAACAGGCGTGCTAGGCTCAGCTGGCGTAGCGGACATACCACTATACCCCCCCATTGCCATTGCGGTATCGGTGCTTTCGATTGCGGCAAGATCGGTATCCGAAATATCATCGATCACGGATTCGGAATCAGGGCTCATTTCCATGATATTATGTTCCGGCATTGATACTGACGGGTTGAGGTCGGTAATTTTGGGCCCTACTGTAGTCATAACCGGTGCAGCTGGCATCATCGTCATTGCTTCTGTTTCAGGTTCTGATTCTGGTGCCGGAGGCAGTTCACCTCCTCCTAACTCGACGACCTTATGTGAGATAATGGGTTTTGGGGCTGGTTCGGGTTTGACGGATTCAGTTTTTTGGGCTCGCAGGGCAGTCTCTTCGGCTTCTTTTTCCATGGCCGCACGAATTTTTGCTAAGTCATCATTATGGACTCGCAGATTAACTAAGCGTGATGGGCGTTTGCTCGAAGCTGAATTATGTTTTTCAAGATAATCAGCCATCCGCGCAGCTTCTTCAATGGCGAGATTGGTCGGACGACCGACATAGCGACGATTAAGGGTGTTTGAAGGCTGCGTCAGACGATGCGTTTTTGCACTAGACGAACCAATATTGGATTGATTTTTCATTCCCTCGCACTCCCTATATGTTTTTGCTTATTTCTATTATAACCGTAATGCTAACAAAAAAGCAAGACCAAAATCATCCAGTCTTATTGTGATGCATGTTATAATATGGAGCATGGATTACGAAGAAAAACGTCGCAAACAGGCTCTGCGTATTTTTGTTGCTGAGGCTGGGATGGTGATATCGGTAATAATAATTGTAATTATTGCGGTGATGGCGGCGATGGGGTTTTTCATTTCAAGTAACGGTCAGATCGGACAATCTGGTCTTGTACAGCTTCATTCTCTGCCAACTGGTGCGTCGGTTGAGTTGGATGGTTCTACTTTGTTTGCACGTACGAATCTCAGTCGGACTTTGTCTGAGGGTGAACATACTTTTAAAATCTATCGAGATGGTTATGACACCTGGGAAAAGAAAATCAATGTTTATCCTGGCGCATTGATGCGACTTTATTACCCCAGATTATTCTTGCAAAATCGGACAGCTGAGACCGTGCTTGGCTTGAATCAAAACGATGCGAAATTAAACCTAGAGTTTTACAGTCCGGCTCGTAACCGTGAATATATATTATATGCACTCGATAATGATTCGACTTGGCATCTGCTTGATATGCGGGGTGATAAAGTGAAAGATCGCATGCTCGATCTTTCAGGAGTTTTGCCTGGTATGGTGGAACTAGCGGAGGATTTAGATATTGAGGCGTCAGCAAAGACGGCGAATAATTCTCCAGTCGAGAATAAGAAATTCAAATTTGAAGGTAAGATTAAACGAGCTGAGTGGAGTGCTAATGCCGAAAAGATCTTAGTAGAAGTTGAATATGCTGGTCAGGATAGCTGGGTCTTGGTTAATCTGGGTGATGTTTCAAAAAGTTTAGACTTGACCGAGACTTTTGGTCTTAATTTTGAGCGTGTGGAGATTATTGATGCCGCGGCCAACAGATTGTATGTGCTCGAAAATCAACATTTACGTCAGATTGATGCTGGCAATAAATCGCTTTCAAAGGTGATATTGAATAATGTTGCTGATTTCAGTAATAGCGGCTCGAGTGTGGTATATCTCAAGGCGACTAAAGAAAAAGAAGGCGACGCTACTATGTATGAAATCGGATCTTATCGAGATGGTGAAGAAGGTAGTGTGCCAATCAAGACGGTCGAGGATGATGCTGCCATAAAAGTGGCGCTTGCCCGTTTTTATGATGAAGATTATATTTGTTACACTGTTGATCAGAAGCTTACTGTATTTTACGGTATGTTACCGAGTTACAAGGAAAAATCGGATAGTGATCCAGAGATTGATCTTTCTGGGCTAGAAACGCTAATCGCGGACTATGATTTACCATATCTACCCAAAAATCTAGGAGCCAGTCCAGATGGAGAGTATCTAGTTGCTAGCGCAGGAGAACGTTTGATGGTGACTGACCTCGCTACCGCTGAAATTGCAAACTACGATGCTATTTCAACGAATTGGAAGTGGTTTGACGCTAGTATGATGTATGCGCTGCGAGATGGAGCAATCATAGTTTGGGATTTTGATGGTCAAAATCAACGGGATCTATCTGCTAGCCGGACGGAAGAAAAAAACCTAGAAACGTTGAATTATCCAGTGCTCGTGACAGCAAATAATCGCTGGCTATATTATCTAACTAAGAATGAGGGTGGGGTCTTACAGCTGACTCGTGAGCGGATTTGGGGATAACGATCAGGTCGTCTAATAATCCCCTTTCTGCATCAATATCTTGTCGATTTTTGCAGAAATCAAAAATAACCCTATGTTTAGTAGGGTTATTTTCATGATTCACCTTAAGTGGTGAGCCGGGAGAGGCTCGAACTCTCGACACCGGGCTTAAAAGGCCCGTGCTCTAACCAACTGAGCTACCGGCCCAGATAGATCTGGTGGTGTTTTGGTGATCTCTGCGGGAGTCGAACCCGCGTTGTCGGGATGAAAACCCGATGTACTAACCGTTATACTAAGAGACCTCACTTTTATTCTAGCAAATAAAAGGATTTTTGTCAAAGCTTATTGGTAAAATTCCAAAATGCTATATAATATATAGTGTTTATGAATAATTCTGCTAAAGATCTATCAAAAATTAAGGGTCTGAGCGATATAGAAGTAGCCCAGTCACGTCTCGAGCATGGCTCGAATGAACTTGAGAAAAAACGTAAATTGAATCTGCTACAGCAGATTTTACATGTTCTTGCTGAGCCAATGTTTATTTTATTACTTGTTACGGCTAGTGTATATTTCTTTTTAGGTGAATTTACTGATGGCATTATTATGTTAGTACTGGTATTCTTCGTGAGCGGCATTGAGTTCGTGCAGGGTCGTAAGACCGACAAAGCCCTAGAGGCTCTTGATACACTCTCGGCGATTAATGTCGATGTGATTCGCAATGGCGAACGGATTGCGATCGATAGTAAAGACGTAGTGGTTGGTGATATTGTCTTGCTCGAGGAAGGCGATAAGATACCGGCCGATGGTAAAATTGCCACGTTCCAGGGCTTAGGTGTAAATGAGTCTGCTCTGACTGGCGAGTCGGAGGTTGTCTATAAAAAACAAGAGGACTCTTCGAAGCGTCATTTTCGACTTGATATGTGCTATGCTGGCTGTGATGTCACGAATGGTTCAGGGGCAATCCAAATCACAGCGGTTGGCAAAAATACTGAATATGGCAAAATTGGTAGCGCACTTAAATCAATCAAACATACTAAAACGCCACTCGAAAAGCAAATTAATAAGCTCGTAGTCATCTGTACAATTATTAGCTTGAGTTTTTGTATAATCGTATCAGTAGTAAATTTCTTTTATAACGATACTTTGGAGCTGAAAGAGCGCATAGTCCAGGCGATACTATCCGGTCTGACAATGGCGATGGCGACAATTCCCGAAGAAATCCCAGTCGTTTTGACGGTGTTTTTAGCGATGGGGGCCTGGAAGTTAGCCAGGCATCATGCTCTGACGCGCAATATGAAAGCAGTAGAAACTTTAGGCGCAGTCACAGTGCTCTGTACAGATAAGACTGGTACGCTGACTCAAAATAAAATGACCGTACAGGACGCTTTTTCACGTAGTGCTGATTTACCATTTATCGCGGCGCTGGCTTGCCATAAAGTTCCCTATGACCCGATGGAGATAGCGATCCAAGAATACGCAACGGACCAGGGTGTTGAGCTCCAAGAATATCAAGATTTCCCGCTTGTCCATGAGTATGCATTTAACAACGAAGACAAGATGATGGGGCAAATTTGGGATTTGAATGGCAATAAAATTCTTTGCGCAAAAGGCGCATATGAGAGTATATTACCACTCTGTGGTCTAGATACTGATGAGCAAAAACAAATTATCGATCATGCGGATCATTTTTCGGCTCAGGGGTACCGCGTATTAGCGGTCGCAAAGCGCGAGGAAATTGATGTGGTTCCCGAGCGTCTTGATCAGAATAAGCTAGGTTTTGTTGGTCTAATTGCTTTTGCGGATCCTCCACGCGTAGGAGTCGAAAAGTCGATCGTGTCTTGCCGGAACGCTGGCGTACGCGTGATTATGATCACGGGCGATAATGGTAGTACAGCGGCTGGAATTGCTAAACAAATCGGGCTCAGCGACCACGACGAGATTATTACTGGTGCTGAGCTAGAAGATATGAGTGACGAAGAGCTGGAGCGGCGTGTCAAGACTACGAATATTTTTGCGAGAGTATATCCGAATCATAAAATGCGTATCGTCAAAGCTCTTCAAAGTAATCACGAAGTAGTCGCTATGACTGGTGATGGCGTAAATGATGCTCCGGCGCTCAAAAAGGCCGAGATCGGTATCGCGATGGGTCAGCGAGGTACCAACGTTGCTAAAGAAGCGGCGGACCTGATCTTGCTGGATGATAATTTCAGCACGATTGTTGACGCAATCGAAAATGGCAGAGTGATTTATAGTAACATTAAAAAAGCCATTGAATACATCCTAGTGATCCATATCCCAATTATCTTAGCTTCTTTGATTGTGCCGTTGGCGGATTTGCCATTGTTGCTTTTGCCGATCCACGTAGTAATGCTTGAGCTTATTATTGATCCGACTTCCTCGATTATTTTCCAGCGTATCCAGCCAGATCCAGGTATCATGGACGAGCCACCGCGCCCACTCAAGGAATCCTTGTTGAATAGCGTGACGGTTATTCGGTGCGTTCTGCAGGGGAGTGCGATGTTCGGTGTGACTTTTATGGCTTATTATTACTTGCTCAAGGCTGGAGCTGCCCAGGATCTCGCCACTGGTGTTGCTATTACTACGTTGATTCTTGCAAATATATTAGTGGTCTATGTTTTGCAGTCGGAAGAATACGCAGTCAAGAATTTCCTGATTGACCTTAAAGACAAAGTGATTGTAATGATTAATACAATCATTCTCGCTGTGCTGCTTTTGCTGATTTATGTGCCGTTCTTAAATCGTCTCGTGGGGATGGCGCCACTTAGCATTGTGCAACTATTAGCGGCGCTTGGTTTAGCGCTACTTTCGACCTTTGTCTTTGATTTGTTTAAAAAACCTTGGCGTCGTCACCAGCAAACGAAGCGCGACCGACGTTTACGGGATTAAGCAATTTTAAGGATTCTCCCTTCGATACTACGTGTGCCGCGGAATTCGTTTTCATTTAAGGTGATCCAAATATTTGCTGTACCACCTGAGGTGAGTTTGAGGTATTTTTCTGGCGCATAAAACCACATCAATTTCATATTTTCACCGTTTTGATCCCAGACTAACAATCGGAGATGTTGTTGTCGATCGCCGAGGCGGCTAGCTTCAACGATGCGCATATTTCTGAGTAGAAAGATTGGTTCAGTATTGTTTGCGCTAAAAGGTTCGAGTTGTTTGATTTCGGTAATAAGTTCTAGTGAGAGCTTCGGTAAATCTATGATCTCGAGATCGGCTTTTAGATCTAGGTAATGCTTCTGATCAGCTAGTTTGAGGCTACGGTAATAGTCATTTAGGCGTTCACAAAATGATGTAAATTTTTTTTCTTGTAAAGTTACTCCGCAAGCTTCAGCATGCCCGCCGCCGCCGAGTAACAAATCTTGGCAATGGTCGAGTGCTTTTGCGAGATTGAAATCGCCAAAGCTACGTCCAGAGCCTTTGAGGATTATCTCGGAATCACTTATATCAGGTTCTATATTTTTCTTTTCATCTTTCTGACATGGCGCTAATGCAAAGGCCGGGCGATGATAACTTTCGGTCAATCGACCCGCGATGATCCCTAATACCCCCTCGTGCCAATCCCCTTGCGTCACGATCACCGGAGATTTGCCAATTCCATTTTGCTCGATTTCTGCGAGCGCCGAATCTTGTTTTTCGCGGCGAGCTTTGTTTAGATTATCGAGTTTTAACGCTAATTGTGCTGCGCGCGGGCGGCTTTTTGCCATCAACAATTCCAGGGCCAGTTCGGCGGATTCAAGTCTGCCAGCGGCATTGAGACGCGGGCCGATCTGAAAACCAATCGTATCTCCACCAAGATGTCGAATTTTGGTCAACGCGAATAATTCTTTGAGCCCAGCGCGGCGAGTCTTATTGATGACTTTTAATCCATAGTAACAAAGCCGGCGATTCTCTAAACTCATTGGCATGCTGTCGCAAATTGTGCCGATTAAGACCAAGTCTAGTAGCCATTTTTCTTGACCTTCCGGGATTAACCCCGCTTCGACTAGTCCTTCAGCGAGCTTAAAAACTACTCCTACGCCAGCCAAATCTTTTAATTCCTGCGGAACGTCCTGGTCCTTACGCTTAGGGTTTAATATTGCGACCGCGACTGGTAAATCCGTTCCACATTCATGGTGGTCAGTAATAATAGTATCGATGTTGTGCTCGGTGAGTTTGCTGATGATTTCATGATTACGACTACCGCAGTCCACGGTAACTACTAAGTCGATCTTGTTTTCTAGGGCTCTTGGAATAATTTTATTACTCATGCCATAGCCATCGCTGAAACGATTCGGTAGCATAATCTCGATATCACTAATGCCGGCAAGTTTCAGCGTATCATACATGGCGGTACTAGCGGTGACACCATCAACGTCGTAGTCGCCATAGATAAGCACCTTTTGATGGCTATCTATAGCACGTTTAATGCGCGCGATTGCTGGAGCTAAGTCGGGCAAGAGTTTCGCCTGGCAACCTTTTTCGTACTTTGGATATAAAAAATCTTCAGTAATACCCCGTCGTTCTAACAATTCCCGAAAAATCTTGCTCACAACGCTTTACCCGATGGTGCGGTCGGTTTTGCGCGCTTTTGACATTTGTTGAGACTTGATGACCATGCTTTGGAGCTCTTTGAGTAGAGGAAATTGCTTATTCATTTGATAGATTTTGGTGTTTCCCTTTTGCGAGACTACTAGAAAGCCGCCTCTCTCGAGACGCTGCAATTCACGCTGGATATTGCCGGGATCCTCCTTGATTAGCTTCGAAAGTGCCCGTACATGGGTCTTAAAATCCGGATATTTGGCGAAAACAACGATGATTTTGCGCCGCACTCGTGAGGTAATGAAAATATCTAGCATTTGTCCCTTTCTTACCTTAATTATACCGTAGTGTTGTAAAACTTACAAGATAAGTAGAGAGGATTATATCTGTTATCTAACGTAATTCTCCGATTTCGCGGGTTTTGAGCCGACTGACATAAATTTTGCCTATCCAGCCTATCGGTAAGGCGAAGGTTCCAAGCAGTTCTTCCATCGTTCCCCTGAACCCTTGTTTGAATTGATAAACGCCATTCCCAGGAATTGGCTTCGTACCATAAAAATTATAGCGTATGAGCCCCATATCTAGTGCCTGATTGATCATTTCCCATTGCATTTGGTAGCTCCCCGCATATTTTTGTCCGGCTCGCCTAGAGCCTCCGTAGAGGTAAATCATCTCTTTGTCATCAATAATATACATTGCGACTGCGAGTGGCTCAATGCGTAATTCAGTCTGTGGCCCAACTTGTGGTTTGGTATGCAGATTAGCCTGCGACCCGGCCCCGGATTGATCGGCGGAGTTTTGGCTGTTTTCGGAGGCATCGTGGCTAATTTCGCGTTCAGCTAGCATAAATTTGACTTTTTTACCAAAAGCCTGCTTCATCGATGTGTAATAGCCGAGGCTGGGATCGCTAAATCCCTGGCGAGAGCCAGTTTCAGCTAGAATTTTCTTCATTAGAGGTAATTCGTCAGGAGTCATTTCGCGAATTTTTACCCCTTCGCGGTCAGCTTTTCTGAGCATTCGCCGGTGTGTGACGCGCAGGCTATCCCAAATTTCTTCTTTAGTTTTACCCCGCAAGTCTAGGGTAAAAAGCCATTTCGCCTGTTCATACTCGCCTAAATATTTATAACCGAGCTCAAGTAGTTCCTGGCGGATATTTAGATGATTTGGCCCAGGAATGACCTGATTTTCGATATTTCTATACTCAGAAATGATATTCGGTGAAATTTCGAGCGCAATTGCCCCCCTTTTGGCGACAAAATCTCGCACATCAGATGTAAACTTTGCTAGGATTTGGCTATTTTCGGCCGCATCATAGTCCAAAAGTGGTCCACCAGCAATTTTAAAGATTTTTTTACCAAAATGCCATGGGCGGGCGGCTAGAAGCCCACAGGCGACAATTTTTGCTGTTGATTTTGAGGCTTCGGTGGCTTGTTTTATTACAGAATCAACCTCTAGACCGACAAGATACGCCTCTTTGCCCTGTTTCTGATAGCGCCGGTACATTTCTGGGCTTTGGAGAAAGTTTTCGGAGCTAAAATGAGCCGTTTTTAGCGCATCCTGAAACTCTTTGATCGATAATTCCCTGAATCTGTACCCCATTACCTTATTGTACCATACCTCTGTGCTATAATGAGGGCATGTTTTATGAGGTAATACCCACCCAGCGCTACCGGGTTGGTGGAGGGGCGTTGACTTATCGTTCAGATTTAGCTCTGGCGCCTGGCCATGTAGTGCAAATACCGTTAGGTAATCGCCTCGTAACTGGGGTAGTTTCAAAAAAAGTCCCTCGGGTAGACTTTTCGACTAAAGATATCGTGCGCCTGATTCACCCCTTGCCGATCCCGATACACTTGTTACAAGGGGCGCACTGGTTAGCTAGCTATTATTTGACGGATTTAACTGAGGCGGTAGGTTTGTTGGTTCCAACATCATTAGAGGCTCGTACGGCGCTCAAAAATAGCTGTTTTATGCTTGATTCTCCAAAAGCTGGAGTTTCCTCCGAAAAAACTAAGCTTCCTTCCGAAAAAAATAGGATTTTTGACCTAAAATTACCGCTAATTCCACTAAATCTGGCCCAAAAAACCGCTCTAGCGGCACTTAGAGACGCTCCTGGGGCTACGAAGCTCTTGCGTGGGGTAACTGGTAGTGGCAAAACGAATATCTACCTTAAATTGGCCGAGGAAGCGCTCAGGGGGCAAAAATCAGTGATTTTGCTAGTTCCGGAAATCGCTTTGACCGGGCAATTGGTGCAAGTTTTCAAACAAACCTTTGGCGAACGGGTATTAGTAGTGCATTCACGCCAAACTTTGGCTCAGCGGCGTGAAATTTGGCTAAAAATCCTCGAAAAGACGACGGAATTCCCTCAGAATTTAGGTCAAGGCCTAGACGATGCGATAAGGAGAGCTGAACCACTGATTATTATCGGTCCACGCTCGGCGCTGCTCGCCCCAGTGGGTAATCTAGGGGCGATTTTGATCGATGAAGCACATGAAAGTGCATATTTTCAGGAAAATCCGCCACGTTATTCGGCGCTGAGGTTAGCGAGTGTCTTCGCTACAAAATGTGGAATTTCTTGTGTGCTTGGGAGTGCCACTCCAAATATTACCGATTATTATCTCGCGCAAAAAAAGAATACTCTCGTTGAGCTTGACGAAAAAGCTAAGGCGCAGGCGAGAGAGCCGGAAGTCACTATTATTGACCTCAAGGATCGAGCAAATTTTACAAAAAACCGTTATTTTTCGAATCTTCTACTGGAAAAAATCAAGCGTAACCTCGATCAGGGTCATCAAACGCTCGTCTTTCATAATCGGCGAGGCTCAGCGCCATTGACGATTTGTGAGGACTGTGGCTGGCAGGCGCTCTGCCCGGAATGTTATTTGCCCATGACGCTCCATACGGATGATTATCATCTTTGTTGCCATCTTTGCGGGCATGAAGAGCCCGTGCCAAAATCCTGCCCACATTGTCAGAAGGTTGGGATTATTCATAAAGGGTTTGGCACAAAATTACTTGAGTCTGAGCTTTCGCGGCTTTTTCCAAACGTCAAGATTGCACGTTTTGATGGTGATAATAAGAAAACCGAGAGTCTGGCGGAGCTTTATGATGAGGTAAAATCGGGCGAAATCAAGCTTTTAATTGGCACGCAAACATTGGCGCGTGGATTAGATTTACCTAAATTGGCTACTGTAGGGGTGATGCAGGCGGATGCCGGATTGGCTTTGCCGGATTTTGCGGCTGAAGAGCGTACGTTTGAGCTCTTGATGCAAGTAATTGGCCGAGTCGGTCGTGGGCATTTGGATCTTTCGGAAGTAGTGATGCAGACTTATCAGCCCGAGCACCCAGTAATCCAAACGGCGATACGGGCAGATTATCCTAAATTCGCTGCGTATTTGTTGTCTGAGCGAAGGCGTCAAAAGTTGCCACCATTCACCTACCTCGCGCGGCTCACTATAACTTATAAAACGGAAAAAACTGTCATAGCCAAGGTCCAGTCGGCATATCAAGAATTGTTGCAGTTTTCAGATATTACGGTCTCTTCGCCGATGCCGGCTTTTCATGAACGAGCAGGGCGAGGGTTTAGTTGGCAGATTATTTTAAAAGCGACTAGTCGTCGAGCCTTGATGTCTGCGCTTGCGTCATATATTGCACGGGCAAATCATAGCATAGTGATCGATCCAGTAAGCCTGCTTTGATAGGCTATATGGAGGAGTTTTTCTTTGGATTATGACCCAAAGATATTTTGCCAAATTTGCTCAAAGAAAGAAGGTGAGTTTGCTGGCATATTAAGATTGTCATTTTTTGGCTCTTCAGTGGGCTGCTGGCCGGAGCCGTCTGTGTCTCCAGTGCCTTCGTTACCATCGCCATCACCAGAGGGTGTGCCGTCGTAAGACGGACTAATTTGTTCGGCGCTTAGTAGTAGACGATATTTCGAGGTGCCAAGTGGCGTACAGGTGATCAGGGTTAACATAGGCTTGTCGGTGGCATAAATTAATGCTTGGACGTTGCTTGGATCGACTACTTCACTTTTAGTCACCTGATAGGTATAGCGTACGGAATTATAATTAATATAGATTAGGTCACCGGCATTCATGCGCTCGAGACCAGAAAAAATGAATTTATACGGGTTGCTACTATAAATGTCGCCCGCAGAATGTCCCGAGATTGCCAAATTACCAACTTGTCCCGGCAAGGCATCCGCTCCGGAAATACTAAAGCGTGCGACACCGTGGTTCATCGCCTCCATAATATCATTGTAGTGAACGTCGAAATTAACGGGCACGTCAATATTGAGTTTGGGGATAATTAAACGTGGTTCAGGTGAGACTTCGCCCGAGACAGTAGGATCGACGGGCTCGATGCTGGTGGCGACTGAACCGGTGTCTGGTGAAACGTAAGCTACGATTGGGGCAAAAATCAGACGGTTATATTGCAAAAATAAAATTCCCAAGACGATCGTAGCGACAATAGCGAGCGGTATCAGCTTTCGACGATGTCTACTTCGATGAGCTTTGCCAGTGGCGAGACGTTCACTCTTGAGCTTTTCGGTCTCGAGATAATTTTGCGCGGCCTGAGCATAATAATCGCTGTAATATTTTTGGTAATATTGCTGCCAAGCCGAGTGGTACTGCTCCCAGTTGGCATTGACACTGGCTTGATTGACAGGTAGATCTTTGAGTGTCCCAGCGTCATTAGCAGAAGGGGCTATATAACTGCCTTGATCATAATCATCGTAATTGGCGTAAGCGGCGAAATTATCAGCTGGCTCATTATTCATTTCGGCGAAATCAGTCGGATTCAAAGTTTCGTAGTTATAATTTGAATCGGAATCTTGGTATGCGTAATCTGAGGTATTATGATCGTAGTTGACATCCTCGGGCTCGTAGGCATTGGTTTGCTGGTCCGAATAAAGTGGCATTGGAGCACGGTAGGGTTCATCAGTTTTGGCAGGTATAGCTTCAGATTGTTCGAGATTATGTAAAGTATTGCGGTAGACGGCAAGCACCTTCTGACGTGCCGCTTCGGCTGCCGCCGAGCGTCCTTGATTAGTCCCACCTCCCATCGTATCCATGAACAAATTATAGCATAAGTAGGGACAACGCGAAAGAACTTGTTTATGAGTGGAGGAAGTGATATAATCAGTGAAATGGGCGGATGGCGGAACTGGTAGACGCGCTAGACTCAAAATCTGGTTCCTGTAAAGGAGTGAGGGTTCGATTCCCTCTTCGCCCACCACGTATTTTTATGTCTACTAATTGTTTGTTTGACATCTGTTCGGCGGACAATTTTTGTTAAGATCTCGTTAAAATAATTCAAAAGTACCCCGCCCTAAATAGAGGTGGGGTACTTTTTGGTGTCGATCCAGTGGGTTTTGAGTCGATATTATCTTCGTCTCACTTCTAGGCAATGAGGCTAATAATACGAACGAGGTAAATAATTGAGACTGTGAGTACTACTGGCGTTAAACATAGAACAACTCCAATCAAACCGATTATCAACTTCCCAATATAAGGGAATTTGCCGAAGTTCTTTTCATATTTACGGACTTGGGTTATAGTGACTATGCCTATCGGAGTACCTAGAGGTATTGCGATAAAAAATCAAACAAAATCGTATGAAACGCAATGTCAAGCGCCGACATCGGATCTATTGATCGAGCGAGGCAGAAGAAAAACGTAAAAAGATATCCAATAACAGCAGCAATACTCAATCCACAAATTCCACAGGTAATCAAAAGATAACCTAAACGCCTAGTTGTTTTATCTAGATCCGAGGTAACTTTGCTTTGAGAGCCGTTTAATTGAGGACGTACCTGGTCATCTGACGATTACTTCGAGTCTTGATCCAGATAGTTCATCCTTCCTCCGCTGGTTTAGCGTAATCATAATGTCTTAATTATAGCATGCGATAGGTTAAAAATAAAAACGCCATATTCACACATGCCTGCAGAGCACTATCTACCCTACTTCGCGGTGCAGCGTAGGGGGTTACCGCTGCCGCGGATGTTGGCAGCCTGCGGATCGACACGGCTGCTAGCGAAGTACAGGCGGTAAGCGTACGGCGAACTGCTCGCCGTACGTGACCAGTAGTTCCCCCAGGTAGTCTCAAAGTCCAACGAGCCCGATTCGTAATAGTAATAGCCAGTGTAGGCAAAGTCGAGGGGAGTAACTTTCTCCGGACAGGCAATTATTCCGGTACGCAAGGTCGCCTTGAAGCTCGTATTGATAATAGTTACTGGTGGTATAGTTCTGGTTGGAGACCTTCGACTGCAAGCTTCTTAGCTATATACTCAAGTTATATTCGCTTCGAAGATGTTGGTTATCGTGGTACAGGCTTCGCCATCCGCTGCGTTACACGGGAGGGGTAGAGGAAGATATTAGCTATCGTAGTTACTTAGAATTTCGAGTGGCGCAATAACTCCATTCGATACGTTTTTAATTGCGTCAAGAATGAGAACCTTATTGCGGAGCTGATCTTTCATAACAAGGATCTCTTCATAACTAAGCCACTTTACGTCTAGAATTTCCGCTGGATCATATTTGATTTCTCCCGAAATAATCTTAGCTGTAAAAAATACCGATATGAAAGCTACGTTGGGCAGTTTACGACTACCGATTTGACAAATTCCAGTCGGCTCTACTATAAAACCACTCTCTTCATGAACTTCGCGTAGCATTGCCTCGGTTATACTTTCTCCCGGATCCAAGTGTCCGGCTGGAAAATTCCATTTGCCGCGACACGATGCCTTAGCTTCCTGTATGAGCAGGAATTTTCCGTCGCGCTCTAAAACGGCTCCTGCAATTATATGAGTTTCGGTTTTTTCTGTATTGGCCATAACTCTCCTCCTTAGTTTTTAATAGTATCCGCCATCTATATTAACAACTTCGCCGTTGATATAAGTCGATTTTTTAGAGGCGAGAAAATAAATCGTCTGCGCGATTTCTTCGGGCTTCGCAAAACGCTGGCAGTAAATCTTATCAGTTTCTGATTTTATATAGTCTGCTGGTAGATCTTTATTCATGTCGGTATCCGCCCAACCAATCGCAATGGCATTTACGCGGATCTTTGAACGAAATTCATATGCCAAATCACGCGTTAGACTCTGCAGGCCAATTTTAGAGATATTATAGTCAAGAGATTCGGGTGAAATCACTTTTGTACCATTTGTCGATGAAACATTAATAATTGCACTGCCATCCGTCATATGCTTTGCTGCTTCGCGCGAAACAATAAAAGGGCCGATCACGTTAGTGCGTAAAGTGTCTTCAAATTCATCGATCGTAATTTCGGCGAAATCACGATCATAAACAATTCCGGCGTTATTTACAACCACATCGATCCGATCGAATTCTTTGATAGTCTCGGAAATTAAATATTTAACATCGGATTCACTACGCACATCAGCTTTGATCGCGAGTGCTTTGACGGAAAATTCCGACTCAACATATGTCCTTAAGTCGGTAGCCATCTCTGGTTGTTCAATATAGTCAATCACGACATTATAACCCTGTCTCGCAAATTCGATAATTGTAGCTTTGCCAACCCCTCTTTGGCTGCCCGTGACAATTGCAACTTTTCTTTCCATGTTAATTTACCTGATTAATAATATTATTGTTAGCGATCGAGACTATTGAATTTGTCCAAATTTCAAACATACGCTTGAGTGCTTCTTTTGTGCAATGGGCGTTGTGTGGTGTTACGAAAATATTTCCATTATATTGATGGTTTAGTATCGCCGGATCGTCACTTTCAAATGCTACTCCTCCTAGTTCGTCCTTCTCACATTTCTCTACTAATCGCTTTGTGACTTCTTCAAAGCCATTTGAAATGACAATAATTTTCATATGTTTATTAAACTTTGAGAGATCATCGAACAATGCGATACTGTCAGGATTTTTGGAAATGGTGACAAACATGAACTCGGATTTTGCGAGCATATCCTCGAACGGTAAGTAATGAAAATTTTGATCATCTTGGTTATGCGAATAATAACAAATTTCTTTATCGCCAATCAGGCCCTCTAGCCTTTTAGCTAAAGCATGACCAATCTCACCAAATCCAATAATATCAGTCGGTCTATTCCATAATTCATCGCCGATAAATTGTGGGGCATAACTCATGCCGCCTTCACGCAGATAAAGCGGAAAACGTTTCGCGAGCGCCAGCGCCATAAAAATACATTTTTCAGCGACGGAAATACTTGCATAATGCGGGACATTCGTTATGGGGATATTGTGCTCGCGACAAAAACTACCATCTACCCACTCGTAGCCAGTGGTCTGTAAACAAATTGCCTTTAGATTTGGAATTTGAGTAATTATTTCGTTTGATAGCCCCCATCCCGAAATATCTGGATCTAACGCGAGGACTTTTGGTTCATGGTCATGAATTACGATATCATAGTTATCATTGTTAGAGAAGATAACTTTTGTGAATTTATTGTTCAATGTTTGAAGTTGATACTTAGTAAAGTCTGATTCTAGACCATAAATATATAGGTTCATCTATTTCCCCTCCCAAATTTGGAATTTGTCGCCCTCAACTTCGGTTTCAGTTTTTCCGGCAATATCATATATAGAAGTTTTATTTTCGTTGCGGGTTTTTGTAATAGTTTTTCTATACTATTCATGACCATTTCCGCGACACCATCTCCGCGACACCATCTCCGCGGAAACTGGACGTTAAATATAGGTGCTGTGGTTTTTCTTGCATTCTTCTCCTTAGTTATATCTCAATGGTGCTAGAAATTTTTGATAGCTGCTTTCGGGATTGAGATGTCTATTATCTTCTAGATTTCATATTCTTTAATCTCCGCGTGCTTGAGATTGTTGGCTTCCGTAAGACTATTGCCGTTACGTTTCAGCAGAATCCAGTCAAAAGCACGAAACATCCCTCCGTGTCCGAATACGAGAATTTTCGCGTCGCTACTATATTTTAGCTTTAAATCGTTAATAAAATTTCCTGCTCTCTGGAGCATGCTCTTGGCAGTTTCGACTCCTCTAGGAATTTCATCTAATGAGACGTCGCTAATATCAACTCCCTCTACTAAATCCAACCAAGCTACAATGATTTTTCCTTCGTAATCACCGAAGGATCGTTCCACGAGTCTATTATCATAGTTAATTACATATTTACCTCCGATAGCGATCTTTGCAGTTTCGGCTGCGCGCGACAAAGGCGATGCATAAACGGCATCAAAATTAGAATCTTTTATCTTCTCGTGCAGTTCTTCGGCTTGAGCCCTACCGACCGCGTTCAGAGGGATGTCCTTGCGTCCCTGTGCACGCATCTCTTTGTTCCAATCAGTTTGTCCGTGGCGAACGAGATAAATTTTCATATCTCGATACTTTCACCGATTCCTAATGCTGCGAAGTTCACTCCATTTTCATCGCAGGCCATTTTGAGCCAGTTATTATTTATGTTGTCGCCGGTTTTCGATAAAACAGCGTTGTGTACTGGCACGACAAGTTTCGGCTGGACATTTCTAATGTATTCCATGCTTTCAAAACTTTTAAGCCACGGTGCTTCGCTGGGAACAAGTAATAATTCTGGATTCTGTAAATCGTTCGGTAGATCGAATGAATCGCCAGGATTGACGATTTTATCATTTATAGTTACGCCGATATTTGCACACGGAATTTTATTTGGAATAATCGGCATATGATTTCTGCCAAAGAATTTTAGGCTAAAATTTGCGGTATTACATCCTGTCACCGCTTCGACTTTCTCGATTTTTTGTCCGTTAATTTCGGAAATTTCAAAATCTTGTGGCGCAAAAATACGAACGTTTGGATTTTTCATGACTATCTTTTCCAGGATTTGCGGCTGGAAATGATCGCCATGTTTATGTGTGATAATAATTACTTCAACATTTGAGAGCTTTGGTATTTTTGCTTCAAACTCGACCGGATCACAAACAAGTTTTTTACTATTATTTTCAATAATGCAGCCGGAATGCTCTAGCTTAGTGAATTTCATTTTTCTCCCTTTTAATATTAAAAACATAATACGTGGCGTGCGCAGCGGGAGATTTTTTGAGAATGTCCTGTATCGTAAATTCGCCATTTAACATGCGTAGTTGCTTGATAATATGACTACTAGTTACGACTAAGATCGTTTCATTATCTTCATGATTAACCTTAATGTATTCGACAAATTTTTGAACACGCCTAGTCATGTCGGCGACCGATTCATATTTATTTTGATATCGTGCTGCTATTGGATCGGGCTGCGCATCACGCCAACTTTTAGCCTCGCTGTATGGGCGCCCCTCAAAACCATTTCTAGTATCATCTAGTAATTCATTAGCAGTTAGCGGTAATTTATGATATTGATTAATAATCTCGGCAGTTTGTTTAGTCCGTCCAAGTCTAGAAATATAAATTTTATCAAACTCAAATTCTTTTAATTGCTCTGCTAGCTCTTCGGCTTGTCTAATGCCCTTTTCGGTTAGATGTACATCGGCGGTTGGATCATAATTTACCAAATCCTGAACATTATAGTTTGTTTCGGCGTGCCTAGTCGCAATTAGCTTCATTTATCCTCCTGAATAATTTCACCGTTCTGAGCAATAATATAATCTTTTCCTAGGACAACGGGTTTATTGTTGTCTATGATTTTTAGCGCCGAATCGTCCGACATTGCATAAACTGGTAGATCAGTGAATTTGGAAGCTTCGATTACTTCAGTTCGATCAAATTTGAACCAGCCATGTAGGTGCGGCAAGAAAACGATTGGGACAAAGTCCATAAAATGATCCGCCATGCGGCGTTCTTTGTAAATTGTATCTTGTATTTTGTCGGCCTCCTTATGACACATTACACATGACCCAGCTGAGCTACCGATCCAAACTTTTTCTTTTAAAATTTCTAGCAAAATTTTATCAAAACCAGTTTTCATAAAAATATTGGCGAGATAATCAGTATTCCCGCCAAAACAAAATATTACATCAGCCAAATTGATGCGTTCGCGAATATGATTAAGGTCGTGTGCCCGTAGATCGATGAATTCAATATTTCCGCCAATCACGGTTGACAATCTTTGCAACTCTTCGGTGAACCAGCGCATATCGCCGGTTTCGGCCTTGATCGCTTCGTTGATAATAATTACATTGATCTTGTCGCGTGTCTTGCCGACCATTTCTTCTAAATTTGTAATGATCTCTTCGTTTGCGAGTCCACTTGATGCTAAAATTAACTTCATATTCCTCCTTGATAGCTCAATCATTGAGATTTTTAGATTTAAATCTTAAAAATATAATCTTCAAGCGCCGCATATTCAGCATCGCGCTCGACTAACTCGTGTCTTTCGATTAGCTCGCGTAGTTTTGACATGGTACAGAATTTTATGTCCTGCACTTCACTTTCTTGCAGTTTAATATTTTCAAGTCGTAGATCGGGCCGGCGGAGAATAAAGAAATCAAAGAATTGGCGATCGATGTAATCTTCATTGAAAATCTGTTCTCTCCGGAAACAAAACATGTACCGAAAATCACTAATATCAATATATCGCCCGAGGTTGATACTAACTTCTTCGTTAATTTCCCTTGCGGCGGCTGAAAGAGAATCTTGGCCAGCTGAAATATGCCCAGCAACCGAAATATCCCACATGTCGGGATTTTTATCTTTACTATGCGCACGTCGTTGCAGTAAAATTTCGTTTTTATCGTTTAGAATTGCAACTGCGATACAGCGATGCCATAATCCAAGTCTATGTACCTCATCGCGGGTGGCAATGCGTCCAGTTTTGACGCCATTCTCATCTAGGACATCAATTAATTCAGCCATTGATGATCCTTTGTGCTGTGGTTCGATATTTTCTAGCTATGCTAGAAAATAAGACTAGTCTTATTTGTAAACTCATATTGATTCCAATCTTATATCATTATACAACGTTTTTAGCCGCATTGCTATGTGATATGTAATTGATAATTGCTTCATAAAAGGCTCGCCGATCGACAATTTGTTTTTCTTTTATCATGTGTTCAAATTCGGTGACATTCACAAGTTTTACTGCCTGGACTTCATCAGTTTGGAAAGTTATTTCTGAAGGTTGAATTCCGGTAATTCTAGTTACGAAACAATCAAAAAACTGACGATCAGTCATTTTTTCGCCATTCCAGTCATAGGTGGATATTTCACAGTATCTAGTGAGATAACAAAAATTTACCCCCCCCGCTTATTCCGAGTTCTTCAGCGGTTTCGCGCATGGCAGCAACTAAAACGGACTCTCCGGCGTCAATATGTCCAGCAACCGAAATATCCCACATGTCAGGGTTTTTCTTTTTATTATGGCTGCGCTGTTGCAAAAGGATTTCATCTTTCTCATTTAAGATTGCTACAGCAATACTACGATGCCAGAGACCATTTTTATGCACTTCGTCTCGTGTTGCGACTTCACCTGTTTTGTTGCCATTTTTGTCGAGAACATCAATCATTTCTGGCATTGGCCGCCCCTTTCATATTAGCTTAGCTTTTAGACGATTATACATGAAAATTGCCTAGTTGTCTTGGATTCCTATTTGGGCTTGATTTTGTTTTTTCCAATTCCAATAATTTGTTTTTTCGTTCAAGTCCGCCAGTATAGCCGACTAATTTATTTTGCGCGCCAACTACGCGATGACATGGAATAATGATCGAGATCTTATTTTTACTGATTGCATTACCAACTGCCTGTGCAGACATCTTAGTGATATTTCTATTGGCTGCAATTATTTTTGCAATTTCTCCATAAGTCATTGTTTTTCCATAAGGGATAGTCTTGAGAATATTCCAAGTTTCTTTTTGGAAGCTAGTTCCATCTAGCTCCAATATCGGTTCGAATCGGGGTTCTTTGCCGCTAAAATAAATATCGAGCCACGCACGAGCGGTTTCTAATACTGGGTTGTTTTGTTGTATATATGAGTCGGTCCTATAGCCTTGATCTGCAAACCATAGCCTAGTAATCCCTGTTTTACTAGCCATGATAATAATTTTGCCAAGTGGTGATTGATATTCGTTCATATAAAACACTAAGTAATTATATCGTGGTCTAGGTGCTTTGGATAGGAAGATATGCTACAATATAATATATGCATAGACCGTTCATCTCTTTCATATTGATCATTATCGTTGCCGTGGTAGCATTGCTTGTGAGTGGTATAGTAGAAGTGGATATTGATATCCGTGATCAGGACGGCAATCCGATCCGAAAAAAGAAAGACAATCTCAATGAGATCGACAATATCGCCGAGGCGGAAGTTGTTGAAGACGAAGACAAAAATAAATAAATAATCATACAGGAAAACGTTTGATGTGACTGACGGTCATTATGCCGCTAGGTGTCCGTCGTGTCTATAATTTCTTGTCCAGAATAGAATTCGGCGTCTTCAGCTTCAGTAATTTTTTCATGATAGCTTGTTAATGCCGCAAAGGGCGCAAATTGAGCTGCGCGATTTTCTAGTGGCATCTTTAGATATCGAGACCGAGGGCGTTCTAAATTTATAATATCATCGTAGTGAGATTGAGGATCTTCATTCTTCATTCTTGATGTCCTCCAATTTGTCGTCTGCGATCCAAGCCAGTTGCGCCTTTTTCGAGATTAATACCGCTAAAGATTGCATTTTTACCAAAGCGTTTACGAATTTTAAGAATTGCTGCTTGTAGATTTTTTTCATGTATGGAATTTTTAACTACAGTTTTCTTAGCATCAAAGAGATTCAGTTGTTTCGGTACTGCATTTTGGCAATTTTCCGGAACTAGATTTCCGATTGTGAGCGTGATTTTTCGTATGGTAAAAGTAGGGTTCGCAATTTCATCAAATAATTTTGTAAAGCCAGCGCGGATTTTAGAGAGCTCTAGGCTCGGATCGTTGAGACGCAAAGTACCATGTGCTGGTTTTGGCACGACTTTACCATAGTGATTAATTTTGGTGTCATTACTCGGTTTGTTACTAGAGTCATAATTTAGATCGAGTACTAATTGG
Source organism: uncultured Candidatus Saccharibacteria bacterium (assembly GCA_949063825.1). Classification (GTDB taxonomy): domain Bacteria; phylum Patescibacteriota; class Saccharimonadia; order Saccharimonadales; family Saccharimonadaceae; genus Nanosyncoccus. The sequence goes on from CARSRA010000007.1 coordinate 26,564, forward strand.
TCGGTGACAAGATTTTGTAAAGTTAGTTTTAGCACTAGATCCTCGACCATTTCTTTGACAATAATGCGGGCCTCATTATGATGGTATGGTCGTGACAAGACTTGGCCGTTTGTGAGGCTATGGTCGCGTGGCCGATAACTTTTGATTTCGTGGATCCCGACCGGCTCAATTCCCCAAGCGTGATCAATTAAAAGCTCAGCATTTACGCCAAAAAGTTTGAATAGTAGATCTTCGTTAGTAATTGAACAGCGTGCTACATCTCCCATAGTATACATTTGGTGATTGCGGAGTCTACGTGCCGTTCCGCGTCCAGTGCGCCAGAAATCCGTAATCGGTGTATGAGCCCAAAGCTGTTCGCGGTATGACCGCTCGTCAAGCTCGGCAATACGAACACCAAAACTGTTTGGCTTGGCATGCTTAGCTATTATGTCCATTGCGATTTTAGCAAGGTATAAATTTGTGCCGATTCCGGCAGTCGCAGTAATACCAGTTTGTTGGTGAACGTCACGGATCATCATGGTTATAAAGTCGCGTGGCGCGTAGTTTCTCAATCGCAAATATCCAGAAATATCACAGAAAACTTCATCGATAGAATAAGCGAAGATATCTTCTGGTGCAATATATTTTAGATAGGATGCAAAAACTTTTTGGCTATAATCAATGTATTTTTGCATGCGAGGTTTGGCGACGATAAAATCTAATGCAAGTTCCGGATGATCCATCAGTACTTTTTTATTGGCACTTTTGCCGATAAATTTTCCGTTCGGAGCATTTTTTTGACGGTCAAAATTGATAGCTTTGACCCTTGCGATTACTTCAAAAAGTCTAGCGCGGCCTGGTATACCATACTCTCTTAAGTTTGGAGATACTGCAAGGCAGATAGTTTTCTCGGTCCTACTTTGATCAGCGACTACGAGATTTGTGGTCAATGGATCAAGCCCACGCTCGCGACACTCAACCGATGAATAAAATGATTTCAAATCAATTGCTGCATAAACTTTTTTCATTAGCTATATTATATAATATATAACAGTGGGGACAGGAGGAATAAGCTTTTATTCGACGTCTACACCCCGCTCGAGAGTCTTTTGTGATAGAAAATACAGTCCGACTATAATTATAAAATAAGCAATGTCGATTCCTACGATGATTTTTTGCATACTTATTATATTATGCAGGTCTGCAGAGCTATCGCTGAAAATTAAATTGTGCACATTGGAGTCAAATAAACTCCAAATCAATGTGACGGCGACAATTAATAAATTTGCTACGACATAAATTCCGCCTCCCGCAATCCAGGACCACATGCCGCGGCGGTCGTTTTTTCGGTGACCAATTAGGATTCCGCTAAAGCCACATTCGATAACGAAAAACTGTTGAAGGGCTAAGGTTATGAATAACAGCATACCGATGTTAAATAAGCTATGACCTTGCGACTCGAGCATACTATTGAGTTCGCCAAATGTATCGAAGCCAATTTGTGTAGCGATGGTACAGAAAATCAAAAGTATAAGGCTTAAGATGAGCACGATTAGACTACTAATTGTCTTAGACAGTAATAGCTGTTGTTTTGTGACTGGTAGAGTATGAGTAAGATATGATTCGTCGCCGTAAAAGTTCTTTTGGAATCGTGCCCAACTACGCGTAATAGCATTGAAGAATAGACCGATACTGAGACCAAAACTCGCGCCGCCAGCAAAATGGTGTATAAATTCAATAATTCCATTCGTTTGGTTGAGATCCGTAATTAAGAATATAATCACACCAAGTATCATGATGAGATAATAAATACCGAGCACTTTGTAGACATATTTAAGATCATATTTGATTAATTTTGCGAGCATAATTTCCTTTCGATATAGTCGATAACTAGTTGAAATACTATTAATAACGAGCCGTTTAAAGAATAAAAGCTGACTCTATGTGTGATTTGGTTTCATGGCAGAATAACTCCGAAAACGCTTGCGAAAGATTTCATCAATCGATCCGTGTTCTTTTTGACGCAGAGTATCGGCTTCCGATTCGAGCACAACTTTACCGTCATCAATGAAAAATACTTCATCCAAAATTCTTTCAATATCAGCAATCAAGTGCGTCGAAATTAATAAGCTAGCATTCGTATCGAAATTACTTAAAATTGTGTCAAGTATAAAATCGCGCGTAGCTGGATCGATCCCACCTAGCGGTTCATCAAGAATATATAGATCGGCTTTCCTAGAGATCACTAGGATCAGCTGCAATTTTTCTTGCATACCTTTGCTCATCTTGATAATTTTCTTATTGAGATCGAGATCAAGAATTTTGGCTAATTCTTTTGCTTTGTCAATATCAAAATCATGATAAAATTCCGCAAAAAATGCCACAGCTTCGTGCACTTTCATAGTTTTATCTAGATAAGTTAATTCTGGTAGATAAGAAATTTTTCTTTTACTTTCTATACTAATCGGCTTGTTATCGAATAGGACTTCCCCGTTGGTTGGTTGTAATAGATCATTCGCAAGCTTAATAAGAGTAGTTTTACCGGCACCATTCTTACCGAGCAGCCCGACGATGCGTCCGCGAGGAATTTTGAGGTTAATATTTTCTAGAACCGTCTTGTCGCCATAACTTTTAGAAACATCGCGGTATTCGAGTAATGGAGTTTTATTGACGCTTGTCGATTTTGATTCTTTTATCTTGGTTTTATGATTCGTCATGATTTCTTCCCTTCCTTGATTATTTTTATTAGTTCGCGTTCATTCAGACCGAGGGCGTGCATTTCAACCACGAATTCAGCCACACGGTTTTTAATATATTCTTCATGCGAGTCGACTAGTCGCGCAAGATTTTTACTAACAAATTTACCATTAGTTCGTTCGGTATAGATCAGATTTTTACGTTCTAACTCAAGAAGAGCACGCTGGATGGTGTTTGGGTTTACCCTTGCTCTTGTAGCTAGCTCACGCACTGACGGAAGTTTGCTTGATGGCGGTAGTTTACCGGATATAATCATCACTTCTATCTGCTCGACGAGCTGGATGTAAATTGGCCTCTCGTTATCAAAGGAGAAATTTAGTTCTAGATTAAAATTCGTTGTATTATTTTGTTGATACATTATTTAAAATATAAAACATTATTGTATTATTTCACTAATACGCGCCAGTGATAGTTGTTTCTCGCTGTACTACTCTACTAGTGCAATACGGATCAGCTACTATATCATTGTATTAGTTAACTAATACAATGATATAGTAAGCACTCTTTGGAGTCAATAGGCATTTACAAAAATGAGCCATTTATAACAATAGCTCATTTCTCGAATCTATTTTTGGTAAGATTTGGCTTAGTTATTCCTGGCGCTTTTAATATCTAGTATTTCAAAACGATATTTCTGGCCAAATTGTTTAGCTTTTTCGGGATCGAGTTGATCGAGGAAAAGCGATTTTGGACGCACCCAAAGAGGACTGTCTTCATATAAACCGCGATAGATCACCATCTCCTTGCCGGTCTCACTATGTATAGCGACATCTTCCACTAGGTATTTATCGCCTTTATAATGTTGATAAATCCCCTTAATTTTAATATCACGCATTTTGCCTACTCTTCACTATGTAATTCTGTATTTATCCCAATCAAATCCTGCGCCAAAGTGCCCGTAGCATGCCGTAGATTGGTAAATTGGGCGCTTCAGGTCGAGATAGTCAATAATGCCCCGCGGCGTGAGGTCGTAGCCGTGGATTTCATTAGGATTATCGGTTGTAGCAGAATCTGATTTCAGCGGAATTTGTTCATCCTTACCATCGACAATAACTGTACGTTCAAGCGGCTCCGCATAACCAATTGCATAAGCGAGGCGGACGAAAACTTCTTTTGCCTTGCGTGCGCGTAAATAATCAACCGCGATGCGGCGCGCCATATATGCGGCGCTTCGATCGACTTTAGAAGGGTCTTTGCCTGAAAATGCTCCACCACCGATCGGAATACGCGGTCCGTAATTATCGACCGCCAATTTACGACCGGTGAGACCAGTATCAGCTTCGAAGCCACCCTGATGCCATTCTCCGGCAGGGTTTAAATGTAGACGTGGGTTTCCAGCAAGTTTATGTTCGTGAATGAATGCTTCGACCAGCTCACGCAATTCTTGATCGGTAGAATTTTGAAAACTGGCCACGATTGAATCAAGCTCAAAATTGCCTTTTTCTAATATTTTGAGGGTTACCTGGGTCTTGCCATCGAATGGAAATTTTTGATAAATATGTTGATTCAGCTGTCGCGATAGAATTACTTCACGCGGCATCAACTCTGTGGTTTCGTCGGTGGCATAGCCGATCATAATCCCCTGATCACCGGCGCCACCTAGATCCACGCCTCCAGCGATTTCTGGACTTTGCTTGACTAAGTTAATATGGATTTCCATATCATCACCCGCAATTTCGCGTGCAATCGATTCGACATTAATGTCATCTGCGCTGGAAGTAACTTCGCCAACGATATATATAATTCCATGTCCGCCACAAGTTTCGACGGCGACACGTGCATTCGGATCCTTTTCAAGGTAGCCGTCGAGAATAGCATCCGAAATTTGGTCACAAAGTTTGTCAGGGTGCCGAGGAGAAACGCTTTCGGCAGTGCGATATGTCGTATAGTTTTTCATAAGTATATTATACTATAGATTATCTGATGGTCTTGAAGATAATGTATTGTTGTATTCGTTCTAGAGGTTAAGATGCTTTATTCTCTTCCTCTACCCCTCCCGTGTAACGCAGCGGATGGCGAAGCCGTAGCCACGATAG
>CARSRA010000008.1 GCA_949063825.1 uncultured Candidatus Saccharibacteria bacterium
CTATAATGCTTTCGTTTAAAATCCTCTAAACTGCTTGCAAAAGTATTAATAATGTTAGATAAAATAAGCAAAGACTTGCCCAAAAATAACAAATTAAATACCAAATATGGTACTCGAACTAAGTTTAATAAGCATGAAAAAAGGCCCATTCTTACGAATGAGCCTCATCAAAAAGGTGTATCACCCCCCTCCTGAAATTAGAAAAATAGAAGTTTTTTAGCTGTCAGAGCCGGAACCGCCGTTCTGGCCGTCGGAATCCTGGGCATTGCCCGACTCGTCTTCGGAGTTCTTAGACCATTTGTTCGTAAAAATGGTTTGAACAATGTGTTCCAACTGTTCCGCTGGCGGTGTCAGATTGACTACATAAAAATCCTGCATTGCGGTCAAAAATGACTCTGCCTGTTCCGGCGTAAACAAGCTGGCAGTGTCGCGGGTCTTCCTGTCGGCTGAGGCGAGGAGGTCTTCCGCAAATGCCAACAGCTCTTCATCCTCAGTTATGTCCGTATCCGCGACTGTGCTTGTTTTATTGACTTCTTTATTCGCCTCGTTGTTCTGGATCGGTTTCTTGCGGCAATTCCGGACGAGCTCCCTAAGCTTTTCCGGTGGCAAATACTTCAAGCTGGCCGCTGTATACTTGCCATTCGATCCTTGAACGATCTCCCTTATCTGTTTAGTAGAGAGGTCGTAAACGGTTTCAATGCAGGACTCGTCGTCCTCATCTCGTTCCGCGTTGGGATTAGCCTTAACGTATTCTGCATATTTGCGGGCAAAAATGCGCTCACGCTCAATCTGGGCCTTAATTAACTCCTTTAAGTCACCACCGCACTTGGAGTACGCGATTGTGCCGTGCTCGTCGAGCGTCCAGCACACGACCGTGCGCTCATACACAGGCCATGTTTCATGGTCGCCGGGGTCGATAGTCAGATTCATTAATTTATCGATAGTCATGTACTCGCCTTCCTCGTCCGTGCGGTACAAGAAGATGAGGCCTTCGGGTGGCTTCGGTACGCCTTCGCGCGTCCTGAAAACTTCGTATCCGTCCTCATCCGATTCGCCACTGCGAGCAAACCCCTTTTTTGCTGCTACCCCACGGGCATCTGTGGAATCGCTATGGTACTCCTCCGCAGACCGAGCCAACTCGCTCAGATACTCGTCGGTATCGATGGGCTCCTTTCCCCCGTGCTTATCCTTCTCTGTGAAGATATTCGCAAACGCTCCTAAAACACTTTTTTTCCCATTTTTTTCCATTGATAGCACCTTCCTTTTTTAATGTACCGCCCCTTGGGGCGGCCTCGTTGTAGAGTTACCGCCTTTTACTCAAAAGGCTTAATATCTCCATTGTAGCACACATCATCAAAAATGTCAATAGTTTAATGCTTATTTTGCTAAAAAAGCAAGAAAAATGATTATGTCCTCCTATAAAAACTACGTTACCCTTATCACTACTACCTATGGTATTACGAATAGCTCCGCTGGTTCTACCAAGCTACGTAGTGCTCCCCTCGACTTTCTCCGGACGGGACTATATGATTATCTTGACGGTGATCTACGCAACCAAAATCTAGGAGGGACTTGGTGGTCTGATACTGGAAACTCAGATATTTATGGTCGTTATATATCTACAAGCCCTTCTGGAGTCATTCCGCAGAATAATTACTATCGCGGTGCAGGCTTCGCCATCCGCTGCGTTACACGGGAGGGGTAGAGGAAGAGCCTGCATAGATGCCGCTTCTATTTACTTCACAACCTAAAACGCCGCCTAGCCATGAGCTAAAGCTCCTGTCTACGCGGCGTGGCGGAGGGTGGGAGATTCGAACTCCCGCTCCAGGTCTCCCCAGACTAACGATTTAGCAAACCGTCCCCTTCAGCCACTTGGGTAACCCTCCAATTCTTTCATTGTAACACATTTTCGGTTCCAGGGGAATTGTTATTTATCGTTATAGATGGTATGCATGTAACTTACGCTCAGATATAAATTCTAAAGGCAGTCCTGAGTGGAGAGAAACTTCGGTCGTCATGCCCCCTCAGCAATGAAGCATCGATTCAAAAATTCTCAAACAAGTTTGAGAATTTTCTCATACTCCTATCATCTACGAACTCTTTTTAAGTTACCCCTTCAACATTTCCTCAAGGACAAAAATAAGACCGAAAGGTCTTATTTTTGTCCTTGGTGCGAGTGGAGAGAGTCGAACTCTCATCTCAAGTTTGGAAAACTTGCATACTAACCGCTGTACTACACTCGCAAATAACTTTGCTGGGGTGGGATATCGGAATTGAACCGACGACCTTCTGGACCACAATCAGACGCTCTAACCATCTGAGCTAATCCCACCGTGCCGAGCATGACATTATTATAGCACGAGGCGCCACATCGCTCAAGACTCTCTTGAAAATCTCTACTGGAAGAAGAACAGATACGCTAGCGCCCCTACTGTTGCGCCCAATATTACCGTCAACAACAACAACGCGACGAGCGGCGCATTAGAACGATGATGCGCCGGGATAATCATTGTCGGCTGATTAATATCATGTGTTTTGGTGACTTTGTTGGATTTCTTCTCTTTCTTCTCGGCAGATTGCTTGGACTTTTTAGCTTTCTTGGAATTCTTCTTATACTGATTTTTCTTAGGTAATTCCTCCGCCAAGTCTTGCGCCGCCTGGACCGAAGTTGCCACTTCAGCCTGTATCCGAACTTCACCATTGCCGGATAATGGCCGTTTCTTCATCTCCTTTTCGGGCTTCAGATAATACGGCGATTGAGCGCTGAGGGCGTATTTATTATTGTCGGGCGTATCGCGCCGCAGCATAGTCGCCTGTTGATCTGCAGCCGCCTCCTCGCTACTGGAACTATAATCCTCGATCATCCCAAGACCTGCCTCGGCCGCCATCTGATCACGATTCACTTGCACACCTTTAGCATTATTGGCAAGCTCTTCTTCCGAGAGCCCATAATAATGCGTAGCATCATCAGTCGCTGGTACGGTCTTTGTAGCATGGCTCGGATTCAGATAATCCTCAACCTGATATGGGCGACCAGGACGCGCCGCCTTGGCATTATCCGCCGCAAAGCCTTTTGGCGCTGGCGCAAACTTACGCTTAATTGAATCAAGCGGGCTCGTCCTTGCATGTGTACTTCCCATCCCCGGTTTCAGGACTGGTTTTTCAATATCATAGTTAGTGGCGGTCGCACTTTTTTTCAGACGGACACTAGTCCCTTTCGCCGCTATTGGCCTTGATTTTTTCCCTAGATTCACTTTTATGCTGTCATCGCTAGGTGCCTCTACTCCTGGTCTATTGACTTTTTCAGTATTATGTGATACAATAGAAGGTTGGACTGATTTATCCTCCGTAAGTAAGGCTGCCAAACTCTCTGACGAATCGCTCCTAGGTTTTTTCAAATCTACTCCAGGACGTACCACATCCTGAAAAACCTGCGGATTATGCGTATGGACTTTATTTAGAGAAATTTGTTGTTTTGGTAAACGAATCCCCACTCCTGGACGTTGCTGGCCGGATGATGGAAGTTTAACGGTGGGTTTTTTAGGCTTTAATTTTAGCGAAGTATGCACTACGGTCGGTGCTTTACTGTCAATTTTTTCGGGACCAGCATCCATAGATTTCGCCTCGTCAAGGCTCGCTTTTTTGTGCGCGATCGGATCGACCGCCTGAAGCCGATTCGAGGGAATTTTAGATTTTGAATTTGACATTTTCATCAATGCCGATGCCGACATACGTACTGACTCTAACTTTTTGTCGCTGGCATGTTTGTGCAAATTCGCGGCCGACTTCGCCTCGGCGCCTTTTTTCTGTTCGGTAGTCGCATTTACGATTTCTCGCGCCGACATCGCCAAATAATCCCCAAGGCCAGATTTCTTTTTGTCGGCATACATCGCGTTAATCGCATCTTTAGCCGAGCGCACCGCCACCGGCTTCTGATCCGGCTGTTCTACCTGAGAATCTTTGGCAGTTTTATCCATTTAAGATTTTACCCTCTTTGCGGTTTCGATTATATCAATAAACTTGTCTGCGATCAAACTCGCTCCGCCCACTAGCAGACCGTTCACACCCGGTACGGTCAAATACGCCCCAGCATTAGCCGGACTCACACTGCCACCATAAAGTACCGCAACTTTTTCGCTAATCTCTTTGCCATAGGCCACAGCAATAATCCGTCGAATGAATTTTACCGCCTCAGCCACATCGTCAGGCCCCGCGATCTTTGCGCCGCTGGTAGTACTAATCGCCCAAACTGGCTCATAGGCTACGATTACTTTCTCGAGATCCTCGGTTGATACTTCCGAAAACCCACCCAGTACCTGGTCTCGTAAAACATCACAAGTCTCACCAAAAGTTCGCTCGGTCTCGGTCTCCCCCACACAGAGAATCGGACGAATTTGATTCCTTAGCGCCGCCGCTACCGCCGAACGCACACATTTATCGGTTTCATGAAAAAGTTGCCGGCGCTCCGAGTGACCAATAATGCAATAGTCAACAATACCTCTGAGCTGTGCCATCGAAACTTCCCCGGTGTAAGCTCCGAAGTCCCGCGCATTCGCTGTCTGAGCTGCTAGGCGTATTTTCTTGCGGTCAAGCTGCAACGACAACGGCTGGAGAGAAATAAACGAAGGTGCCACCACCACTTCAATGTCACGATACGCATGCACTCGTGCTGAAAGTTTATGAAGATATACCGAAGACTCGCCTACCGTGAAGTTCATCTTCCAATTGCCCACGATGTATGATTTCATACATTAATTATAGCATATTGCCTAACGTTTGCCACCGATTGACAAAAAAATGATTTTTATGCTACTACCCCCACAATCCCCCTGAGCGCATACAAAGTATCCTCATGCGAGCGCACGGTAATCGTCTCTACGCCCATCTGCACCACCGGATAATCATTCCCACCTGGCTGGGTCATGTCACCGAAGTAAAGCACATCATTTTTGTTTACCTTTAATTCTTCAAAGAGATGCTTCATACCAAACTCTTTGTTCATGCCTGGAGCCGCCACATTGATCGAAGTTGTCCCACCAATTTCATATAGGAAATCTGGCAATTTTTCGCGACATTTCGCTACGATCGCCTCGCGCTTTTTCATATCAGGATCCCAGTCATATTTTTCCGACGTACCCATTGTTTGGCCAAGTGCGGAAAAAGTCACCTGCGACATACGATTCTCAATAATCTGATCCCCTTCCAGCAATCTATCCTCTTCCCAATAGCCTAATTCTCGCGCAGATTCTTTCAAAACTGTTGTAATTTTTACAACGTCTTCTTCTTTGAGGGGGTAGTTGTAGACTTGCCGCCAGCTTTTTGGATCATAAGCATCTCCGCCTGCAGTATATTTATAATATTGCGTCCCCTGAGCTACAAAAAGATGCAAATGCCCAAGTTCGCTTGGTGTAGCGCCAGCTGCGACTAATGGATCAACGATCTGGATGAGGAATTGCTCAAACTTCTGTCCCGAAATTGGACAAATTTCAAAATTGCCGAGGCATTTACGTAAGATCTCAGCCATCTCAGACGGAATTGGTGTTTTTGCAATATTCAAAGTTTGATCTACGTCAAATGCTAAAACTTTTTTCATCTTACCTCCAAATTTATGTTTTTATCATAGCATGGTTTTAGCTACTTTGGAGACCTAGTTGACAAAATGATTATGGTATGATACAATAGAAGGTTGGGGCTTATTCAATTTTATGCTAAGATAAGATCATGAAATTATCTGAAGAATTAATTTGGCGCGGCTTTCAAGCTGAAACCACAGTCAAAGATCCATCCGAGCTTGACACGCGAGCCAGCAAGAAATTTTACTGGGGAGCGGACCCCTCGGCCGATTCCCTGACGATTGGCAACTTAGCCGCAGCAATGATGTGTGCTTGTTTTGTACGTCATGGCTACGAACCATATCTCTTGGTCGGCGGCGCAACTGGCCAAATTGGCGATCCTAAGGACAATGGCGAACGAGATCTTAAATCGATCGAAGAAGTTGCACATAATAAAAAGTGTATTGGTGAGCAAATGCAACAGGTCATTCAAGCTCCAAATTTAACCTTAGTCGATAATTATGATTGGTTTAAGGATATAAAATACCTCGATTTCCTACGCGAAATCGGCAAAGCTTTCTCGATGACACAGCTTCTAGACCGCCAATTCGTTCAGGCACGTATCGGCGAAGGAGGCTCAGGGATTTCTTATGCTGAATTCTCTTACACACTGATTCAAGGCTACGATTTCCTGCATCTTTATCGCAAATACGGTATTGATCTGCAACTTTGTGGAGCAGACCAGTTCGGTAACTGTTCAAGCGGAATTCATCTGATTCGTCGCCTCGAAAATACCTCTGCTGATGCTTGGAGCACTCCGTTAATTATTGATCCAGCTTCTGGACGAAAGTTTGGCAAATCTGAAGGAAATGCTATTTGGTTAGCTTCACAAGATAATGGTGGAGGTAACTTCACTTCGGTATTCGATTTTTATCAATTTTGGCTGGGTCAGCCTGACAGCGCCGTTGAATATCTACTAAAAATTTACACAATTCTAGATAAGCCCACAATCGAAAAAATCATGTCGCAGCAAACAGAACATCCAGAACTGCGGGTAGCGCAAAAAGCGCTAGCACGAGGTGTAACCGAAGTAGTACATGGCAAGGCAAAGGCGGATGGAGTTGAAAAATTAAGCGAAAAATTGTTTAGCAGGGAACTTTCAGAATCAGAGCTCTTGGAATCAGCCGAATATTTAGCGACCGCTGGGCGCGGGACTATGCTTTTTGATGCTCTAGTTCAAACCGGTCTCACTAATAGCAAGACCGAAGCCAGAAAATTAGCCCAAGCTGGTGCAATTTCTGTAAATAGTGAAAAAATCCGCGAAGACATTGAAATTAGCAAGGTTGCATTATTGAAACGTGGCAAAAATAAATTCGCCGTCGTTAAATAGCATGCTATAATAAGTCCATGGCAGATTTGGCAAAAAAGGCAAAAAGCCTGTGGGAAGATACCAAGAAAAAAGTAAAACGCCCCACTAGTCGTAGCGAGATGGGAGTTTACTCTAATTTGGCTACCCAAAAGAGAACAATCGCTAGACGCGCTGAGAGCAAGCCATCTAGCACTAAAACTCGTTCAAACAAGAAGCCTGCTGGCAAAAAATTACGACCTTTACCAGAAGACCCCTGGAAACGCTTTTTAGCGCATTTTCGCTGGGAACGCATCCGCGCTTACTGGTTCTCAAAGGCCGGGCTCAAGCGTATTGGTAAAATTTTTGCTGCCTTAATTCTGATCGGCATTATTATTGTCGGCGCGCTGTTTATCTATTACAAGAATCAAATTAAAGAAATTGAACTCAGCGATCTTTCTATTTCTGATACTATTAACGCCTACTATGATCGTAACGGTGAGCTACTTTGGGAAGATAAAGGCGATTCGGATTACCGTCTAACAGTCGAAGAAGACCAAATCTCTCCTTATGTACGGCAAGCTACAGTCGCGATTGAAGACCGTAATTTCTATTCTCATCCAGGCGTAGATTTTGGTGCTCTGATCCGAGCCGCTCTTTCTACTCTTAGTGGCAAAGGTGTACAGGGTGGGTCAACTCTGACTCAACAGCTAATCAAACAAGTTTATTTTGCTGACGAGGCCGCTTCTAAGAACCGTGGTGGTATTTCGCGTAAAATTCGTGAGTTAATTCTTTCAATTGAGCTCGAAAAAATGTACAACAAAGAGCAAATTATCACGATGTACTTAAATATTTCACCGTATGGTGGTCGCCGTAACGGGATCGAAAGCGCCGCGCAGACCTATTTTGGCAAGAGCGCAAAAGATTTAAGCTTGGCAGAATCAGCTCTACTCGCAGCAATCCCAAATAACCCTGCCGTGCTCAACCCCTATAATGAACGTGGACATGAAGCCTTATTGGCTCGTCAACATAAAACTCTCGATGTGATGGCTGAGCTTGGTTATATCACACAGGAGGAAGCCAATGCCGCTAAGGAAGTCCCGATCCTCGATCAAATTCTGCCAGAAAGCAACCAGTACAAAGATATCAAAGCGCCGCATTTCGTCATGGAAGTGAAAAAGCAGCTCGAGGAAAAATACGGTATCCAAACTATGCGTCAGGGTGGCTATACCATCAAAACTACCCTAGATTATCGTGCACAGCAGATCGCTCAAGACGCCGTCACCACGGGCGCAGGATTACGTTATACTAACGGCAGTGATAATATTGCGCTTGCATCAGTAGACGTAGAAACTAGCCAGGTGATCGCAATGGTTGGATCAGTTGATTGGAATACTCCGATTTATGGAGAGGTAAACGCGACTACATCGCTAATTGAGCCTGGATCCACCATAAAGCCTATTCTCGATTATGCTCCGCTATTTTCGATGGAGGGAGATCAAGTTTATGGTCCAGGTAGCCTTACGGTTGATGAGAATATCGATTCGATGTATTGCGCCGGGTATACTGGCAGTTGTACATTACACAATGCCACCGGTAAATTCTATGGGACTATCACTTTCCGCGAATCGCTTTCTAACTCTCTTAATATCGGCGCAGTAAAGGCCCTCGCGACAGTTGGTATTGATAAAGGTCTTGAAATTGCTCGCGCACTCGGCGATATCTCCTATTGCCAAGACAATACTACCGCTGGACTATCTATGGCGATTGGTAGCGGATGTGGCGTAAAGTTGATCGAGCATGCCAATGCCTATGCTTCATTAGCACGTGGTGGTGCGTTCAAAGATCTCAGTTATATCCTTGAAGTTAAAGATTCCAGTGGTAAAATAATTGAAAGTTACCAAGATTCTGAAGGTGAACAGGTGATTGATGAGCAAGTTGCCTTCGAGCTCTCAAGTGTGCTTAGCGACGCACAGTCTCGCGCAAAATATAACTTTGGCAACCAATCTTACTCTTTCGGATTTGTAGTCCCAGGCGTTTGGACCGCTAGCAAGACTGGTACCACCACGACAGCACGACGTGGCCAAGGTAAAGATTCCCTAATGGCAAGCTATTCAACAGTAGTAGCGACTCTAGTTTGGAACGGCAACCACGATGGTTCCGGTCTCACCAGCACTAGTAACACTATTGTCCGCCGCGTAATTAACGATTACATGGAGCGTGTCCACAAAGAAGTTTATGGACCGGACGGTAAATGGAAAACCGGTGACCAGCCAACCCGTCCTTCTGGTCTACAAGATCTGACCGTGAATGGCCGCACCGATATTTGGCCAAGCTGGTATAACAAAGAAAAATCCGGCACTAGCACTTTCATGGTCGAATTCAACACCGAAAATGGACTCCAAGCTAGCGATTGTACACCAGCCAACAAACGCATCAAGATTGAGGTCACTAAATACAAAGACCCGATCTCCGGGAGTGAGAGCTTCTCGGTCCAGGAGCCTTACAAATATGGCCAGATGGATGTCTGTGAGCCGGAAACCACTACAAAAGAACCGACGATTAGTAGCACTACGGTTGTCGATTTCAAAAAAGATGATAATAAATTGATTATTACTTTCAAATCCGGCTATCAGCTTAGTAACTACGAGATCAAGATTGACGGCGCCTATGCCAAATCTGGTCCAGCTTCCGGAAAAGTCGAGATCGATCTATTCGATTCTTATAAGCTAATTCAAATTGATACTACTAGTGCCGATGGCAACACTATCTACCGCAACAATTATCAACTTAAAGACGCAAAGCCTGAGGAACCAAAAAATTAATCTGATCCTTTAGCGACATTTGCCGCTAAAGGATCAACCTAGAGCCCCTCCTATTCTGTAAAAATTCCCGCTTGCTAGCGGGAATTTTTACGTGATGATTCTTTTTGCTTGGCTTTCTTATTATCACCCTCAGTCGAGGCAGACCTTCGCGAAATAGCCTTCGCAGGACTCGTCTTTTGCTTCACTGGCGCACGACGCTCTGTCACCATCTTTGCGAACATCATCGTTCCCGAAGCAGTTTGATTTAATCGCAGGAATTCCACCTCGATTTCCTTGCCGATCTTGTCCTTAGCCTCGTCGACTACCACCATCGTACCATCTCGCAAATATCCCACGCCCTGATGATCACCTGACCCAGCCGCTACAATCTTTACTTTTGCTCGTTCGCCTGGAACGAATTCATTTCTAAGCGCTAGTGCCAGATTATTCAGATTCAGTACGTCAACATGCTCAGTTTCAGCAACTTTTTGTAAATTATAATCATTTGTCAAAATTGCTCCGCGGTTTGCTTTCGCAAGCTCAAGCAAGCGATTGTCGACCGGCGTACGATCTAATGGATCCTCAAGCAATATCATATTAAGATACACTACGCGTTCCAGCTCACGTACCGTCTCAAGACCAGCTCTAGCACGAGCGCGTTTCTCCGAATCTTTACCATCGGCAAGAAGTTGCAGCTCGTTTGTAACACTGCGTGGTACGACTACTTCGTCCGCCAAAAAACCTGTCTGCGCCACCGGCAACAAACGCGGGTCCATTAATACCGAGGTATCAATATAAACTTTGCGTCGCTGCCGACCAGAACCAATTAAGGGTTTTTGAGCCGACTTGATCGTCAAAATCGTGGTCTCTAGCAAAACTGGCACCAAAATGAGTAAAATAAGAAAATCCATAGTCTATTTTTCTATTGTATCACAGATATTTGATTTTGTCAATACCATTTTCCTGGGCATACTCGTGATTTTCTTTAATTATCCCCTGGTATTGTTTCACTAAATCGTCTCGCCCCTCGAGCTTCGCCACATCAATCGCAAGATCATAGCGTGAAGCTTGGTTTAAAGCTAGCATTTCAAACGGAGTAGTGGTACTCCCCTGCTCTCGGTAGCCATGGACGTACAGGCGCTTGCTATCTGTATATTTTGCCAAAATCGCTTCCAGGTCCCCGGCATACCCATGAAAATTACCAATGATCGGCACATTCTCGGTAAACAATTCATTGAACTTCTTTGAACTAAGAGTCTTACCTACTAGACCGATCTTACCATAACCTAAGGCGAAAATATTTACGAAACGGAATTTTTTCTCAGGAAAATCTCGCTTAAGAATTTTAACCGCACGAATCGCTTCTCCCGAGACAATATCACCAGCAGCTGCAAAAACGTAGTCCGGCTCACCATCATCCGAAATAAAATCCAAGATCCCAGCACCACCATCATGCAGCATTCGGTCAGCCTGATGCGAGTCAATCCAACGTGGTAAATCAATTTTATTAAATGTATTTAAATTCACCACGTCTTGCGATTTAAGCATATAGATCATGCTAGCTTCCGCCGCAACATCATCAATCGGAAAAATACAGTTCGCTAAACCGCTCGGATTGCTAAGCAGTAGTGAAATTAATGCTGGAGACTGATGAGTAAAACCGTTGTGATCCTGACGCCAACACGTACTAGTAGAAAGCAAATTGATTGCTGGAATCGGCTCGCGCCATTCTACCGCCTGCGACTGTTCGATAAACTTCAGCTCCTGCATCACTTGCGAAGCAATGATCGTAAAGAAAGATTCATAGCTCGTCATGGCGGCAGATTCACCATTCATTAAATGCCCCACCATGCAAGCAAACAAGGCATTTTCTGACAACAACTCTACGATCTGACCATTCGGCGATTCGGGTAGATCCCAACTTTCTCGCGGGAGATTCCACAATCGATCACTCACTTCATAAACAAGATCGAGTTTGTTACTGGTTGTTTCGTCGGGTGAAAAAAGGTAAAAATCTTTATGACGCAACATATAACTCGCCAAAATCGCACCAATCTTTTTGGCTGGAGAAAAAAGCTCTGTGCCAGGGTTTTTAACTTGATCGATCATTTCAAAAATCCTTTCTCCGCATCAAATAACTCGCCAAATTCATAACTTTTCAGCCAAGAGCTTAGCTCTTTTAGCTGCTCCGGATCAGTCTTTGCTTCCGGCAAAGGAATCTGATGAGCTAAATAATTGCCCGCGATCTTCTTGCCTGCAGATGTTTTTGGTCCAGTCTCACCCTTAATACTCTCAAAAATAATAAACGGATACTCAGTCTTTTCAGCATCACGCAGAGCAGCCTGAAATGCTTCTGGATAATCTCCCTGGATTAAAATCGGAGTATAGCCAAACCCACGGATCAGCTCTGCAAGCTCACGTTTAGATTTGCGGCCATAAATCGCCGGACCAGAAATTTTGTATCCATTCAGATGTAAAATCGGCAGAACTAAACCGTGGTAATGATGATTCCCGAGCAGCTTGACGAGATTCAACGAGGCCAACGCCGTAGCAGTTTCAAACTCGCCATCACCCAACATTACGGCAATCGTCTGCTCGGGGTGACCGAGCGCCAGCCCATAGGCAGCCCCCAAAGCGTAACCGAGCTCACCACCCTCGCAAATTACGCCTGGAGTGATCGGACTAGCATGTGATGGAAAACCACCCGGCCAAGAAAAATTCCGACAGACATAAGCGAGACCATCAGCATCATCCGTGACACGCGGATCTACTTTTTCTAGATCACCGTCATAAAATAAATTCGCCTGCAATGCCGGGAATCCATGTCCGGGCCCCAAAATAAAATGAAAATTCCTAGAAGAGTCATCCGTCACAGGAGCTCTCGGCGCAAGTTCGCGGATAGCAATCGCCTGTTCGGTCGCAACTTTCGCCTTTGAGTGTCCCGCAGCCCGGATCACAGCTTCACGATCTCCGGTGTCACTAACCTCTACTCGGCTAGTTGGGCAAAAATATGCCCTCAAGTTTGCATAGGCCACATCAATACCATGACATGTACCCCAATGGCCCAAGAGGCGAGGCTTGATATCCTCAGGCGACAAGGGCCTTTCAAGCAAAAAATTACTTTGCAAAAATAATTGCGCTACCGAAAGATAGTCGCACGCTCGCACACGACGATTGATCGCCGCATAGTCAATCTTACCTACTTGATGGCTATTCATACTTATGATTATAACATAGTTTTGTAATGTTCCGCCTCAATTATGATACAATAGGCTTATGAATAATCTCGAATATCTGAATCAGATTTCAAAGACCAGCCGTCCCGTCAAAAACAGCGGCAATAATCAAGGATTCGGTACGATTATCAAGATCGCAGTTATCGGAGTCGTAGCCTTCATAATACTATTTATTGTCGGCGCAATCATCAGTAGCAAATCCAATAGCGCCTCTACTCTCGGACCACAAATCTATATTCGCACTACCAATCTCGAAAAAACTATCAATACTTATAATAAATCTCTACGCTCATCACGACTGCGCTCGATTGGGCTTACGCTCTCCTCCACCCTCACCGCCGCAACCAACCAACTTGATCCATTTTTTAAAAGTTCTGCCTCAAAAGATAAAAATCTAACTCAAAGCGAGACCGAATATCAGGCCAACCTAGATGGAACACTTACGAACGCCAAACTCAATGGTATGCTCGACCGCGCCTATGCTAACCAAATGCAGCTTCAGACTTCGCTCTTGCTATCAATGCTTGAACAAGCTATTAATCATACGCGCGACGAAAATCTCAAAAATATCTATGCTCAATATCAGTCTAATCTCACCGCGACAAATACTGATCTAGTCAATTATTCTAGTAGTGACTAATTGACTCTTATCTGTTATAATATAATCATGGCTAAACAAAAGCAATCCGCTAATCCACAAGATAATAATCCCGTTAAGGCCGTCACTGAATCGGCTTTCATGAAAGAATTTCGTGAATTTTTGAATCGCGGCAGTGTCGTCGATCTCGCTATTGGTGTCGCAGTCGGTGGAGCTTTCACCAGCATCGCCAATTCCCTAGTCAATGACGTAATCATGCCGATCGCAAGTCTCTTGATGGGCGGATTAGATTTTTCATCACTTTCAATCGATATTCCAAATATCTTCGGTCTAAGCGAGTCTGCGCATATAGCTTATGGTAATTTCCTGCAAAACATCGTTAATTTTCTAGTGATCGCCTTTACAGTGTTTATTCTAGTACGTACGATCAATCGTCTAAATTATCGCCACGATGAAGAGGAAGCTAAAAAATCAACAACCAAAAAGTCCAAAACAGAACAAGAAAAGGCCAAAGAAATACAGAAAATGGCCCAAAAAATCATCAAAGAATCAATGTAGCGTTATTCGTCCTGTGCTGGAGCAATCGATCCGCACCAGAATAACAATATGAGAAAGGCAACGATATAGAAGGCTTCGAAGAATAGTAGTCCCGACAAGAACCATTTGACGCCTGCGAGCACCGCCACGGCACTAGCGATCGCATATAGTACGAAAATGCTTAGACAAAAACAAAGTAAATTACATGATCGAGACTTTAATGCTAGTAGGAATGCCGTTACTGCCATTGCAAAAAACATCGTGCGCGATCCAGCTTCATGAAAATAGCTAATAGTACTTTTGCTAGTTGGCGTATCGAAGAAGCCTAACGGAAATACTGAAAGCCATATTAATGCGACGATGACCAAAAATATAAAATAGAAATATATTCGCGACATTTGCCATGATTTCCCCAACATCCATAAATATTGACCAATCAAAATTGCAACCGCCAAATTCCCTAACGCAAAAAGTATTGCGCTCCAAGCTTGACTACCTACGTACCAAGATATTGAGTTTCCTAGTAACCACGGCATAGCCGTACCTTGGTATGCCCCAGCATTAAAGATCACGGCAGACAAAGATGTTACACTTAAAATTGCTGCTGCCAATAATAGCTTTTTTCGAGACGGTTTCATGATTCTTGCAAAGTTAGATTATAACTTAATCGTACCAAGTCTTCGATTTCGGCATCAGGAATTTGTCCGGTTGGGATAATTTCAATTCCGCCTTTACCAAAGTAACGGCTTTCCATCACGGTCTCATAACGCTCTTTCAGTACATCACGTAGCCTACGATCACAACGTAATTCAAGTGTTTTTTGGCGCATCAATGCAAACGCTTTACCGCCGGGAACTTCAAAAATACGATCTTGTTTTTTATCGCCATAACTATGCTCCTCATACTTGCCTATACCAGAAATTTTTGCTATTTCAATCATTTCTAATTCCAATTAATTTATATCCTTTAGCATTCCCACATACCATTTCAATTCTTCGATACTCCCACGAATATCATCGAGCGCGCGGTGCAAATCGCGTTTTAAAAACTTTTGTCCACGTGCACCTTCCATATAAACTTTCCAAGCACTGACATCTAACATTCGATAGTGCAGACGCTCCGCTAATCTCGGCCATTCGCGATCGATAAACTTACGATCTTGATGGATAGAATTTCCCGCCAAAATGATTTCTGAGCCAAACCATTTATCTACAAAGTCCAGCAGCTCATCTTCAATTTCCTGCGCCGATTTACCGTGCTGATTTTGAGCAATCAAATCATCACGACTTTCTGCGTTTTTCTCCCAAAAATCACCCACCATGCGCTTCTTAATTAAACATTCGTCGACTTTTACCACTCCTTCATATTGAGCAATTTCCACTAAATCCCAACCAGTCGCTAGTGCTGCTACTTCTAAAATCCGATCTTTTTCTGGATCTAATCCAGTCATCTCAAGATCAATCCAAAGTAACTTAGCTTCTCCTGCTGAATCGGTTTGTGTCCCCTCTGCGGTTTTTCTTATGCCCTTTGCATTTTCTCGTTTTGCCATTTTATTACATTTCCTCCGGCACTGCAATTCCGAGTAATCCCAGTCCGTGCTCTATCACTTTGAGATACGCCTCGACCAGCCAGCTCAACTCCTGTTCCTGTTTACTACCGGCCACCTTAACATGTTCATAAAAGCGCGAAAATTCTTGTGCCAATTCATATAAATACGCACAAAGTTTACTTGGCGATTTTTCCATAATCGCCTCAGACAGAGCTTCTTTATAACGTACAACTTTTATCATCAGTGTGCGCGTATAAGCATTGACATTTTCAGCTTCCTGTGCTACAATAGGAACATAACCGACATCTCCATCGGTGTTTTGGGATGTCAACCGGCTAGACTGGTCATGCAAGCCACCAGCATTAGCACCATCGCTACTCTTCTGTAAAATTTTCTTTGCACGCACTACCGCATACAGTAAGTATACGCCCGAATTTCCAGTCATAGCCACCGATTCTCCAGGATCAAAGATGATGTCTCCACCTATTCGATATTTCAAAAAGGCATACTTGATCGCCGCGAGCATGATTTGCGGATCAACTTTACCGGAGAATTTAGCAAGCTCCGCCTCGACTAAGTTAATCACGTCGACTGCTTTCAAGAAATTACCTTTACGGCTCGACATTTTTTCATTTCCAGCAAGTTTCACCTGGCCATGAGTCAGATGTCGCGTACGTTCAGATAATTTCGGCTCGAGTTCACTCACGCTCGCAAGAACAACTTTCATGTAATCAACGATATCATTACCCGTGATCACTACACTTTCATCAAAATGCCAATCATCCCATTTAGTGAAAATTAACCCAACATCTTTTGTTTCATAAGTTGGTAAACCTGCTCGATTGATAAAAACACGCGTATGCAAGCCAAGCTTCTCGCCACGATAGACTACTGCGCCATCACTTTCGTCATAAACGCCGCGGTCGAGACCAATCCGCACTTCTTCAAGCCCTCTCTCTGCAACTGTCGATTCGGGATAGTATTTGTCAAAATGCACGCCGATCCGTGCGTAAAAATCTTTAAAATACTGGTAGCTCAGCTCGCGTCCATGCCAGTACAGTTTAGCTAGCTCAGAATCATGACGATCGTTCAAAGCAATATTATAAACTTCCGCATTCAAATGCGTAATTTCCTGGTGGGCTATTTCATTCTCTTCGTAGGCGCGTGTGCCCTCTATATATGCTTCTGCGATTCGCTCAATAGTTAAATCTTCTAAATTAAATTTTTCTTTTGGAGACTGCAGAGCCCAAAGCGTCTTACCGACATGGAGACCTACGTCACCACCAAAATTCGCTCGGATGACCTTTGCGCCTGCACATTCTAGTAACCGTGCAATACTATCACCTACAATACTTGTATAAAGATGTCCAACATGCAAGACCTTAAAAGGGTTCGGATCTGAAAATTCGCAAACAACTACTTTGTTAGCATAAGACTGCTCAGTCTCTATGACATCTTGATCCAAAATGCGCTTAATTTCACCTCGCAAATACTCTTCACTTATCTGAAAATTTAAGAAACCTGGTTTTGCAACGCTGAGTAAAACATTAGAAGCGTAACGGTCTATATTATCTTTAAGGGCTTTTTCGTTAAGATCGCAATTATTTACAGTCATCGACGACTCTAGTAACTCAAAATTATCACCGCGTATAATAGCCTCAAATTGCGCTTTTAATTCTTCAGCAATCACTATTGGAGCCTTATGAACTAATTTCGCTAGCTGCATCGCGACATTAGTTGCATAATCCGCGCCCGTATTTTCGGGAGCAATCGTGAGCTCAATCTCAGTATCGATTCCATATTGCGCAAATACGGCATAATGTAAAAATATTTTTAGAAAATTAATCATCTTGGATACTCGCATTAGTTTTTATTTCGACTGCACCGACTCCAGATTCGATCTTTACTTTATTTATACCCGACCCGTATTCTTCTTTATCATCTAGTTCCGTTCCATCAAGCTTTACGCTGCCAATGCCTTTATTTACAGTAATTTCATATTCCGATCTGCTACCCGCGAGACCAAGCTCTAGTTTACCTGCGCCAGTCTTGATGTGGTTGTCTCCTACTAAACGTAAATCCACCACGGCTTTGCCTGCGCCCATGTCAAGATCTAAATCCTTTACTTTGCCGCTACGAATTTCAAGTAGCCCAGCCCCAGCATCAATTTTTGCTTGATCGCTCACATACAAACCCTCTAACACCGCACGTCCAGCGCCAAAATTTAACTTAGCTTTTTTTGCATTTAAATCGGTTTCGACCGAAAACGATCCAGCGCCGATCTCCAAATGTGCACGCTGGAAATACATATCTTTCGGCAGATAAATTGTCGTAATACCTACAGCATTCCAACCAAAAATACCATGACTACGCTCAGTCACATGTAGAGTGCCTTGCTCTTGCCACTGATCAATATATTTACTGGTAGTCGAAACACGAATTAAATCATTATCCGCCTCGACAATCTTAAGTTCTGTTGCCTTAACATTGATATCAAGCTCGCGCACATCACTATAGCCAGCATCGGTCACCAAAACATATTCATCGTCTTGTTTTGGTCCAAGCATACCAAGCATTTCTACACCCGCGACCACCGTTCCGATAATCGAAACTATAATCATCACGGCAAGTACAATTGCAAACGCTTTGACAATTTTGAAGGTAGTTTTCATTTGATTTCTACTCCCCCAAAGACGCAGGTGGCATCAATGTATAAAGTTTTCTTGTTGTTTTCGGAATTTTTGCGTTCGTTGCTAACACCGCCAAAAATGGAAGATGAAGTAATTTCTATATTCACGTCGTTATCAACAATAATTTTAACTCCGCCAAAGATACTACTTGCCTTGACTACAGCGTCCTGTTTAATTTTTGCGCCTCTGAGATCTAGTTCTATTGCACCAAATACCGCTTCGAGCCGACAGCCATAAAAATCTTTCTTATCATATTCAATTTTTTGACCAGAGAAAGTTGCCCAATATTCTTTCATATCGTCCTCCTCTACTACCTCGCCTTCACGAATTTTAGTACGTCGCTCACGCTCTTGCTCAGCTAGAATCTGGTGTGCTTTATCGCTACTAGTCAAACCCTTAAAAATCACTTTCAGACCAATACAAACCAATGTGATCGGAACAATCAACCGCCATACCAAATTAAAATCTATGACATCCAAGCTTGCCAGTAACAATAACACACCGATCGCAATACCGAGTAAATTGCCTAATTTTTCGCTATCTGTAATGAAACCGATAGTGCACGGTATAATAATGAATAAGGTCCACCATCCTGGGAAAAAGATTTTAACGCTAGTGAGCCCGACGGCGTTTAATCCGAATATTATCCCGAGCGCGACTAGAACAACGCCCCAAAGACACTTATTTACTCTATTCATCATGATCTCCAATTAATCTTTTAATTATACCATAAAGTCTCATCAGTGTCGCGTCGAATCCTCTTTGCAAGGTATCTATTTTCTTGAGCGCAGCAATCCTCTAAACCTATTTGAGTGTTTCATTTTTCGGGTGACTGCCCCACCAAACGTAAAAGCTTCTTCTTCGGCTAATTGATGTCGATAAAGCCGGTGGCTTTTATTTGTGGTTTCATAATTACTAAAACAAAAATAGTATAATTCGGCCCGCTCAATTTCATCCGGTTCGCTGAGTTCACCTTTCTCCCATTTATAAACCTGCAGCTTTTGCTTCGTATGCATCACCTCATGCGCAATTATTTCCAAAGCTTCTTTTGGCCGACGTTTTAATATTTTCGGATCAACCTTTACTGTTGTTGACCCTACCGTGCCCGATTGCGTACCAACAGGCTCTGCAAAAGGAGACTCACCTTTTATCTTGTCTTCTTTAGTCAAGAGCTTAACTTTTGGCGTCATATCAAGCTCCAAAACCTTAGCGAAGTAGTCAGATGCGGCCTGTGCTCCCGCCATACGATCTTCTTTCATCATCGCCACAAGCTCATTCAATTGTTTAGTATTAATCTTCTGAGTATACTCTCCGACATAGCTCTGTACTTTAGTTTTATTAACATTTGTGATTGCATTTCTAATCATCTCGTCAACGCCACGATTATATTCATCTGCATCTGCCTCACCATGCCGCCATTCATTCTTAGTTAAAATTGGAAAATCTGGCTTACGCCCCGAACGACTCAAAAAATCATCAATTATTTTAAGACCCGCAATATTTTCGGTCACAATTCCGGCGACTTCTGTGCTTGGCGCTGCCCGCATAAAGATATCGTCACCTACCGGATCAAAAGCATCGTCATCCATTAACTCCCGATCAAAAATCCAGTTCACCTCGCCGGAATTCGTCTGCGCATTCATCAAATCGCTTAATTCGTTGTCTTCTTCTAGCTTTACTCTTAATGGACCCCCTCCCATTTGCGATATGCGACTCCCTGACAGACTTAATGTAGTATTGGAGATGCTCATAGTTGATCGCCACTTCGCGTCTAGACCCACATTGCCATAGTGTTTTGCGGTATTATAGCGTCGCACTGCGAGACCGAGATTCCGCCAGTCCGCCAAATCATTTTCTTTGTAGAGTTTATCACCTTCTTGCTGCAAAAAATTCTGATACTCATCATACGATTTTGTGCCAATTAGTTCAGCCTGGTCGGCCAGTTTTGCAAATTCCGTCCAAGTCATACTCTGAGCCAATACGCTATAATCATATTCGTTCATTTCTGTTTTTTCGCCAAAAATTCCAGCATCCTTAGCTGCCGCAAGATCCCCCCAGCTAAGATGCATTTGACGTAATTTTTCTGATTCAGGATTTTGTCCTAATTCAGGATTTAAGTCGGTAGATGTTCGTGCATCTTCACTCAAACTAAACGTTGGGTTCCGTTCTGATATAGACGTATCTACAGACTCAGATCGAACATCGGCAGGACCTTTCATCCGATCTGCTAATTCAGCAACTTCTTCCCAGCCCGTCTTAGTATTTTTATCACTATTATTGCTTTCAAGATTTTCACCTAAATTTATATTAGGGTTACTCATTTTAAGCTCCTGATAAATGCGGAGAATAGTGGATGGGCATTGAGTGGTCGACTCTTGAACTCTGGATGCGCCTGCGTTGCAACAAAAAACTTGCAGCGTGGTGATTCTACAAATTCAACTAATTTCCCGTTTGGAGAAGTCCCCGAGACTATCAAACCACCAGCTTCAATCTCGGGCAGGAATTTTTGATTCACCTCATAGCGATGGCGGTGTCGCTCAGTGACTTTTTCCTCGCCATAAATCTTGGCGACTTTACTCTGCTTTTTCAATTTAGCTGGATAATCACCGAGGCGCATCGTGCCGCCAGTCGATTCCTTGCCGGCCTGGCCGTCCATAATATAAATCACATTATTATGTGCTGATTCACTCGCGCCAAATTCTTCCGAACCGGCATCCTTTACCCCTCCTATCTGTGCTGCCGCAACACAAGCCATTTGTAGGCCTAGGCAAAGACCGAGGTACGACTTATCATGTTCCAAAGCATATTTCGCAGCCTGAATCTTACCAGCCGCTCCGCGTTCACCGAATCCGCCCGGAACTACAATACCATCATACGCGTCCAAAAGTTCATCGTTATCACCCAGATCCTCGGCGTTCAACCAATCAATTTCTAGATTGACTTCGTTCCATACGGCAGCTGCTTTCAATGCTTCAGTCACACAAATATAGGCATCTTCATTACCGACATATTTTGCAATCAATGCTACCTTCACGGTTTGATTATATTTTCGGCTGCGCTTATCTGAGAATTCTTGCCATTTTTTCATGTTCGGTTCGCTATCATCTTGCATAAATTTATTCAAAATTTCTAGCACACCAGATTTCAGAACATTAAACGGCACGTCGTAAACCGAACCAATATCCGGTAAATTAAGTACCGCATCACTCGAAATCCCCGAAAAACTCGCAATCTTCTCGCAGACCGCACGAGGCGCTGGGCGCTCGGTCCGACAAACTACTACATCCGGGATAATTCCAAAACCACGCAGATCTTTGAGGGCATTTTGAGCTGGCTTGGTCTTTAGCTCTTTAGAAGTATTGATCCACGGCACATATACCACATGAATGTATAAACAATTTTCCCTACCGACACGATTTGCAAACAGACGAATCGCCTCAATAAAACTCAGTCCTTCATAATCACCGACAGTCCCACCGATTTCTACGATATGTATATCACTGCCCCGTCCCGCAGCAGCAATCTTTTCTTGTACTAAATCCGTAAAATGTGGTACCATCTGCACAGTCTTACCATGAAAGCCTCCGCTACGTTCTTTTTCGATCAATTCTTGATATAACGCGCCTGAAAGTACACTCGAATATTTATTAGTCTCGAAATCCAAAAACCGTTCATAATGACCTAAGTCCAAGTCGGTCTCTTTGCCGTCGTGCGTAACAAAACATTCGCCGTGTTCTACCGGATTCAATAGTCCAGCATCAACATTCAAATACGGGTCACATTTCTGAATCGATACCTTATAGCCTTTTGCTTTCATGATGGCACCGATCGAAGCAGCCGTGATCCCCTTACCAACCCCAGATAGCACACCGCCAGTGACAAAAATATACTTCGGTGTATTTGTTTTATGTTTCTTCTGAGCTTTTTTATCTTTCACTAGGCACCTCCTAAAACTGACTATTTATTGCCCACACTTCTTATGTTTATTTTATCATAATTTCACATCGACAAGCTAGTTTTGTTCGGGAAAGAAACATCCTAAATAATCTCTAAGTAAAAATTTCTACTAAAACGGAGCGACGCAATGGTCGCTCCTAAACAAGTACCATACTATACATTGTATAGTATGGTACTCCAGTGCACTGGAACTTAATATCTTGCACCTACAATCAATGCGTCGCAAGATAATTCGCAATTACCGCAGCTGCTCGGGCAACCGCCGCCACACTTGTCCAACAGCTCACACTGCCGACATTTTAACGACAAATAATCCTTCTCCCGGAATCTGATCAGGCTGGAGTGCTGTTCCCAAAGCTGCTTCAGCGGCGTTTCCGGATCTAAAATATTGCCGAGCGGTATTTGATTTACCGCGCAGCGCGACAGATTGCTATACATGTCGATATACGCCGTCCCATACCCCCAATCGCAACGCGCAGTGTACTTCCTCAACTCTACCGGCAATAAACACATCGGGAAGGAATCTACTACTTCAATCTCAATGTTAAGCTGTTGATCCACACGCTGTACCTGCCGAAAAATGGTCAGGATTTCGTCTAAACGTAGCCCCTGAAAAGACTTCGCTGCTCCGCCGTAGGGTCCGATCCGCTGAATTTGGATATAATCAATCGGCAATTCATCGTTCAATCCCCGTACGGTTTCATAAAGACTTTCCACCATCGCCGGGGTAAAGTTGAGCGTAATACCGATTCGTTGCTCCGGTCGCTTATCATGCGCAAACGCTTGCAACCGTTCCAGGACCTGGCGATAAGTTCCCCGCCAAGTACGGGCATCATGATATGACGGTATGCCATGTACGGTCCATTCCAGCGATGAGACATACGGCGCGACCCCCTGCCACTGCTTGTGAGTATTCGACAGGATTCCGACCTCCAACTTGAGCTCACTCATATATTTTACGAGCTGAACCAATTCAGGATGATCGGACGGGTCTCCCCCGACGAGCTCGACGGACCATACACCCGCATCGTGAAGTTGATCCGCAATTTGTTTTAAAGTTGCAATGTCTCCATGGCAACGATCCTTCAGCTCAAGAGACGCGGTCTCATAGCAAAAAGGACATCGGTGTGAACAATAGGTTGTGATACCCAGTGCTACCTGTTTTAAATTGTGCTGTTTTGTTGTCATAATTTAATCCCCCTTTTTTTGATTTTTTGACAAAACTTTGCACTACAATACTAGACTACTGCAAAAAGTAGCCTCATCTCTTCATTGTATCACAGATTACTATTTTTGTCAATAGTAAAACCCTAAGCAAACCTACCGACGAAAAACCTTTTCAGCTAAATTCACTCCAGTTACCTTATAATAACCCATGAATTGCGGAGATCGATTAA
The DNA here is from genome assembly GCA_949063825.1 of uncultured Candidatus Saccharibacteria bacterium. Taxonomy (GTDB): domain Bacteria; phylum Patescibacteriota; class Saccharimonadia; order Saccharimonadales; family Saccharimonadaceae; genus Nanosyncoccus. The sequence goes on from CARSRA010000008.1 coordinate 23,666, forward strand.
CTTCGATGATCAATAAATTACCTTTTTCCTCTATTGCTAGATCGACCCCGACAAAGTCAAGCTCGGGCATCTTTTGCATCGCACGCTTGATAAAATCAATTTCAGCCTCAGAAAGTTTTCGATATCCAGTTGCCTTAACTTTCTGATTCTCAGTCTTGCTAGTACGGGTCTCAGCTATTTCAAGGACTTCGCCGCGCAGATAGAAAACACGCATTTCTTCACGAATTTGCCGGCGTTCCTGTATGATATATCTTTCAAGCTCAACGTCAGCCGGTTTCTCAAAATGCACATCACGACAGCGACAAGAAATACGCTTCTTGAAAATATGCTCCCCAGGAATGAACTCATACTCACTTGCAAGCCAAGTCGGCGGCATAAATTCCGTACCAAATTTTAGAAATTGACGATACTTATCTTCGACATAATAATCATCTATAGTACGGATGCCATCAAGCGAATATGCTTCGAGGTTATCACGAAAGAAGCGCTTAGTAATTTCATCAATTCGAGTATCATTAATAGGAAGGTTCGGTTCGTTAAAAGGATCACGGAAATAAACTTCCGATATCTCCGGAAAATGCTCAGGTAAATCTTCTTTATAATAATAGATATGGTCAACATTATCTTCCCAAAGCGGCAAAGCTTTATCGGCGCGAGTTGTAAAAAGTGCTGTCATATAGCTACCTCCTAGTTTAGTTAATCGTTCTTCACCACTTTTTCAGTGACATCAAATTTTTCCATGTATTTACCGAGCATGAGGCGCGTCTGCGAATAAAACGCTGCTGCACTTTGGTATACAATTGCAATTACTGGCATTAAAATCCATTGCAAAACCATCAAAAACGATCGGTTTTTCTTATAGCGTGCAGGGCGCGGCGGCAACATTTTAAGCGATGTAATCACCGTAATGACTAAGCCGATCGCAGCGATAGTTTGAATCATACCAACTACATTTGGTAAATTAAAGGCTAGGGCTCCACGAGTGCTCAGATTCATTAACATCGGTACCCAGCCGCCAAAAGCCACAATAGGCGACATATAGGCCAATGTGACATGTCCATCTAAAAGTCGTACAAATTTTGGGAAAAGTTGCCAAAATGGAATCTTGCACTCTTTTGAAAACAAATAATTGCCAACATACGCTACATCACTAGCTCCATAGTCCCAGCGCCTCAACTGCACGAACTGTGCTTTTAGAGTTTTCCAAAAACTATCCGAGAGTACTGCATCTTGACCGATAGATACGCGGATCGGTACTACGCCATATTTACCTTCAAAATAGAATAACGAACGCCAATATTGATGTCCATCTTCAACGATCGTATGCTTACTCCAAAAATCCATCCCTTCAAGCGCTGCTAACGGTTGTGAATGCGAAGCAAAATTTCTCAGCACGTGTGGACGCATCGTTGAAATAATATTAAAGAATGAATTTGAGACTGCAATCACTCGCATTGGTGCTGCTGCATCCCAAATATTATTTGTAAAAATTGATATTGGCTGATAGCTATAATGCTGACGATCCGGACGCACACAAAATTCATAGGCTACATAATCAAGATATTTCTTGCTCATCCTATTATCACTATCTAGTGACGTGACGATAATATTTTCTTTAGGAATTCCAGAATTTTCTACGTATTTCGCCAAGTGATGTCCAGCATAGACTAGGTTGGGGCCTTTACCAACGATCTCGTTTTTTAAGCCATCTGGATGTTTTACTAGCAAGAAATCTCGGAAAACTCCATCAAATTGTTGCTTCAATTCTTTAGCGACCTGCTGCATTTTTGCACCACCACGTTCCTCATAAGCTAAAACGAAAATTATCCTCTCGCTAGGAAAAGTATTATCGCGTACTGCTTCGACCGATGGTACCAGCGTCTCTAATCCTTCGTTATATGCTGTGACAATTACCGCATGATAAATCTCTGTCGGCTTTAAAGCTTGTTCTCCCTCGAGCGCAGATAATAGTCGTAAATTCTGTACGTGCTCATCAAAGCCATAGCTTTTATCATTCTCATCGCGACGTTTCTCATAGGCAGCATGCGTATCCTCTAAGTCGTTCAAGCGTTTCGCCCAGTCGACTTTCTCGGCTTCAAGCATAATTTTGTGCCCTTGGATCATTCGAAATGCCGATCCAACCGCCTTCACTAAAGTTGTTGCTATAATAATCAGTAAATATATTGCGCCTAAAATGGGATTTATCAAAGACAGTACAAACAATAAAATCACCGCTGAATAACTCAGAAAAGCTGGCAATATTTCAAAAAAACGGTACTTATGTGTACGCTTACCTTCGGGGATTTCTGGCACATGATTTGATCTCGTCATTACCATTCCCCGACTAACCTAAACAGCACTAGCAAGGTTGCCGCGACCAGAACAATCGAAATCACTGCAAATGCCATCGCCGTGTCGCGCCCGTACCTACGATAAATTCGCAAGACTAGTAAATTATGTAGTAAGCCATAGATCAAGGCAAGAATCGGAAACGCCAACATCATCATCCAGCCGCTACGTCGATATCCTCCGCTGATCCCGGCAATTTCACCATACACGTCGCCGTAGCCGACAATTACGACGCTAGTATTCGGTCGCAACATCATAAACGATAAAATTAATAAGAGTAGACTTGCGAGTGCCAACACTGCCATTGCAACCAGCAAACTTTTTTGTTTACGACAAACTTCGCGCCAAACTACGCTCAGCTTATTCTTATTTTCCTTGACTTCTTTAGTCTTTTTTGCAGCCTTCATAGTATTCTAATTATAACACAGCCGATTTATACTGATATAATGCTGGAGATTTCAGTAGATCTCCCAGTGATTTATATTTCCTAAATTCAGTGTCATTCTTCATGTAAATTGCATTTGACTGACCAGCTAGTTTCTGTACGTCACCAAAACTTAATTCCATAACTTCAATTTCTTCACCAGCATCGAGGTCCTGCGCGCCCTGGTCGATAAAATCGGTAGCAAGAAAAGTATAAACCAACCAATCAATCTTGATGAAAGGCTGCCTGACATCAATTAATTTCCAATTTTTAAAGCGCATACCAGTCTCCTCGCGTAGCTCACGCTTCGCGGCTTCCAACTCGGTCTCTTGAGTATCATCATGACGACCACTCGGAAAATCATAATACCAATCTAACGTCGGCTGACGCTGCTTTACAATTACAATCTTATCATTCTTAACCGCAATGACCTTTACTGTGTCAGGACGACTTACCATCTCAAATGTTGCAGTAGAACCATCAAACAATTTTTGCGGCCATTGATAGACATCATAAATCTCACCATGAAAAACTTTTTCAGCCTTCGTCGGCACTAAACGTGCATTTTTCGGTATAAACTCTCTCATGATTTCACTCCATTGTCATCCTCAGGGTGATGATCAAAATGTTTCTTCAGAAACCCCAAGATTCGCTCATGTTGCCACAATCCAATACCGAGCAAAATTACCGCTACGACCGATAAAATAATAACGCCCGATAGATTTGTCGTAAGTCCAGCACCGAGATAATTAGTCACGATAATTACCGGTAAACGTCCTAAAATTAAAATCAACATTAATTTTCGTATTGAAAGTGACGTGAGACCAGCAATATAACAAATCAGATCGTCTGGGAAACCTGGCAGCAAATAAATCAGGAATAATATTAGTGAAGTGCTCTTAGAGTTGATAATAAAATCAAATCGTTCAATCGCAGATTTTTTAAAGATCTTTTCTAAAAATGGTCGACCAAAACGCCGTGAAATTTTAAAAACGATATAGCAACCTAGCAAAGTACCGATTGTCGTCCATAAAATCCCCCATGAACCAAATATGAATCCACCGATGCTTCCTACAACTTGACCGGGGATGGGCGCTACTACCGTTTGGACGACTTGCAATAATATATATAATAATGGCGCAAAAATTCCCCAAGATTCAACTCGCGCAATCATCTCATCACGATTCGTAAGCAACTGCATTAGCGGACCCTTGGCTACAATATCCCAAGTCAAATAGGCAAATATCGCTACGAAGACAACGGCAATTAGCCAAAGCTTGATGATCGTTTTAGTGCTCAGGCGCTTTCTAATCGGCGACCCAGAAGTCTGACCTGGTTCGACAGGATCATGATGAGGTTCTTTACTTGGCATATTCGACTGCGCGTGTCTCACGAATTACATTCACCTTAATAACTCCTGGATAAGACATCGTAGCTTCAATTTTGTTGGCAATATCGCGCGCTAACTTCAACGCCGAAAGATCATCGATCTGTTTTGGTTCAACAATAACACGAATCTCGCGACCAGCTGAAATCGCATAAGCTTTATCGATACCTGGGAAGCTAGTTGCAATATTCTCAAGATCGCGCATGCGTTCAGCAAAATTCTCTGCCGAAATATTCCTCGCACCCGGACGCGCCGCCGAAAGTGAATCAACAATTTTAACGATCAAGGCCTCTGGCGTAGTCGGCTCGATGTCATCGTGATGTGCAGCCATTGCATGCACAACTGCATCCGACATGCCATATTTTTTGGCTAGCTCTGCGCCAATTTCGGCATGCTTCCCTTCAATCTTATGAGTAACGGCTTTACCAATATCATGTAGCAAAGTAGCAGTCTTAGCGACGCGCTTGTCAGCGCCGATTTCTTCCGCGATCATTCCAGCAATATGTGTCATTTCAACCGAATGCAATAAAACATTCTGACCATAACTAGTACGGAACTTCAACTCACCGAGCAAGTGCAGTAATTCACGAGGAATCCCTACTACGCCAACTTCGCGTGCAGCATCTTCGCCAGCCCGCATCACTTCTTTTTCGATTTCACGCTCAGCTTTTGCCACAGCCTCTTCGATACTCGAAGGATTGATCCGCCCATCCTTCATAAGTCGCTCCAAAGCATAACGCGCGACCTGCCGACGAATCGGATCAAAACTCGAAAGAACTACCATTCCTGGAGTATCATCCACCATAATATCGACGCCAGTCGCGCGCTGCAATGCTTGGATATTGCGTCCCTCTTTACCGATGATACGCCCTTTCATATCATCATCTGGTAACTTCAGCGCCGTCACTGTACGATCAGCTGTTACTTCTGATGACATTCTCTCCATCGCCGTAAGCAAAATTGCTTGTGCAGTTTCATCGAGATCATGCTTGATCTCTTTCTGCTCTTTGACAACTAATCCCGCGAGGTCTTGCTTGATGTCGCGCTCCGTCATTTGCATGAGCTTGTCACGCGCGTCAACTTTAGATAACCCAGCAATTTTTTCCAATTTCTCCTGCTGGCGATTGCGGATCTCGCGCACTTCACCCTTTAGCTCGTCGAGTTCTTTCTCCTGACGCGCCAATCGCTCAGTCTTTTTTTCGAGCTGATCCAATTTATTATCTAGGTTATTTTCGCGCTCAGTCAGACGCCCCTCAGTCTTTTTCCATTCTTTACGACGCAAACTTTCTTCTTCTTGCGATCTTGACGCGATTTCCGATGCCTCATTTTTGGCTTTTAGGACAATATCCGATGCCTCATTTTTAGCTTTACGCACGAGATCATCAGCTTTATTCTTTCCGCCATTCTCGTTTTTCTTGTTATACACAAAAATTCCACCTGCGCCAGCGCCCACGCCTAGCACAAGGGCAATAATCACTGGAATTACATCCATATCTAAACCTTTCTCATTGTTTATCGACATTTTCCTCTATGCCGATGGGGTAACAAAAAATATAAATTAATAACTTTCCACTATAATTGTATCATAAAATCTATAAAAAATAAATTGGCCTGAGCAACCATTACTATCATGGTAACGCCGCCACAACCTTCTCAAGTAAGTAAAATGAGCCAATCGCA
>CARSRA010000009.1 GCA_949063825.1 uncultured Candidatus Saccharibacteria bacterium
CCAATCGCAAGCAATTTTTGATCATCTTGCGTTGCCTCTATAGCCTCTTTAATAATCTCGCTGAAATTTTCGCTTGCAGAAAACTGGATTTGGTTTTTCTGAAAATAACGTTCAGTATTTTCAAGCTTACCGTCTTTCATACTTCCCGGGACCGTTAAATACACTTTTTCAAACTTCTCCCGAAATAATGGTACGATATGCTCTAAATCTTTTCCGTCCACCGCCGCAAACAGCAGGTTGCATTTTTGATTTGGATATAATTTATCCAATATATCCAAGGTCTGTTTAATACTTTCTGGTGTATGTGCACCATCCAAAATGACCTTTCCGCGTCGCTCAAATCGCCCCACCAAACTCGCCCTAGAAAGTCCCCGTTCGATTTCCGACTCTGCAACTTCTGGCAACAAAATTTTTGCTGCCATGGCTGCTAGAGCCGCGTTTTCTGCTTGTTTTTCACCAAACATTTTGAGGTCTAGTGATAATGGTTGTTGGAACAGCTTTCCAGAAATATCAACATGCATACTTGAATTCGCATAATGTATATTAGAGATCTCGCAAGCTTCCTCTACAAAGTATATTGGTGCGCCAAGTTTCCCCGCCGTCCTGCGAAAGACATCCAACACTGACTCTTTTGCCTGTCTAGAAACTAGAAGCGGCACTCCTGGCTTGATGATCCCGGCCTTTTCACCTGCAATCTTCTCCAAAGTATCACCCAGTAAAGCAGTATGTTCTAATTCGATTCGATTAATAATCGTAAGCTCTGGTTTTATGATATTTGTCGCATCAAGACGCCCACCACAACCAGTCTCGATTACGTTATATTTCGCTTGAACATTCCGTGCGCAAAGGAAGCCAAAAGCCGTCACTAATTCATACCAGCTAATATCCTCCAAGTGATGAATCTCGACAGCTTTCTTTAATTCTTCAATTGCTGTCTGATATATTTCATCTGTAAAAAATCCTCGCGCCGAGCATACACGCTCCCGAAACTCATAAACGTGTGGTGAAGCAAAAATCGATATTGGCCCACCTGTAGCCTCGTCTAGAATACAGGCCAGCATCTTGGCAACCGAACCTTTTCCTTTCGACCCAGCAATATGTACTGAAGGGACAGCTTTCTCAGGTGAACCAAATTTCTGCACTAAATCTCGCTCGGGTTCAAGGCTAAAAATATGATCATCACTCGTGTATTTATTCAGGAGTGCACCATAGTTAATAAAATTATCTAGCCATCCTAAAAATTCAGCGATGTATAATGGCTCCTGCATGATCCTCCTATTTTCTCGGTGTAGATATATTTGCTGGTCGACCATAATCGGGCAGAATAATTTGCCGCTCATTTCCATCTTGATCGTAAAGTGGGATATGCAACTGATCAGCCAATACATTAACAATTGCGGCTCCGATCCTTAATCCCGTAAATGACCCTGGACCCGCAAAATAATGAATCTCACTAATGTCCTGCCAATCAGAGTCATTTTCTAATAATTTTTCATGGATGAACTGCAAGATTTCCTCCGTCATTTTATGCCCAAAATCATGTTGATATTCGTGCTCATTCAGTCGCATCGTACAAAGGTTCGTTGAAGTGTCAAGATAGAGTTTCATATTTCATCTCCCATTATTCATTAAAAAATGATTCGGATCACTAATTTCTACCAACCTACTACTATCCTCTTGCAATGAAATGTTAATTTTAACTACTCTATCACCCAATAAATCCGCCACTCCTCCAGCCCATTCCACTATAACAACATTATTTTCTCCCGCCAGAGTTTCCGCGAGTTCATCACGCATAATCCCCGCATCATTTAATCGGTAAAAATCATAGTGCACTAGTTCTCCGCCTTTTGGTAAAGCGTAGCGTTTGGAAATCGTAAAACTCGGGCTATTAATCTCTTCATCAATTCCGAGCCCCTCCGCAAGCCCCTGCGTAAAAGTAGTTTTCCCTACACCGACATCACCGATCAATTCAATCGCAGCCGGCGTCGCCATTTTTTCACCAAGCTTACGTCCCAGTTCAGTCATTTCTTGAGTCGATTGAATTTCCATCTCTTTATTGTACCACATCGTAAAATCACTAGTCCTAGCCAAATAGCCAGCACTAAATAAATTCCAAAAACTCGAAAATCCGCTGTCGGAAGTTCCATTATGAAGATTTTTTGGTCGCTCAAAAATTCTATTACAGAAATATGCAAACTCAGCAATAATCGTGCTAGTTTTACAATAATTAATCCTAAACCAGGAATAAAACCCAAGATCCCACTCAGCAGCACTAGGCACATTGCATACGGTAGAGTTGGTAAAATCACCAAGTTCGCCACAAGCGAAAGCAACGAAATACTGCCAAAGTTGTAAATCAAAATTGGCGCACAAGTAATACTAGCTACTATGCTAGTTATTAACATTGATGCGAGCCAAGGCGGAGATTTACCACCATAAAGCAACCGGCAAGTCTGTGGAGCTAAGACAAGAATGGCAAAAAATGAGGCAAAGGATAATTGCCAGCCTAAATTCAACAGATTTAGTGGGTCAAGCAATAATGTAATTGCAGCAACTAATAATATTAAACAAAGCGGCGAAAAACTCCTACCCACATAACCCACGACAATTCCAAGTACCGACACCAATACTGCGCGCGTCATCGAAGGTGTAAAACCAACCAACATAGCGAAGCCGAAAATTGCAAATATTGCAACTACCGCTCCTGCAAAACGGGAAATACGACCAAACATTTTATGAACAAAACCGATCAAAATCCCTAAATGCGCTCCAGAGGCCACCACGACATGTGTCATACCGACAGCTCGCAATTGTTCGGAAAATTCTTCTGATAGCCCTGATTTTTCGCCAACCAGATAACCTAATCCTAAATCAACTTCTGGAGATGGAATTACAGCTTTAACCATACCAATAAAACGATGCTTGATTCTCGCAAAAACATCTCCATATTCAGCGCGTTCTACTGCAACTAACTCTGGTCGATAAAATGTCGCGCTAAAAACGCCAAATCCCGAGCCCAGCTTGCCATTCAATGTAATTCTGTCCGAACGCTCTAGTTGGACTTTGCTTGAAAGTTGAGCGTAGACTTTCCCCGCTAAATCGATTTGTTCACCGCTCGGGAATTCTACCCTGAGATCATTTAGGCGTAATTTGAAATTATTACCGGATATATTTGGATCTTCGCTAATCGTACCGACCAAAGTCACCTCCCGATCTACTAGATTTGCGAATACTTCGAGAGCGTAAAGTTCGGGAGCAATCCGAATATTCGCGATCATCATGCCAGATACAAGCGCAACTAGCAATAGTATCCTACGAGAATTAAAAAAGCAAAACAATATTATTATCGTAACCCCCAGCAATCCGTAGCATCCCGAGATAAAGATTTTCTGCGTCAGTAAAGTCATTGCAGTGCCCAGAATCACACCTACAACCGCAGCGTAAAAACATCGAGACGGATGCAGACAGTCGAATAGGAGATGGCGAATTTTTTGCATATTGGCTTGATTTTACTACTTTAGTCAATGTAAAACAAGTTTATTTTTACACTTTTCACCCTTGTTACAGCAAGGTAGTATTGGTCCCCCTCCTCAGCATACAGCAGAACTGAAAAATACTACAAGCATAACTAATAAACCCCTCGACTTTGCCTACACTGGCTACTACAGCGTCACTTCGGGTTCGTTGAGCAGTGAGACTGCGGTTGGGAACTTCTGGTCACGCACAGCGTACGATTCGTCGCGTGCCTACTACCTGGACCTCAATTACAGCTCTGTTAATCCGCAGCACTACGCCGCTCGTGGCCCCGGTCGCTCTCTACGCTGCATCGCGAAGTAGGGTAGATAGCGTCTTCAATACTAAGCAACCATGCGACGACGTTGCCTCTTCAGACCAACCCTAAACTTTATAGATCCTTTTCCGTGTCTTGGCTTAGGATCATCCGGCTCTAGTAATTCTGGTGGAATCTTTTTACTATAGAACAGATTATCTAACTCATCATCGCTCATCGTCGAATTATCAGTCATTTCTAGAGCATCCATACGCACGAGCAGCTCCTCAGCAACTTCGTGAATCTTGTTCGTACTAGTTTCTTCACTCACGAGAACCATCTCTGCGTATTCGATAAAATCCATAAGCTCAAAATATCCAGCTGCAAAATCTTCTCGCTGCAATTTCTTCAAATCCATGATTGCCGCAATTAATTCTTGACGTTCATGAGTGCTATCCGGCTTAGGCTGGATCAATTCACTTGGCATATCACCCCACGTAGAAATTTGCTCTTCATGGAAATCTTTCGTGCCACAGTAGAATTCCGCCCCTTCAGAAAAATCTAGAATTTGCAGATCCGGCGAAACCGCATTTTTTTGGCCCCAAAACTCACCACCAATTAACTTAACTCGCGTCGGATCGTTCAGGACACCGGCAAGTCCATAATCTTCCCCGGCATAAACTCCACCTAAAACCTCCAAGCTCAGTGTCTCACCGCCCAGCCACAATGCACTACCGGTTGCAGCAATTTTAGGAGACCGTAACTCCGCCGCACCTTCATAAAAACACATACCGTATGCACCAGAAATATTAACCGCTCCGAGCCGCCATTCAGCTAAACCTTCAGCCTGCAATGCAACTCCATTCTGACCATCAGCAACAATCTCCGCTTCATCGCGAATGCGGATCACTGGCTGAGTCTTACCTCGCCCCTGCACCCTAGCGCTCAGCCAAATTCCGTTACGCGCAAAAATCTTTCCTGCAAAATCAACTCTTACGCCATAGGCCACGCCGGTACTCGAAGTCACTAAAATCGCATGCCCATCCGGTGCATAAATCTCAATTTCCTTATCAATTGTCACTACAGTATAGTCTGGTACTCCTGAACTGAGGGCGCCCGTAGCCCGTATTACTACATTATCCTCGCCTAGTGCAAAGATTTTTCCTTTACCAGTCAAGGTCAATTCGCCATGGCTCACTTCAAAAACTCGCGCTCGATCCTCTGGAATATTCGAGACCATACTATGCCCGTTGAAGTTAATTGTCACATCTTGATGAATTTCAATACGCTCAGTGATCGTGATATCATCCGTGAGCGTAATTTGCGCTTTTTCTTCGGCTAATGCAGCCAAGAATTCAGCAAAAGTCTTCACCATCCCTAATTGATACTTGGAAGATTTTGGCTGAGTCCTCGTCCGAAACAGCGGAGTACCGCCGAAACTTGGTGGTGTCGGCAAATTCGGTATCACAAAATCTAGCGCCCTGGACCTTCGTCCCATTTTCTCTCCACGTGATTAGTTATTGGCGCCCACCCCTGCTTTTAGGCATAAGCAAAAATCGTAAGTACCTCAAAAACATTACCTTATTTCAAAGGAATACCACCATTTTAGCACAGAATGCTAAAAATGTCAAGACATGCTATCTTATGCTCCGACTTTATCCTTTGAATTTCGTCGCGTAGCATTGTGTGCCACATAATCGATTATTTTTGCCGCAACATTGCGACCAGTAACCCGTTCAATTCCAAATCCTGGCGAAGCATTAACTTCCAAAACCAACGGTCCACGCGCCGACCGCATCATATCAACACCAGCGATATGCAGACCCATCTCGCGAGCGGCTTTAATCGCAATTCGCGTCTCAGTAGAAGTCAATTTCACACTAACCCCCTCACCACCTTTATGTAGGTTGCTACGAAAATCATCATCAAGCGATTGGCGTTTCATACTCGCCACTACGCGTGAACCTACAACGAAGGCACGGATATCTTCTCCGGCCGACTCTTTCACATATTCTTGCAATAGGATATTCGTTCCATCTTCATTATAGAGATAAAAAGCCTGTAAGGCAGACTTAGCCGCTTTTTTTGTCTCCGCCAAAACTACACCATTACCATGCGTACCCATAGCTAACTTAATAATCACTGGTAAACCGATTTGATCTAGCAAATCATCAATATCCGCCGTATTGCGCGAGACTACCGTCTTCGGAGTATCAATTCCAGCTTTGGTCAAAATCTGTTGCGAGCGTAGCTTATCTCGCACTCGAGCGATCGCAATCGAGCTCGAAGCCGACCAAACTTTTTGCATCTCAAACTGGCGCACTACCGCACAACCGTAGCGCGTCATATTATTCGAGACCCGCGGGATAATCGCATCAAACCGCGGCAAAGTCTTGCCGTGATAATAAACTTTCGGATCCTTTTCGTCTAATGAAAGATAACAATTTTTATATTTAATCACGCGGACATCATGACCGCGTTGCTCAGCTTCTTCAACTAAACGCTTAGTTGAGTAGTTCGCATTCCCGTTTGATAGAATCGCAATTTTCATTTTCCACCTTTGACTCATTATACCAAAATTTATGAGGTTTAGGACATGTATTTTTTATGAAAAGCATGTGGATCGCTCTTCAATTCATTATTCAACCTTTGATTATCAAAAGTCGGCGGACGTGGAATCCGTACTTTAGAGACATCAACTAAGAATTTATTCTGCAAAGTCTTGCGACCAATCAGGATCGGAAAACGGTTACGTGCACGATTAGCCAAAGTAAAATCGGCTCGAATCGTGCGACCTTCAATCTTCAACTTCAACGGCACGCTATAGCGTATTGATACTTGGCCATTAGAGCTACGGACCTGTTTCACGTTATATTGCTTTGCAACTAACGTTTCGCCAGTATAAAGCGGACTCTTAGGACCAAACAGGCAGAATTCAAGATAATTTTCTTCGTTCATGCGGATACGACTCGCCCAAATCGCCGACGAATCAGCGCCAGTATCAACTTTGACTGGAATATTTTTGATTCCAGCAATTTCTACAAAAGCATTATTTCCGATAATTTTGAGATCTCGTTTGCTCATACTTCTATTATAGCACACCATTAGTGAAAAGTCAATAGCTTTAGGTTATTTTATGTCATTGCTTAACTACTAAAAATGTCTTCCTCTTAATCGATATTTAACCTAAAAGCCTAAGCCCAAAAACCCTTTTTCTTGTTTTTGGGATTCCGGAATTCTTCTAGCAATTCTTTTTGACGCTTAGAGAGGTTGTGTGGAGTTTCGACAATAATCGTCACGATATGTGGACCACGATGTCCATCACTACGCATCAGCGGTACACCATGTCCCGACAACTTAAACGGTGTGCCAGATTGCGTGCCGGCTGGAACTTTCATTCTTACGTTACCATCTACCGTTTCAACATCAACTTCGGTACCAAGCGCGGCATCAACCATCGAAATAGTTTTTTCAGATAAGATAATACTGCCTTCGCGCGTCAGATGTTTGTGCGGCTTTACGCGGACTGTTACGTAGAGGTCACCTTTCTCGCCGCCTTTTGGTGCCGAGCCGCCTTTGCCAGTCAACCGAATCGACATCCCGTCATCAATCCCTTCGGGGATCTTGACCTTGAGATCTTTACCGCCAGCCGAAATGACCTTGGTCGTACCAAACACAGCCTCTTCGAAAGTTAATACGATCGTAGTATGATGATCTTCGCCGCGCATTGAGCGCCGACCGGCGCCGCCGAAACCAAAAATCGAACCCAAAATATCATCAAGTCCACCCGCACCACCAAAGTCGAAGTTGAAACTCTGCCCGGCGGCGCCAAAACCGCCTGCGAATGGATTGCCGCCTGCGCCACCTGCCGCACCACCACCAACACCAGCATGGCCAAACTGATCATAACGCGCACGCTTCTGCTTGTCAGATAATACATCATGGGCTTCAGACACTTCCTTGAATTTTTCTTCGGCTGCTTTATCACCAGGATTCTTGTCGGGATGATATTTTACCGCCAGCTTGCGATAAGCTTTCTTAATTTCATCATCAGAAGCATTCTTAGAAACGCCTAGAACCTCGTAATAATCTTTTTTTGCCATAACTCCCCTTATTATATCACGCTTTAAGTGAAATTGGCACTTTTATTGCTTAAGTGCCAAAATTGCCAAAGTCTGACGCGCTGTCAGCGTATAATTATGATGTTCAGCTAAGAATTCGTCCACTGCTTGCGAAGCCCCAGGAAGATCTGGGTTATTATAATCATGACAAATCACCACTCCGCCTGACGCCAAGCGCGGTGCAACTAAACTAAGGGCAATCTTTTGCGAAGCATAAAAATCGCCATCAATAAACGCAAAAGCGATATGTTCTGGCAAATCTTGTGCAATCAGATCCGAAAACCAAGCCTTTTTCAGGACCACATTCTTTAATCCGGCACGACGAATCTTTTCGGCTACTTCACGCTTTGAGACTGCGAGTGCACCTTGTTTGAACTCCTGCCCAGCGCTAGAATTATCTTCATGTGATTTCTCGGGTAAGCCCGCGAAAGAATCATAGGCAAACAAACGTTTCCCAGAAACAGATTTGGGTGAAGTTTTATCGACCGTAGGCTTCATAAGTAACTTGCCGAGAAGTAAAGTCGTATCGCCTTTGTAGCAACCAAATTCTACAAAATCACCCTCATTTTCCAAACACTGTTTGGCCTGACGCAGGATCTCAGCCGTCTCTAAATCTGTAACTTGGTCATTTTGTTGCATCAATTAACCCCTACTGAGCAAAATCTGTGCCCGGCGAATCATAGCAGCGGTCTCATCCGTGGCGATCACATAAATCGGCTTTGAAGATCCGGTCGAGATCACACAGTGCGTATGCTCACCTAGACCTTCAGCATTCTTGGTGTCATTAATATTAAAACCTAAATATCCAAGCCCCGCAATAATATCACGACGAATTTCAGCATTACGCTCACCGATCGTCGCCGTAAAAACCAAAGCATCGATACCATGGAGCGCCGCCGCCATCTGCGCAATCGCCTTTTGAATGCGGTAAATATACAAATTGTAAGCCAATTTCGCCCGTTCATCACCATCATCACGCAAGCTAATCACCTCGCGCATATCATCAGTCTCGCCGGTCACGCCAAGCAGACCACATTTTTTGTTTAGATATTCCTCTAGCTCATCGCTGCTGAGTTTCAGTTCACGACCAATTGCGATCGCCGCTGCCGCATCAATATCCCCGCAACGTGTCGCCATCATCAGACCTTCAAGCGGCGAATAGCCCATCGTCGTATCATATGATCTATTATCCAAGAGCGCAGTAACCGAACTACCAGAGCCTAAATGACAGACTACTACCTTTTCCGCCGCCAAATCATGCCTTTCTAAATAATTGGCAATCGAACCAATGCTTAATCCATGATAACCATAGCGTTTAATCTCGGCTCTGTCCGCCAAATCTTTATCAATCGCGTAATATTTATGTACGCTATCGCGGGTATTGTGGAAACTCGAATCAGAAATTGTCAGTACCGGCGTATCCTTAAATTCCCTCACGCATTCCTCAATTTCGGCTGCCACTACTGGTACATGTAATGGTGCACGCTTTTTGGCAATCTTGAGACGCTCCAGGCAATCATGATCAACTTTGTGGTCGTGGGAGAAATAATCGCCCGTCGCTGCCACCCGGGCGATCACTGCAGCCAGCTGCATTTTTTCGCTTAAATATCCTTCATCTTTCAGAATTTGTTTGACATATTTTACCGTATCAGTCAATTTCTTAAACTCTTTCGCGATTTTCTTCTTACTACCATCGGGTAATTTTCGCGTACAGATGACATCCTTGCCCTCCATCTCGAAATGCAACTTACAGATCAGCTCATCATCCCGGTAAAGCGCATATTTGCGAGAAGATGAACCCGGGTTAGTCACTAGATATAGTTTTTCCATGATAAGCTCCTTTTGGCAATTATAACATGAGATCGAAGCTATTGATGGATCAAAACTTAGTCACCAAACCCGAATTTTTGTTGCTTTTGCCCCATTGCGGTATCGTGATAAATATTAAACCGCTTAGAACCAAGCTCGAGAGCTAGCGACCATATTGTCGTATCATTATAGACATAATGTGAGCGTCGGAGAATCCGCCAAAGATCTGTAAATTGGAAACCTGGCAGCTGTTGATTGACTAAAAACTCTGCCTCAGCGTAGCGCAAGAAAGTATCTGTCCCAGGATGGCGTTCGCGCACACAATCGTACTTCAGTAACTCTGGCGCTAGACAGTGATTCGTATGCAACAAAACCCCACGTTCATTGGGTCGTAAGACCGAATAGCGCTTTGCTGCATGCTCTACCACCGCGATATCGCCTTTTGCATCAGCGATCAAAAAGTTTTTTGGTATAGCGCCCGGAATTTTTGCAAAGACATTTAGGGCTTGGCGTGTTGTTGCACACTTTTCAGCTATATAACGGATAAAATGTGGCGGCAAAAGACCATAACCCCAGGCGTCGATATTAGAAAAAGTCAGACCAATATAAAGCCCGTCCTCATTCACGGCATCGACAAAGTACGGCTTCCTTAGATGTTTTCCAGTATGACGATACCAAACCGACTCATCCGAAAACCCAAAATAATTATGCGCACCACCAATTGACATCCGATAAACGCCATAAAATTCGCGCGCTGCTGGAATCCAATCGTAATTTCGCCCCACAAAAGTATTCTTCCCCTCGTGGATTGCAAAAATCGTACAACCATGATTGCGCGGTCGCAAACGATTCTGCCAATGATCAACCGCGGCAGCAATACCTTCGTAGAGCATAAACTCTGATGGTATACCAACGGTTTTAGCAACATTCTCCAACTCAATAATAATCTCAGGGTAAAACTTCTGGTATATCTTCAACTGATGTCGCAGAGTCTCATCGTTAATCTGACGATAAAATTCGTGACCATTTTTCTGCATAATTTCGGCGTAAAACTTACCATATTCAGCACGCGTACCAGTGAATTTAATCATAAGAATATTATACCATAAGAATACTCCAAAAATCCGGACTAACGAAGCCTCAGGCGCTCGTGTATTCGACCCTAATCCAAAAAGGCGTACTGACCCCGGCCAAGATTGCCGCGCTCACTGGTGAAACACGTACAAATACCTATGCCCTGCTCAATAAATTAGAGAAATTACGCTTAGTACGTAACGTTGGTCAAAAAACCGCCAAATACCAAGCCGAAAACCCATCGAGCCTAGAAATTCTCGCCGAAAAACGACGTAAAATTGTCAGTAAGCGCGAACAAGAGCTCAAAAATAGCATACCCGCTTTATTGGATATTTTTTACGCACATAACGAAGCTCCCGGTAGTCGGACTTTGACTGGTAGGGACGGAGTGAAAGAAGTGCATCGCGACGTGATCAGCTCTTACGCCTGCCACGCCTCACGCGCGTCAGTATTCTCAAGATGGGACTGATACGAAGTTTCTCTTCGAACGAACCATGATGCCGGAGGATGCCTACAAAAGCCCTGTGGAAATTATGATTTATGGTAAAAAGGTAGCGTTAATTTCTTATGGTGAAGCCGAAATTATCACAATTATTACTTCGCCATTGATTGCTGCGGCATTCAAAGAAATTTTTATGATGCTACAGGATTACTGGCGGCGATATTGGCAAACACAAAAATAACCCCGCAGGATCGCCTGGGGGCTATTTTGTTCTGTTAGGGGGTCTTGTTCAATACACCCTAGTGACGGAGTAGACTATTTATCTACTACTTCACCTTCGACTGCTTCGCCGTCATTGGCTTCATCGGTCTTTTCGCTATTACCAGCATTAGCGTCTGCCGTAGTATTCTGGTAAAGTTTCGCACCGATCGGCATAAGGACGTCGCCTAGGGTCTTGTTAGCCGCCTCATAAGCAGCCTTGTCGGACTCTTTGTCTTCGAGGACTTTGCGAGCTTCGGCCGCAGCTTCTTTCACAACTTTCGCGTCTTCCTCAGACATGCGATCTTTGTATTCATCTGGCATTTTTTCAGCCTGATAAACACTATTCTCGAGCTGATTTTTAGCGTCGATTGCTTCACGTTTCTTTTTGTCTTCGTCAGCATGCGCTTCGGCTTCTTTCTGAGCTTTTTCAATATCTTCTTTGCTCATATTACCGGAGTTCTGGATCGTAATGCTCTGCTCTTTACCTGTACCTTTATCTTTGGCAGTGACGTTCAGGATACCGTTCGCGTCAATATTAAACGTAACTTCGATCTGTGGCACACCGCGTGGTGCCGGCGCAATACCATCGAGCACGAATCGACCAAGTGATTTGTTGTCTTTCGCAAGCTCACGCTCACCCTGGAGAACATGGATTTCGACTTGTGGCTGATTGTCGGCTGCTGTCGAGAAAGTTTCTGATTTTGAAGTCGGGATTGTAGTATTCCGTTCAATTAATTTGGTTGAAACACCGCCCATCGTCTCAATACCGAGCGAAAGTGGAGTAACATCAAGTAATAATACATCTTTCACGTCACCTTGAAGCACTCCGCCCTGAATCGCCGCACCGACAGCTACGACTTCGTCCGGGTTCACCCCTTGCATCGGATCTTTGCCGAAAATCTTTTTCACTTCTTCGACTACTGCTGGCATACGAGTCATACCACCAACCATCACCACCTCGTCAATGTCTTTTGCGCTCAACTTAGCGTCTTTTAGAGCCTTTTCGACTGGCTCAGCAAGACGGGCGAGAAGCGGTTTTACTAACTCTTCTAGCTTCGCACGAGTCAAAGTATATTCAAAATGTTTTGGACCATCAGCATCTGCCGTTAAGAACGGTAAGTTGATCTCAACCTCCTTAGCAACCGAAAGCTCTTTCTTGGCTTTCTCAGCTTCATCCTTGATACGCTGCATTGCGGCAGCATCATTACGAATATCAACACCCGAGTCCTTCTTGAATTCGTCGCAAAGGAAGTTTACGATAATATTATCAAAATCTTCACCACCAAGATGCGTATCACCATTGGTCGATTTTACCTCGAACACGCCGTCGCCAAGCTCTAGGATCGAAACATCAAAAGTACCACCACCAAGGTCAAAAACGGCAATTTGCTCATCTTTCTTACTCTCGAGGCCATAAGCAAGCGCAGCCGCAGTCGGCTCATTAATAATACGCTTGACTTCGAGACCAGCAATTTTGCCAGCGTCTTTAGTAGCTTGGCGCTGGGAATCGTCAAAGTAAGCCGGAACCGTGATAATCGCTTCCGTAACTGGCTCACCCAAGAAAGCCTCTGCATCAGCCTTGATCTTGGATAATACCATTGCAGAAATCTCTTCTGGGGTATATTCCTTGCCGTCCATTTCCACCGCTACGCCAGCGCCCTTTTTGACGATCTTGTACGGCATAATATCGAGATCATGCTTGACTTCATCGTCTTCATATTTACGGCCAATTAGACGTTTGATGCCATAAATCGTGTTTTTAGGATTAGTCACACGCTGTCGCTGGGCGACTTTACCGACCAGGCGATCACCTTTCTTCGTCATAGCGACAACCGACGGGGTCGTACGATCGCCCTCACTGTTTGTAATTACTTCCGGTTTCCCCGCTACCATATACGCAAAAGCGCTATTGGTTGTACCGAGGTCAATACCGATAATTTTTCCCATATTTCCTCCGTTTTCTATAACTTATTCTATTCTAACAAACTAGCAATCAATCGTCAAGAGTGCTAATCTACCCCTATCTTAGCAAATTAGCACTCGTATGTCAACAGTGCTAATTTACTTTAAAATCCGCATAGTGACATAGCTTCTACTTTTTGTCAATGGTTTTATCACCTTGCGCCCAGATTACGCAAGCTATACCGATACCACCACCAATGAGCGAAACTATCATATCCCACATCGTGTCGGAAACACCGGATTTGACTAATTCTTGCATATTTCCGTCGAAAAATAGATCATACAAAAATTCATAACATTCCCAACCAACTGCGACCAGTGCCAACGCTCCCATCAAAAACAGCACTTGGAACCAGCGAATATTTTGCCGACTTTTACTTTGACGCTGATAAAGATCAAAAAACTCCTGCCCCGCCATTACTACCAAGATCCCGGAAAGAAAATGTACGATTTTATCATAATAGGAGTCATTTTCCGCCGTGACTAAGATGAATTTGTACCAATCGAGATCAATACCCAGCACCATTGCAGCGACCAAAAACACCTCATAAGCTAAGACTAGCAGCGTGCTAGCCCTGAACCCTAGATATTTGAAAAAATCCGGGACAAACGGCAAGATAATCGTGACTATATAGCTGAGCGGTTTCGCCCAAACCGTAGGCGCAATCACCCATCCGATCAGTAGCAATATACCGCTGGCAGCGATCACCGCTTTTAGAATCCGCGCCATTATCTCTAATTTATTCATGATAATTAATTATACTATATATTGACCAACGAGAAAAGGACCGGCAAAGCCGGCCCTAAACTACTGCAAATCCACGAAAAGGTGACACCTTCTTAGATGATCCGACCTCCATACTGTTCATAATATTCCAAAAGCTTCTGATAGAGATCATTATTGATTATTCCGTGCCGAGCGCCCCGGCCATGATAAAGATATTCGATTACCTTATCCATGGATAAGAATGCCCGCACCGGAAAACCGTATTTCTTCGCCGTTGTTTCTAAGGCAAATTCCGGAGTACCTTCCGCCCGTTCGCGCCGATCAAGGAGAATAATCTCCCCAACTGCCTGAGCTTTTTGCTTCTCCAGAAACGGTACAGCGTCGTCAATAGTCCTGCCGGACGTTGTAACGTCTCCGATAATCAAGACTCGATCGCCCTCATTAAGGGGGCCGCCGAGCAGCACCTCGCTGTCATCGCGCTTTTTAATTTCGCGACAGTCCGCACAGTAGCGGACGTTGCGACTGAAGCGCTCTAATAGGCGCATAGCAATCGCCGCCACGAGCGGGATGCTTTTGTATGTCGGGCCGTATAAAACATCGAAGTGAAGCTCTCCTGTCTCACTGGCAAACTCACGGCGAATCAACGTCGTGTACGCGTCTGCGATCATTGCCAGCTCTCTACCTGCACCGAGATCTCCGACATTTAGGAAAAACGGGGCCAATCGTCCGCTCTTAAGCCTGAACTCGCCGAATTTTAATGCTTCAGTTTCAATAAGCCTATCGACAATCTTTTGCTCCTGCGAGTTCAACTGTGGATTTGACTTTAAATTTAATGTACCTGCCATAATTAGGCACCTCCTTTACTTTTCATCCCTAACGGGATGTGTGAGTGCATAAAACACTCTATTATCATAATAGCATGATTATAAACTTTGTCAAGAGTTGACTTCTCTCGTTCGTGCGTTATAATTGAGAGTATACAGAGATTGACCGACCCAAGAGGGCCGGGATTTTTAATTTGCAGAAAGGAACAAATGGAAGGATTAGATCTCAAACAATTAAGCTCGATGGTGAATGTTATTGCCGAGGAAAAAGGCTTACCGGAAGAAGTCGTACTCGACGTAGTACAAATGGCGATCGCGGCGGCTTGGCGGCGTGAAAATGGTGACCGCGAAATGAATGTCCGGGCTCTACTCGATATTAATACTGGCAAAGCTACTGTATACGTAGAACGCGAAGTCATCGAAGACGATCTCGCTTATAACCCGGCTACTGAAATCCCACTATCCGAAGCTAAAAAAATCGATAAAGATGCAGAAATCGGTGGAACCGTCGAAGAATCATTTGAGGTCACTGATTTTGGTCGCGTAGGTGCAGTGAGCGCTAAGCAAGTTGTCTTGCAGAGGCTCCGAGAGGCTGAGCGTGACGCCGTACTCTCAGAATTTGAAGACAAAATCGGTACCGTAGTTACTGGCGTAGTCTCAAGGATCGAGCCACGAATTGTACGTATCGACCTAGGTCGAGCCACTGGTATTATGCCTAAAAGCGAACAAATCGACGGTGAGTATTATACTGTTGGTGAGCGTCTACGCGTTTATATTAAAGGCGTAGAACACGATGAAGCCAAAGCGCAGCTCATACTCTCGCGCGGAAATGCGGAGTTCATTGAATATCTCTTCCGTCAGGAAGTCCCTGAACTCGAGAATGGCTCAGTAGAAATCCGCGCCATTGCGCGTGAAGCTGGCCGTCGCACTAAAATCGCTGTCATGTCTACCGTTCCGGGCGTAGATCCAGTGGGGACTTTCGTTGGTGGCCGCGGCGTGCGTGTACAGGCGATCATGAATGAGATTGGCGATCGTGAAAAAATTGACATCATTAGCTGGAGTGACAACCCCCAGGAATTTATCCGTGAAGCTCTCAGCCCAGCTGAAGTTACTAAGGTAGAAATTGATGGCAAAAAGGCTAAGGTCTATGTCGCCGAAGATCAACAGTCGATCGCAATCGGTCGCCAAGGTCAAAATGTGCGCTTAGCCTCAAAGCTCACTGGCTATGACATTGATATCGAAGTTGCCAAAGCACCGGAACGCAAAAAGCGTAAAAATGCCGAAGATTCCCTACTGAAAGCTATCGAAGGCTCAGAAGAGGAAGAATAAGTTTTCTTCATTAGTTCAGCAAAAATATCACTAAATTAATTAGGGCCCACGATATTCGTGGGCCCTTTACTGCAGTAAATTTTAGTCGATTGGCGGATCAACGTGCCCACAGGCAGGTTCATTTGCGCCCCCATCAATAGGGTCCGTGAGTCCTATCTTATCTGAAGAAATATAGTCGTTTGACACATCTGACACCTTATCCGTGGTATAATCCGGATCAACACAGATAATATCTTTGGTTGATGCTGCCGTTGCTGCGTCTGGTGGAATCGTGACTGGATTACAGAAAATCCCGAACGCCAAAATAGCACAACTCGCAGCGACACAAAGTCGCCTCTGATTTTTCGCGAACCATTTCTTGGCGGCATCACGCCGCAAGCTCTCGATCGTAAATTCAAACCCATAGCGATCGGCAATCTGCTGGATCAGCACTGCATGCTTTTTCCTGCCGCCGATCTTCTCGTACAACGACCCAAAATCAGGTAATGTTTCTAGATACTGTTTAAACTCTTTTACGCGGTCAGATACATTTTTTGTCGTCTTCCTGAGCCTATATGTATAATGACTCGTAACCACTATATCTTCTATCTCATGGGTATTTTCGACAAAATTCTTCAGATCCTGCTTTGAAAATAGAGACTCACTAAGGCCAGGATGATTATGTAAATTGACCCAATCTGATCCATAGCCTCGAACCTTCCTCCATCCTTCTTTTGAGATATTACACAACCGACGATTAAGCAGTGTCCCGGAGGCAAGAATACCGCCATTAGCGCGGCACGCTACACGATACTCCAAACGCTGATCGCGCAAATATTCCATCGCTTCATCTAACGTCTCACCACAGTCGGCATATATTGCTTCTTCTAATGGGTCCGGAAGCTTTTCTAGTGACTTTTCTAGCTTATCACTATAGCCGCAGAGAACAGAGAATACAACATATGAAGCTAATGCACATAATTCCCATAGCAATGCGAGATCACCATATTCTAATATTAGCCCATGATCTGATACGCAACAAGCAGCTGCCATTACTATAAAGCATCCAACAAAAAGCAGTAAAAAAGCAGTAAAAAAGCTACAAACATTCCGCATGCGATAATCATCGCGATATCTACCCGTCTTATCCATCTTTCTTTTCTCATAATTTTACCCCCTCGTTTATTTTGTTTGAGAAAAATTTACTGCAAGTTTTTAATTTGCCTAAGGTTGCTACGCCTCAGACTAATTAATTCTCACAGCGTAATAATTAACAACCTTATGCTTTTATTGTAGCACACATTATCAAAAAAGTCAATACTATTTATGATTATTTTGCTGAAAAGGCAAAAAATTGCTCTAATTAAACCTCTCTAACTCTCTACAGATTACTATCTACCCTACTTTGCGGTGCAGCGTAGGGGGCGACCGCTGCCACGAGCGTAGTAGTCCTGCGGAAAAACAACGCTACTATTGAAGGACAGGAGGTAGGCATTTGTGGAAGAGTTCGCCGTACGTGACCAAGCATAGCCGACCGCAGTCTCACTGCTCAACGATCCCGAAGTGTAAAGATAGTAGCCACCGTAGGCAAAGTCGAGAGGACTACTTTGGATCTTGGTAGATCCAGCAGAGCTATTCGTAATACCATAGGTAGTAGTGATGAGGGTCTTGTGAAATTTATCTTAAAGCAATTAGTATTACGACAATAATACGACTTAGGCCTAAAACCAAAATGAGGCCAAAAATCGGGGGGGCGATTTTGACCTCATTTTGGTTGCGGGAGTTGGATTTGAACCAACGACCTTTTGGTTATGAGCCAAACGAGCTACCAGGCTGCTCTATCCCGCGATACATAGTAATTATACATCAGATCTTTGGCTTTTGCAAGCAGTTTTTATACCAAACTCATCTATTCGTTAACTATATGCAATAGCCCCGCAGAAATCCTGCGGGGCTAACATAATAATGTGCTTAGCGTAAGGTCAAAACATAGGTTAAGAAACCTGATCATGATACCATTGCCAAAATTCCCTTTCCTGTTGCCTGCGCCATTTTTTAAATTTCCTGAGCCCCTTTGCGCCCTGCTTCTTTGCCTTTTTGTACTGCTTGGCGATTTTTTTCTGCAAAATGGACCATTTCTTTTTGGCTTTTTTAGCTAACTTAGCTCGATCCGCCGCCGAATCTGCCCAAAAATTCTTGGCGCCGCTGGTGATTTTAGAAACTTTCGCCTTGAAATCATCATAGGTCATCGCCTGACAAACAACAGGTTCAAAAAATGAATCTAAGGTCTTCGCAGTCGGTGATATATTGACCACCAATATGAAGCCCAAAATATAGAAGAATCTCTTTAGTTTTACCATAATCTCACCCCCTTTCCAGTAAAACCATACCAAAGACTATATTGATACTATAAAATAGTCCTTCTCTATCTATTATATCATACTTACCGATGTACGTCAATGCAAAGAATGCCCCCACACCTAATTTGACAAAAAGTAGCCTAGATTATCACTTAACTTTACCGAGAAGTACTCTTTGAGGATTTCAGAGACCTTGAGTACAGAAAACAATAAATTAACGGCGGCATTAAATAAATTTGCAACGCATTGGCGGGACCAGAGAAAAATTGTAACGTGATTAAGTAAGCAATGATGAGCGCAACGAACAGCGGCAAATCCAGTAACGACCAAAATTCGCTCTTCGACCCAAAAGCTAGCCAAAATGCCAACAAAACCAATCCGATACCTACTACGCCCAGCTCAAGTAAGAGACTAATTGGCTCGTTTTGGATAATCGCATTCGGAGCAGCAAGCTCATTCTCCGGGAAAGCACGTGATATCGCAACACCAGCACCACCAAGTCCAACCCCAAACATTGGATTTTTGAGCCAGGTCTGTAGGGCGACCCCACTCAGACCAAGACGGATATTCGTTGATGCCGGGATATAACCATCGAATTTAGATTCTGGAACATTTTGAGCACTATCAGAATCATTGGAATTCGGACGATTATCCGAAGAGTTATCCACAGAGTTTTCCACCGATCCAGTATCGCCTTCCGGAAGGCTCGAATTATCCGACTCTGAAGCCGCTTGCGGTCTTAAATCAATTATACCGAGAGAGAGTTGATGGATTACCTTTGTCGTCCCGGTACAAAAATTATCAGTCGTCGGACTAATCGTCGCAAAAATCCCCTGCATCGCTAAAGTACATAAAAAACTCACTACTGGTATAATGATCAGCGAAAATCGTTCTTTACCTAGATGACGTAGTATGGCAAATATAATTAAAATAACCAAAGCAATACCATAAGCGTAAATCGCGCCGCGTGACATTGTCAAAAAAAGTGTCGCCGAGAAAAAACTAGCAAAAGCTATCAGCCATCGACGCTGTTGCCGTGAAAACTCCCGAAACACAAGCTGATAAAGCGCGTACAGCGTCGGCGCAAGAAGGAGATTGCCCATATATTGCGGCTCAATCGCGAAGCCAGAAGGATGTGGGAAACCAAAGGTCCAAGAAGTACAGCCTAGGCAAAGTAGGGTGGTGTTTCTCGAAACGCCAAAAACATCAAGTAGACACTGTATCCAACAAAAAACACAAACCAGCGCCGTAGAAATAAAAAATACTGCAACTAGATGATATGGGAATTGCTTTGCTGGTTTTAATAATGGGATTAAATAGATCAACGCGAATACCGCAAAGAATATCAGCCAAATGATCCCGGCCGTCAAGAAGGCTCGGAGCGGATTTACTGACCAAAAGATTGATAACGTAGCATAAAATGGGAAAAGCGCGAACAAGAAAAATTTCCGATCAGTGAGACTTCCAAAGTTTTTTGTCCAAAAATATCGCCATGAATAGCTTTCAGTCTTATGCTGAGACTTCTGCTCTAGTCCTAAAGCGATGAATGATAAAAATGCTACCAAATCAAAGAGCACAAGCCAAATCAACGGTAAAGAAAACTCAAAATTCATCGTCTCGTTGTTCCCTAACGAGATAATCGGATAGTAAGAAAAAAATAGCACCGCCGGCAAAGCATAGACCAAAGCGAAGCACAACCGACGAAGGACTTTCATGTTATAATTATACCATGAAAAAAGTCTTGTTCACGTCTCACACGGCAAATTTTGCCAAGTTTAACCGGCCGTTCATCCAAGACTTGAGAAAGCAGGGTTATATCGTACACTATGCGTCAGCCGATGATGAATCTATAGAAGGAGTTGATCGGCACATCATAATCAATTTTGCGCGTTCGCCCCTCCGACTCGACAAACACCTAAAGGCCTATCGCGCATTACGTCCCCTATTGGAGACTGAACAATATGACTTAATTCATACTCATACACCGTCCGGTAGCGTCGTTACACGCTTAGCAGTAAAATCACTGCCAAAGAAGCCGCCATTACTCTATACCGCCCACGGATTCCACTTCTATCGGGGAGCACCGCTGCTAAACTGGTTGCTTTTTTATCCAATTGAAAAGTGGTTGGCTCGAGACACGGATATGCTACTCACAATCAATCACGAAGATGAAACTTTAGCCAAAAAAAGTTTCCATACGGGTGCGATCGAACGGCTTGATGGTGTCGGTGTAGATCTAGCTAAATTCCATTCTATCGAACAAATCAAAAAGTCACAATTACGTAGAAAAATGGGATATCAAGATGATGATTTTATTCTCATTTACGTTGCAGAGCTCAATAAAAATAAAGATCAGAAATTTATAATCGAAAACGCACGCAAACTAGCCAAAGTAATTCCTCACTTAAAAATCCTTCTAATCGGCGAGGGTGCTTGGCATGGCAAGCTTGAACAGTTGGTTGCTAAGCGAGAGTTAGAGCAAACGATAGAATTCCTAGGCTACCGCAAAGATTTGGATATATTATATCAAATGTCAGATATTGTAATCTCTGCAAGCCGTCGCGAAGGACTAGGGCTCAGCGTGATTGAGGGAATGGCTTGCGGGCTTCCAGCCGTCATACGTAACAATCGAGGTCACCGTGAAATTATATCCAACGAGAAAACTGGCTATCTTTTCCGAAACGGTACAGAATTCCAGAACGCGATCATAGATTTATATAAAAATCCGACCAAGCGGCGTAAAATCGGTCAAGCGGCAACAAAATCCGTAGAACGTTTTTCCCTAGAAAAAGCGCGTGCCAAAATGCAGCAGGTCTATCGACAATTCCTCGAAAAATAGTCAACGCTTACTAGACCGCTAACTAATCCACGCCTTTACTGTCTCGTTATTTTATTACTTTGCACCTTTATGCGAAATCACCGCACCAATCGTACGCAAAATAATCCGAAAATCTAAACCGAGCGACCAGTTCTGAATATAATAGATATCCAGTGCACGCCGCTCATCAAAAGAAATATCGCGTCGACCAGAAACCTGCGCAAGCCCAGTCAAGCCAGATTTTACCGATAAAAGCAGTGAGCGATCACCATAGTGTCGCAATTCTCCTGGTACTAATGCGCGCGGACCGACCAGTGAAATATCACCCTTCAGAACATTGAATAGCTGTGGCAGTTCGTCCAGCGAGGTCGCCCGAAGGAATCTCCCCAGCCTAGTAATACGTGGGTCATTATCAATTTTATCGCCGTTTTTACGATATTTTTTGATCAATCCTGGTCGCCCCATTTTCACGAAAGCTTCTTCCGGCGACAACCCGCAATACTCCATCTTCATCGAACGAAATTTATAAATCCGGAATCGTTGATTGTAACGCGAAAGACGTACTTCAGAATAAAAAGCTGGGGATTTAGGATCAGAAAGTTTCTCAGCTAACCAAATGGCCAGCATCGGTACCGCTGCTAGGATTAATGCGATGCCACCAAGTATAATATCCGACAAACGCTTAATGAACCTAGCGTTACCAGCTAGTGGCGTCACTGGCACAAAAATCGCCGGAGTACTACCAATCAGCTCTAGTTCACCCACTTGTGATGACAAAGCCATTGATGATGGTACATAATAATATAATAAATGACGATTTAGCGTCTGGCGATAAACATAATCAGAATTCTTGTCGTCGGTCTGAAACACTACATCCGGCTGAACTCTTTTTAGTGCTTCCTTGAGCGAAGAATACTGACATCCACGTAAATCCTTTGGGATATACTTTGCTGATGCGACTACGCCCGATAACCGAAACCCTGATTCCGGGAAAGCCGAAATATAATCAGCTAAGTATTCCGTGTTAGCGTGATTCCCTACGATAATTGCACTCAGAGTAGCGTTTTTACTATGCTTCAAGGCAAAAGTGCGCACAATCCGCACCGTCCCACGAAAAAGGCAAAGCAATATAAAACAAGCCATCGCCGAATATAGTGCCATTACTCGCACCGGGAAAAGATCAAGATCAAAGAAAAAATCACAAGTGATAATCGCCATCATACCAGTAATCGAAGCCAAAAAGAGCCGCAAAGACTCTCGCCAACGACTCGAATTCAAAAAAATAGACTTCTTGTATAGCCCAAAACACGCTAAAATAATCAAGTAGACTGGTAACAGCGATAACATACTTATCAAAAACTGCCAAGGATTTGATTCAAAGTAGAACGGGCGTTGATCTAGATGAGTACGCACGAAATAGGCCGTCAAAAAAGACAATATAATCGCTAACGCATCCCCAAAAATCAACGAGACATGGAAAATAATGCCATAATCTTTCTTCATAGCTTAATTTTACCATAAAGGACACTGTTTTGGAAGTTTACTATTGACTTTATAGAGATAGTGTGATATAATAGAAGATTAGAGTATATTTATCAAACTTGTTATAATAGACATAGCATGAAAGAAAGTTTGTTAGTAACTGGCGGTACGGGATATATTGGTTCACATACAGTGGTCGAGCTAATTACAGCTGGTTATGATGTGGAAATTCTCGATAATCTCTATAATAGCAAAATCGAAGTTCTAGACCAAATTGAACAATTGACTGGCGTCAAACCAAAATTCTACGAAGTTGATCTTCGCGATTCTGAAGCACTCGCGAACGTATTTGCTGGTAAAAAATACGATGCCGTAATGCATTTTGCTGGACTAAAAGCCGTCAGCGAATCAACCAAAAAACCGCTAAAATATTACGAAAATAATCTTGGGGGAACATTCAATCTGCTGCGCTGCATGAAGGATTATAGTGTTAAAAAGTTGATTTTCTCCTCTTCGGCTACAGTGTATGGTGATCAACCATCGCCATTTAATGAAACACTACCAACTGGAGAGAAAATCTCTAGTCCCTATGGTCGCGCAAAATATATGATCGAAGAAATCCTAAAAGACCTCTGCGCTTCTGATCTAGGGTTTTCGGTGGCTATTTTGCGCTACTTTAACCCAGCTGGCGCACACCCATCGGGACTGATCGGAGAAGACCCAAACGATAAACCTAATAATCTCATGCCGATTATTATGAAAGTGGCCACCGGTGAATTCCCCGAGCTCTTGGTTTATGGCGATGATTATAATACACCAGACGGCAGCTGCATACGGGACTATCTCCATGTTGTGGATCTTGCGCGTGGACACCTCGCCGCACTGAAACACATACAGCCGGGCTGGACAGCATATAATCTCGGTAGCGGAGAGGGTACTAGCGTATTTGATATGATCACAGCATTCGAGCAAGCTAGCGGAAAAAAATTACCCTACAAAGTTGTCGAGCGACGCGCCGGTGACCTTGCTGCATTTTACGCCGACTCGACAAAGGCTCAAACCGAACTAGACTGGCAGACAGAGTTTGATATCAATGATATCATGCGCGATACTTTAAACTATTTGGATCATCAAAATGGCTAAACAATTAGATTCATCTCCTCTAGTGTCAGTAGTCATTCCGGTTTGGAATACGGAAGATAATATTGAAAAATTAGTGCGGGAACTTTTCTCGCAAACCTATCAAAATATCGAGATCATTGCGATCGACGATGGCTCAAGTGATAATTCCCTATCCATACTAAAAAAACTAGCCAAGGAAGACACCCGATTACAAGTTGAGCATCAAAAAAACGCTGGTGTTAGCGCGGCACGAAATCGCGGGATCAATCTCGCTACCGGTAAATATTTGGTCTTTATCGATTCAGACGACGAGGTCATGCCGGAGTTCATCGAAGCAATGATTGAAGCGATGCAGAAAAATCCTAATGCAATACTCGCAATCATGGGACGCGAATATCGGAAACTCCGCGAAAATAAGATCGAACAGCTTTATATGAAACCTCGCCGTAAACGCCGTCCGCGAGAACTGCTATCAAACTATACTACATATCTCATGATCCTTGATGGGCGCATGTATGGTATGACTGGTCGTATTTTTATCACCGAAACGATCCGAAAGCATCACATTCGCGTAGAAGAAGGACGAGACTTCGCTGAAGATACAAAATTTGCATTTGATTACCTCTCTGCGCAAGATGGCGAAATCATTTTCATCCCCAAGCCACTCTATATCTATAATTTTGGCACCGAGACTAGTATTGTACGCAATTCCTCCTTGAAATGGGGCAACTGGCAAAAAAGTTATCAAGAACTAGAAAACTGGATGCGGGACGATAATCGGGGGCGGATTAGCGCACGAGCAAAACTATTACTCCTGCTAGTACAATTACGCTGGCGAATTGCCCACTACCACTCTAATCGCCGCGCCCAAAAATAAGGACTAACCGTAATACAAACGCTATACGCTGTATATACGATGTATATACAAAATGCATACATTGTATAGCAAATATGCGTCCTAACTCCAAAGCTTTTCGTAGGCTTTCGCGACTTTTTCCGGCTTGCCTTCACAAGCAATTTTCCCATTTTCAATCATGATGGCACGATCACAGAATTTCTTCACGTTATCCATTGAATGGGTCACTAAAATCATCGTCTGATTGCCATGTAGCGATTCAAAATAATCATTACATTTGTTCTGAAACTCCGCGTCACCAACCGCGAGCACTTCATCAAGAATTAAAATATCGCCTTTCGCACGAATTGCGATCGAAAACGCCAAACGCACTTGCATCCCTGAAGAATAATTTTTAAGTTTCTGATCCATGAAATCGCCTAGCTCGGCAAATTTAACAATATCGTCATACATCGCATCGATTTCACTATTACTAAAGCCTAGGATAGCTCCATTCAGATAAACATTTTCGCGTCCAGAAAGTTCCATATTAAAACCGACGCCGAGCTCAATAAATGGCACTAGACTACCATTAATCGTGATCTCGCCAGCGCTCGGATAATAAATCCCGGCTAGAAGCTTTAGCAGCGTCGACTTGCCAGAGCCGTTACGCCCCACGATACCGACAAACTCGCCTTTCTTAATCTCAAGATCAATCCCGTCCAAAACTTTTTGATCTCTATAGCCTTTGATACCGCGCAAACGATTAAACAAAGTTTGTTTTAGCCCCCAGGCCCGTTCAGTTGGCAAGCGAAAACTCTTCGAAAGTCCACGCGCAATAATCGCAGAATTGCTTTTATTGTCACATATTTCAATACGCTTGCCGATCGTACGTTTTTCTGACATTTAAATTTCCTCCGCAAAGAAGCGCGAACGCTTACGAAATACTAACGCGCCAACAACGAATATTGCTAATACAGCACCCATCGCAGCCAGCTCTGCCCACACGCCAACGAAATCCGAAGTAGTAATCGTAACTGGAGTAATCAAGCTCCAACGCACATCCTGAATTACCTGTGCGATAGGATTGATTAAGATCAACTTAGCCGCAAAAGCGCTAGTCTGTACCACCATAGATACCGGATAAATAATCGGAATCGCATAAAACAGTGCCTGGATCAAGACATCCCAAATCGAACCAATATCACGATATTTTACATTGATTGACCCCAGCAAAAAAGAAATACCAAGCGCCAACAAATAAAGTTCAAATATTAACGGCAACACTAACAGCCAAGAAAAGCTCGGCACTACACCGTTAATCAGTGCAAAAATCACAATCACGGCAAGATTGATCAATACGTTAATTACGGCAGTGAGCGTAGTAGAAACAGTCACGATGTATTTCGGGAAGCTAATCTTGCGAATCAAATCACCGCGCCCAACCATCGCCTGAATCCCTTGCTGAGTACATTCTGTAAAGAAGCTCCAAAGCACCGTACCAGTCAAAAGATAAACTGGATAATGTGGGATATCATTACCCATCCCAAGCAACTTAGCAAAAACTACATACAAAATCGCAAACATTAACAGCGGTCGCAGTAAAGCCCAGAGATAACCCAGCACCGAACCCTGATATCGTAACTTAAAATCCGTCTTAGTCAATTCCTTCAAAAGCACCAAATTGCGCTTATTCCACACTCGCGGTATTTTCATGATAATATTATATCACACCTCTTATCTTCGATATATTACATAGAACAACTTCGGAAAATATTTCAGTAACACGGATCGCGGTATCGCCCTGAGACTAGTTGGATGGATATATTTCAACATGCCTGCTTGCTTTGTCGTTTGATAAATTTTTAGAAAATCCGTCCGCTTTTGTCTAGTTGCTTCAGTCAAAAAAGATACGACTAGGTAATGCAAGATCGGCTCCGCCCCCGAGACTTCGGCAATTTGTGGTAAAATCCTCTTGAGCTGTTTTTCGATATCCATTGTGCGTCGAGCAAGCTTCTTTTCATCATGCATAATACTCCCATCGCGCTGACGATAATTGTAGCAAATATCCGGAATTGCTTTTACCTTTTTGGCTTTAGCAATAATTAATGGAGTTAGACCAAAATCCTCAGCAATACACCCATCCGCATATTCAAAATGATTCTTAAGGAAAAAATCCCTACGATAGGCATATAGCCAAGCATTCTCGGTATAATGATAATATATTAATCTCGCAAATGCTTCGACGCCAGAAAGCGCATCAAAGCCAACTTCCCCATATTTTACAATTTTGCCATCATCAAATACTTCTTCGGCTTGATATCGCAAAAGGTCTAATCCTGGCTCGATCCCATTTTTAATTGTCGAAAGCGCCCTCGCCTCTAGGTAGTCATCTCCGTCAAGAAAAATCAAATATTCCCCTCTAGCGATTTTTATGCCACTATTCCTGGCCGCCGAGAGACCTGCATTAGCTTGATGGATAACCTTTATCTCCGGGGAACCAGTCGCCTTTTGTGATGATTTGACATATCTAT